>JAYKHF010000021.1:0-29110 GCA_035285305.1 Leptolyngbya sp.
CCCCGTTGGTAGGCGCGTTGGTAGGGGTTGGCCCCCATAAAGGCGGGCAGGAAAGAGTGGTGAATGTTGATGACCTGGCTGTAGGTCTTCAGGAAATTGGGTGAGAGCACCTGCATATACTTGGCAAGCACCACGAGGTGAATGCCGTATTGCTGCAACAGGGCGAGTTGGGTCTGTTCCTGCTCGGCTTTGCTGTCCTTGGTGATGGGGATATGGTGGAAGGTGATGCCGAACTGGTCGGCGATGGGCTTAAGGGTGGGATGGTTGCTGATGATCAGGGGAATTTCGGCCTTAAACTCTCCGGCTTGGTGTCGCCAGAGCAAATCCAGTAGGCAGTGATCCTGGTGGCTAACCCAGATCGATAGGCGGGGCACATCGTCGGAAAAGCTGAGTTGCCAGGTGGCTCCTAGGGGTTGGGCAATGGCGTTGAAGGCGGGGCCAATCAGGTCTCGGGGCAGATTAAAGCCCTCCAGTTCCCACTCCAGCCGCGACAGAAAAAGCCCTGCCTCGGGATCGCAATGTTGATCGGCATGGAGAATGTTACCGCCGTTGGCGTAGATAAAGTTAGCCAGTTTGGCCACAAGCCCCTTTTGGTCGGGGCAAGACACCAGCAAAATTGCCGTCGGAGAAGCCATGGTCGGAAGGGGATAGACCCAGGGAACTCTGGAATCTTAGCACCTGGCTGTGGCCTAGTTGCTGGGTTCGTCAGCCCCGGGCATTTTCCATTCCTCTAGGGGGCGATTGATGCCGTTGGCCACATCGCGAGTGACCACCAGCACCTCGTAGTCCCCCGTGGGCTGTTCCGGGGGCCACCCGTCTGTGGGGTCAACGATGGCGTAGTTGGCGTTGCCGCTAAAGTCGGGGCCGCCGAGGTGGAGCAGGTGCTCGGTACCGTCCTGCAAGACCACCGTGACTTGGCCTTGGGGTTGGTCTAGGCCAAAGTCGGCCAGTTGATCCGCCGCCATGGTCACCCGTTGCAAGGGAGAGTCGGTGATTAAGCGGCTTAGCAAAAAAGCCACCGCCCCAGGTTCCGCTACCTGGTTCTCGGGCTCGATCATTTGCCAGTTGCCTTCTCCATCGCCCTCAAAGACTAGGGTTTCGCCGTTGCGTACCACGGTTACAGTGGCCACGTCGGCTTCGGCAAAGCGGAAAATTGGCCCTTGGCCTTCCTGAACGGTGCTGTTGGGTAGACGGCTTTGGCGCAGCTCACCCATCAGCACACCGGCTCCTAGCAGCAGGGCTACACCCACCAGCATGACGGTTCCGCGTTTTAATTTCATGGCAAGCCTCCCTTCCTAATCCGCGACAACATCCGCGACAGCCCCTTGACCTGGCTCACGGGCTAGGCCAGGAATCCCCCATGGCAGCTTCAAGCCCGACGGGTTTCCCAATGCCCTAGGGAGATGCCCCTCAGACTGCGTTGACGTCATCCTATTCAGGAACCACCTGGGGTAGACCCATGCTGTAGTTCAGGGCGCGGCTCTTGAGGTTGTAGCTAATTTGGCCCGTTTTCAGCAGGGTTTTAATGAAATGCTCTAAATCTGAGCCAATGCGACGCAGGTTATAGTCGGTCAAGTCTTCACCCTCAGCGGCGTCCACAAGGCGATCAAACTCACCATAGACGGCCTTCAGGGCTTCCTCTGACCAGTTGAACTCATTGTCAGGATCGACATCAAGGGTGAGGCGATCTTCGCTGGGCACCAGGGCATTATTCTCAACAACGGCGGTATAGATGTGCACATGGCGCGTGGTGGACTTCAGCATCATAGTCAGACGGTGCCTCTGGAATGGTGCATGGCGTTACGTATTACAGCCTACCTGATCGGAGCGGTCAATCGTCATCCATCGTCTACCGTCCCAGGGCGAGATCGCCCCAGGGCCGTCGATCCCCTGGGATCGACCCGTCGCTACCCCGATCACCCCAGCGCAAGGCCCGAGAACGGCCCGTATCCCTAGGCCCAGAAGGCTGAATTCGGAACCCTTGGGTCGGAACCCTTGAGAAGGCATTGGGGCCTTAGATCAAGGCCTGCAAATCCACCGTAAACTGCTGCCCCGCCACCGCCACCCGGTCGCCGTTCACCAGCTTGCGACCCCGGCGCACCTCCACCTCGCCATTCACCTGTACCTCTCCCCCCTGCACCATCACCTTGGCCTGCCCACCGCTGGCCGCGATCTGGACTTGCTTGAGGAACTGATCAAGTTTGATGTAGTCAAAGGAGGACATGGACTCGGGGGTAAACAATGGCTTAAAGGACAGGCTTCATCCCGGCACCGATGGGGTGCAAGGCTGATCATCATCATGGCAGGCCTAGACGGGCTAGGGCTCAATAGCAACAGAAAGTCTTTATCTCTAGGCCCCTAGCCGCCCTTTACACTCATAGTAGGGTCAACACAGTTATAGGGCAGAGGGGTACGATGCTCACCGATCACCAACTCCTGCAAGAACTCCATCAAAAGCAGCAACAACTAGAGTCCTTTCGGTCGGCCTCCGGTGCAGGGCTGCAATCCTTGCTCGATCAGTACGATTGGGGGCTGGTCTCTGGGGCGGGCCATAATGGGCTTCCCTTGGTGACCCTGCGGCTGAATCATCGCATCTCCCTAGATGATCCGGCCCTGCTCGATTTGGCCGAACAGGCGGAACAAACCTGGGGGCCAGTGGATTTTGCCCTGTTTTCTGGCGAAACTAACGAACCCCTGCGGGTGCTGAGTCAAACCTTGCTCGATCAACGCTGGCGCTGGCGGCAGTCCCAAGCCTAGGGGCAAGTTCCTCGGCCATGGGTTCAGCGACAGGCGATGCTAGGATTAGAGTACTTCTATTGTTATCACTATCCCCATGGCCACCACAGCGGATGATGTCTGGCGTTTACTGGCCGAATTAGCCGAAGGGCAAAAAGAGACTAGGCGTCTTTTTGACGAGGTTGCCCAGCAATTTCAGGAAACCGATCAGCGATTCCAGGAGTCAGAGCGCCAGTTACAGGAAACACGGCGAATTATTCAGCAGCAAAACCAGCAGTTGAACGAGCAGCTTGGGAAACTGGGCAATCGTCTGGGCGAATTTGTGGAATGGCAGGTGCGTCCGGCGGTGGTGCGGCTGTTCCGAGAACGGGGCATTGAGGTGCACGAATTTTATCCCGAGATTTCGGTGCAGCGGGGGGATGAGGGCCTGGAAATTGACCTCCTGGTGGTCAACACCACGGAGGCTATTTTAGTGGAGGTGAAAAGTAAGCTCACCGAAGCGGACGTTAAGGATCACCTGGTGCGGCTCAGCAAATTTAAGCGACTGATGCCTCGCTATGCGGATGTCAAGGCGGTTGGGGCCGTGGCTGGCATGGTGGTGCCCGAGGCGGTGGCTCGCTACGCCTATCGTCAGGGGCTCTTTGTCTTGGCCCAGTCGGGGGATAGCGTGGTGATCCTCAACGACGATGCCTTCACGCCCAAGCGCTGGTAGGGAAGTCGGTGGTCTGGGGGCAGGTGAAGGTCATGGCCGCCTGGGTGCGAGGATGGGCCAAGGCGAGGCGATGGGCCTGGAGCCAGTAGCCCAAATCCCCTGGCACAGGCAGGGCTTGGCCAGGGGAGAGGTCGGTAATTTTGGGGATGCCACCCAGGCCGTAGAGGGGATCGCCGAGGAGAGGATAGCCCGCTGCCGCCAGGTGAATGCGGATTTGGTGGGGGCGTCCGGTGCGGATGGTGACTTCGACGAGGTTGGCGGTGGGGGATCGCTGAATCACCTCGCCGTGGCTGAGGGCAAAGCGTCCATTGGGGCTGGCGGCGTAGACTTGGCCCAGCCAGGGGTGATCAACCGGGCCAATGGGGGTGGTCAGGGTGAAGTAATCCGGCAAGGCTCCGGGCTCGGTGAGGGCGCGGTAGGTTTTGACAATGTGGTGATGGGCCTGGGGATCGGAGGCGGAGGCGGTGTCCTGGCGCATCTGCTGGCTCAGCACCGACCGGGCCAGGGGCGACCGGGCCAGCAGCATCAGCCCAGAGGTACCCCGTCCCAGGCGATGGATGGGGTAGGGGGTTTCGTGGGGGTAGCGTTTCTGTAATTGATGCAGCAGGGTGTGGGTAAGAAAGGCCCCACCGGGCAGCACGGGCAACCCAGCGGGTTTCACAATCACCAGCAGATCCGCGTCTTCGTAGATCACGCCGAAATCTAGCGGTACCGGGGGTTCAGCCCAGGGCGGACGATGGTACTCCAGCCGATCCCCCGGAGATAGCCCCTCATCCCCTTGGAGAACCCGCCCGTTGCGGTAGAGTTGCCCCGCTGCCAGCCGTTGCGCCCATTCCTCCCGGCTGGAATGGTGATAGCGGTCGGTGTAGTAGGTCAGCACAGAACCCTTAGCCTGGGCCGATGAAATCCGGTCGTGGTACACCCAACCCTGATTGAGGTTGGGGTCGGGGCAGGGGGGCATGGCAGTCATGGCCGATGGGCGCTAGGGGGGCATCCTCCAGCCTAAATCAAACAGCTCAAATCCCTAGTCTTTTGGCTGAACAGCAGATTTTCCCGATAGTCCACCGGACAGTCGATCACGGCGGGGACGTTGTCTTCCAGGGCGGTTTTCAAGGTCGGGATCAGGTCTTCGGTGGATTCCACCCGATAGCCCTTCAGTCCCATGCTTTCCGCCAGTTTGACGAAATCGGGGTTGCCGAAGTGGATAAAGGAAGACTCGCCGTAGTAGTTCATCTGCTTCCACTCGATCAGGCCGTAGCCGCCATCGTTGAAGATAATGGTGACAAAGGCGGTGCCGATGCGGAGGGCGGTTTCCAGTTCCTGGCAGTTCATCATGAAGCCGCCGTCCCCCGTGACGGCCACCACCTTGCGGTTAGGATGCACCAGCTTGGCCGCCAGTCCACCGGGAATGGCGATGCCCATGGCCGCAAACCCGTTGGAAATCAGGCAGGTGTTGGGCCGCAGACAGTGGTAGTTGCGGGCCATCCACATTTTGTGGGCACCCACGTCGGAAATCACAATGTCGTCGGGGCCAAGCACTTGGCGCAGGTCGTAGATCAGCTTTTGGGGTTTGACGGGGAAGCCGTAGTCATCGGCGTACTGCTCGTAGTCGGCGCGGATTTCGTCGCGAACTTTGAGGGCGGCGGGTTCCGGCTGGCCTTGGCGCTTCACCCGCTGCAAAATTTCGTGCAGAGAATCAGAAATGTCGCCAATCACCTCCACTTTGGGGATGTAGCTGCTGTCTACCTCGGCGTGGGTGAGGTTGATGTGCAAAATTGGCAGCTTGCCGTCGGGGTTCCAGCGTTTGGGGGAATATTCCACCAGGTCGTAGCCCACGGCGATGATCAAATCCGCCGCCTCCATGGCGCAGGTAATATAGTCCCGCTGTTGCAGGCCAAAGGTCCACAACGCCAGGGGATGGGTGTAGGGAATCACGCCCTTGCCCATGAAGGTGTTGGCCACAGGGATGTTGAGCTGGGTGGCAAATTCCGTCAATGCCTCACTGGCACGGGCACGAATCGCCCCATTGCCCACCAAAATCATTGGGTTGCTGGCCTGGGAAATGGCCACCGCCGCCTGCTGAATGCTCTGGAATGAGGCATAGGTTTTTTCCTGGCTGTCCTTCCGCAGGGGCAAGCCTTGGACTTCCATGTCCGCGATATTTTCCGGCAGGTCAATGTGAACGGCACCGGGCTTTTCGGTCTGGGCAATTTTAAAGGCTTTGCGAACGATTTCCGGCGTGTTGCTAGGCCGCACAATCTGGGCATTCCACTTGGTCACCGGCGCAAACATCGCCACCAAGTCGAGGTACTGGTGGGACTCGATGTGCATCCGATCCGTACCGACCTGCCCCGTAATCGCCACCAGGGGAGCCCGATCCAGGTAGGCATCCGCTACCCCGGTCATCAAATTTGTGGCCCCTGGCCCCAGGGTAGACAGACACACCCCCGCCTTGCCCGTCAGCCGTCCGTAGACATCCGCCATAAACGCCGCCCCCTGCTCGTGGCGGGTGGTAATGAACTGAATCGACGACCGCCGCAGGGCTTGTAACAACTGGAGATTCTCCTCCCCCGGCAGGCCAAAGATGTACTCCACACCCTCATTTTCCAAACACTGAACCAACAACTCCGCAGTATTCATCTCAAACTCCTTGGGAGACCCGCACTCTACGCGACAGCGTGAGTGTCGGGAGGAACAAGCGCTGGCTGAGTGGGGGTCGATACCCCCGAAGCCAGCAAGTTAACTGAGCGTTGGAGCAGTTCAACTTTGGATGCGGAGAACTGCCCCAGTCGCTTCCAATGGGCATCGCTGACTGAAACCTGACGGATTGTGTCGCCACTCACCCAGCCGACATATTGCCGCCCCGCCATTTCCGCTCGAACGAGGTCGCCCTTACGGAATCCGTGACGCGTTACGGTGCCGCCATAGCTTCGTCGATCCCCACCCTTAGAAGGTTGAAGTAGGTGAAGTTGTCGGCGGCAAATGGGAGGACGGCGAATCACCCGAAATAAGGATGGTGTTAGTGCCACATCGCCCATCCACTGTTTACCGTGGGAGCGGGTTGATTGGAACGATGTGTAGGCGACAAACTCAGATGCGGCCAGGGCTACGCCATCTACGGCATGAGATTCTGGGGTTTGGCTGGCCTTGTCCTTGGATTTCTCCAGGCCCAGGTGTCGGCGAAGGTTAGCTGTCTCCCAGCCTTCCATCTTGACAACTGGGGCAATGGCTTCCAAGTTTCGGATAGCGAATTTCTGACCCACCATCACCGGGCTAAACCCTTTCCCAGAACGCGCCCCTTTGCGCCCGCTGGTTAGGTCAACATTAGCCCTGACGTACTCCCACACAATGCCGGAAACCGGGAAGATGGCCGCCAACTCTTTGACTACTCGCAGTTCTAGCTCTCGGTTAGCCCGAATACTAGGCGGCAGCTTGTGGCCTCTGCGGTTGTCAAATCGCTTTTGGCGGTGATTCCGCTGCCTGAACTCAACCTTGCGGTTGATGCGACGCCCCCGGCGAGTACGCCGCATCATGCGTCGTTGCTCCATCCGCTTTTTGACCACCTCAAACGGCAAGATGAGATGAGCCATAAACAGAGTGGCCTTCGCAGACTGCACCCCAACACCGGAGTACAGCTTCCCTGGGTCAATCCCCACCACGACATCCTGGGCTTCGATATCGCTAGGGTCACAGGTCAGTTGGACATAGAACACACCCAAATCCGACCATTTTTTGATGGCCTTCCCATCTCTCAGCCACCGCCGCGCCCGACTGGGTTTGGTTGGCATCAAAGGCTGACCATCTTGGTCAACGACAGGAACTCGCATTTAAGATAATTCTCCTTTCAGAGTGTTAGTCCCCTCGGACAATCGGCCTAGCATGTCCTGGCTTACAGCGCCCAGAGACTTCTGAGCTTGGAGAGGGCAAAACTGGGGAAGCATTTTGCCGTCCATAACTAAACCGATCTCAATGTCCTAGTCAACGCTTACGTTGAAGGATGATCCCCTTCAAGCCCGCTCTATACCTGAAGGGTTAGAGTCGGGTCGTTGACGTGTTCTCAGACAATTGCGCTGTTCCCGACATCTCTCACCCTCACCCTCTTCGGAAGCCCTCACCCTCACCCTCTCCCGGGGGGAGAGGGAACTGGAAAAGCGGTTCGGCCCCCCTCTTCCTCAGGGACTGGGGGTAAGGGCCAGATCACTTCACCCAAACGGTTTTGGTGTTGACAAACTCTAGGATGCCCTCGCGGCCTAGCTCGCGCCCATAACCGGAGCGTTTGATGCCGCCGAAGGGCAAACGGGGGTCGGATTTGACAAAGCTGTTGATGAACACGGCTCCCGCCTCTAGCTCATTGATCATGCGCTCCTGCTCGGTCGGATCTTGGCTCCAACCGCTGGCCCCCAGCCCTAGGGGCGTAGCGTTAGCGATTTGGATGGCCTGATCCAAGCTCGACACCCGAAACACCAAGGCCACGGGGCCAAAGAATTCCTCCTGATCCGCCGGGGTGCCGGGGGGAATGTGGGTCAAAATCGTGGGCGGGAACCAGTTGCCGCCTTGGAACTCGGCGGGGAGGGTTGCCTTCAATGCTGCCACATTGCCGCCGATCAAAGCCGTTGCCCCCTGGTCTAAGCAAGCCTTCACCTGCTGCTCTAGTTCCTGGCAAATCGAGGGCGTGGCCAATGGCCCCACGGTGACGCCCTCGGCCATGGGGTCGCCCACGGTGAGAGCCACGAACTTGTCTCGTAGACCCGCTTCAAAGGCGTCAGCAATGGCGTCGTGGACAATGAACCGCTTGGCGGCAATGCAGGACTGGCCATTGTTCAGCATCCGGGCGGTGGCGGCGGCGGCAATGGCGTCGTCCAAATGGGCGCTAGGCATCACCACAAAGGGGTCGGTGCCCCCCAGTTCCAGCACGGTTTTCTTAATTTGCCGCCCACAGGCCGAAGCCAAGCTGGCCCCGGCGGGCTCGCTTCCGGTCAACGCCGCTGCTTTGATCCGGTCATCGGCCACCAGTTTTTCGATGCGAGCGGATCCCATTAGCAGGGTTTGGAACGCCCCAGCCGGAAAGCCTGCCTTTTGAAAAACTGCCTCAATGGCCAGGGCGCACTGGGGCACATTCGACGCGTGCTTCAGGAGCCCCACATTCCCTGCCATCAACGCTGGAGCCGCAAAGCGAAACACCTGCCAAAAGGGGAAATTCCAGGGCATCACCGCCAGAATGGCCCCCAGCGGCTGATAGCGCACCAGACTGCGGCTGGCGTCGGTACTGGCGGGCACATCGGCCAAGAATTCCTCGGCATGATCGGCATAGAACCGGCAGACCCAGGCGCTTTTTTCCACCTCGGCCACCGCTGCCGCTAAAGGCTTACCCATTTCCAGGGTCATCAGCTCGGCGTAGGCCTGTTTGTTGGTGTCTAGCACCGTGGCTGCGGCCTGCATCCATTCGGCCCGCTGGTCAAAGGATGTGTGGCGATAGGTCAAAAACGTTTCTGCGGCCAGAGCCAGTTTGGCCTCTAGGGCGGCCTCGCTGATTTCGTCAAACCCTTGAATGGTGGATCCGGTGGTTGGATTTATACTGGCAATTCCCATCCTTCGACCTCTGAAATAGTGCGTGCTGAGGTCGGCAACCCGGCACTGAACGATTCCCCGACCATCGACAACCCACCGCAGCGCCTCCAGACCCAACAGACGACAGGGAAATTCCCCAAAGGCTTGGCCCCGGCAGCACCACAGTTGGCGAGTTCTGCCTGGTTCGTTCAATGTTTAGCCGTCAACCTCTCCTGTGTCTCGCAAAGTAACGGTGTCCAGAGAAACTGTGCCTAAAAACACCGTTTTTCCTTATCCATCGTAGATCGAGACTTTACCCATTCGTGTTAAGCAATGATGACGGAAATTACGGAGAATTTACAGATTTAGGGGTGACAAAACCTTGGGTATATCCCTTGCAAACGCTTGATCTCACGGCAATAAGCCTCGGTTTTTGGGGCTGTCCCCCGCTCTTCTGTCTGCCAAAATTCATCGCGAATACTCGCGAATGTTAAGGTGATGGCGGCATCAGGCAAGGCGGCTAAACCATCGGCCACAAAAAATGGGTGGGCTAGACTGGCTAACCCACCCATCCTTAGGGAACGCGTAGACGATGGCCTGGGGCTTACTGAAGCACCAGCTTCACGTTGGCGTTTTGCAGGCCGGGGCGCTTCACCTCAGCCAGGGTTTTGTTGACAGCGTACTTTTGGTTGATGGCGTTGATCAGCTCGGTTTGGTTGTGCTTTTTGGCCACACCCCACAGATCCGCGATCAGATCGAAGGAACCATCGGCATTGCGAGACCAGCCCAGATCGTATTCACCATCGAGAACGGCGACAATGTCGGCGCGGACACGCTGGCCATTGTAACCGCGAACATCAGCCTCAGTCTTTGTGGCAATACCCAAGTCAGAGAGAGACTGCTTGAGGATTTCAGCATCGGCCACTTTGGTGCGAAGGGTGCTGAAGTGAGACATAGGGTTTCCTCCTGTAGGGAAATAGAGAGAGACAACAACGAGGTTTTGAGAGGTAACGACACCAGATCGCCTGAGTAGGTTTTCTGGTTACGGAGACTGCTAGCGAAAAACGCTAGCCCTTCCCCCAGCCGGAACTGGGAGGAAAGCTTTTAGAACTCCATCCGCTGATATTCAGCGACGGAGGCTGCCGCCGGACGAGCCCGTTGACGCGCCCAATCACGCAGGGCGGTCACCTGTTCACTCATGGTTTTAGACAGGGGCAACGTGGCTCGAATGGCTGCAATAATATCGAGCTGAGTGAACTCTCGTCCTTGGGCAAAGGCTTCATACATGGCGGAAACTAAGCCCTGCTCAATTTCTGCGCCAGAGAATCCATCACAGACCTTAGTGAGTTGATCGAGGTCAAAGCGGTCAATGTCGCGCCGCCGCTTTTTCAGATGGATTTGGAAAATATCCTTGCGTTCTTCGGCGTTGGGGAGGTCTACAAAGAAGATTTCATCGAAGCGCCCCTTGCGAAGAAACTCACTGGGCAAACGCTCAACTCGGTTGGCGGTGGCCATCACAAAGACTGGAGAGGTTTTCTCCTGCATCCAGGTCAAGAAGGTACCAAAAATTCGGCTAGAGGTGCCGCCATCGGAATCGGAGGAACCCCCTGCCCCGGCGAAGGCTTTATCAATTTCATCGATGAACAAAATTGCTGGGGAAATCGACTCAGCGGTGCGCAAGGCATTACGCAAATTGGCTTCCGAACGCCCTACGGTGGAACCATCGTAAACCCGCCCCAAGTCTAAGCGCAGCAGGGGCAAACCCCACAGACGAGAGGTGGTTTTGGCGATTAACGACTTGCCACAACCGGGAACCCCTAGAATGAGCATCCCCTTGGGTTGGGGTAAACCGTATTCCCGCGCCCGTTCGGTGAAGGCATCGGAGCGCTGAAATAGCCAGTGTTTTAGCTCTTCCAAACCACCGACAGAGTCGATGGTTTCATCCACATCCATGAACTCTAGGATGCCGTTGCGACGGATGAGTTGCTTTTTCTCGGAGAGAACGATTTCCACTTCCTCCGCCGTGAGTTTTTTGGCCATCACCCGCGCCTTACGGTAGACCTTTTCGGCTTCGTCACGGGTGAGCCCCAAGGCGGCTTTAAGCAGCTTTTCCCGATCTTCGGTGGTGATGCTGCCGTTCCTGGCTCGGTTGAGTTCGGTGGATAGAACCTCGTCCAACTCCACCATGTCGGGCATGGGAAAATCGAGGACAACGATTTCTTTCTCTAGTTCAATGGGGACTTCCTGCACCGGAGACATTAAAACAATGGTCTTAGACGTTCCCTTGAGGGCAATAATCGCATCCCGCAGGCAGCGAGTGACCGCAGGAGAATCCTTGAAGGGGTGCAAATCCTTGAAAATAAAGATGCCCGGTTCCCGCTGACGGATGACCCATTCCACAGCGGCTTCGGGAGAAACGGTGCTATTGTGCTGGCTGCCGTTGCTAGGATTGCCGTACTCCACCATGCCCCGGGTCATCGTCCAGGTGTAGAGCTTGAGGGGATTTTTGATGTTTTGCTCATGGGCCAAACGGCGGGCCACGGTGGCAATGGTTTGCTCTGCCCGTTCTTCCTCAAAGGTGACCAAGTAGATCAGAGGATATTGGGCTTGTATAAGTACATTTAAATCCTCTTTCATGGCCAATACCTGTTTGAGGGTTAGGGATGAGAAGGCAGTGTTCTAAAAATGGTATTGAAAAGTGATATGTGCTTGCCGAAAGTTTGATGAATCTATACAGGATGGTTGACTAGAGATATCCTAACTGGTTGGAAGTTTCTGTTTCTAAGGCAACACTTTTTGAGCAAATATTTTTATTGAACTTGGTAGGATGCTTCATTCCAGAGCCGAATAAAAACAGAGCAATATCAATGCTTGAATCAGGCTTGAACCGATTAGATGATGACCGATAGGTGGCAACTCCATCACATCTTCAAAGTATGGAAGTTTCCTAGCGCCAGAAACCCGAAACGAATGCCCAAAGATGAGCCATTCAAGGTTTTACTTGACGGCAACGAATGATCCTTTGAAAGAAGAAGCCTGCTAGACGACCTAACAGACGACCAGTTCAGTTTGCTCCCGAGGCTCTGGTGTGCCTACCCGTTCCGGTAGATCAGCATCATCGAGCATGACCCCGCTGGAACCAGTGAGAGCCGCCATACGGGCAAGCTCGACTAGCTCACCATCACGCACCACCACGGCAGTGGCACAACTGGGGCAGTCGTAGACCTGGTGAGAATGACCGTGGGCCATCTCAAAGCCTTCGTCCACGAGATCGGAATGAGCCAGATAAAAATCAATGGCGCGTTTCGCTATGGAAGACATCGCTTCACCTTCAACGGCGGAACGAATGCGCAGTTGACGATGCAGCTCTGGCGGTAGATAGAGGGTAACTTTAGTCGCTTTTTGCTCTTCCATAACGCACTTCTAATTAGGTCTGATTAGGGATGACCCAGGTATATGGCTACCTTAGCGACGGTGCCCTGATGCTGTCAAGCCGGCTTAACGTTTTGACGTCATTTAGTTTACATTTCTTCATGCAATGACAGCCTAATGGTCTGTCAAGACTAAGAATTAGGGCTTCGACAAGCTCAGCCCGAACGTGTTGTTTACGGTCGTCCTGAGCGGTGAGCGGTGAGCGGTGAGCGGTGAGCGGTGAGCGGTGAGCCTGTCGAACCGTCGAACCGTCGAACCGTCGAAGGGCTTTGAGGATATCTGCAACCCTAAAATTTAACCCTGACAAACCACTAGGCCGTGATCAGAGGGGTGGCTTTGGCGTTGAAGTTGGCCTGAACCAAGGCATTTACCGCCGCTTCGGGGTCGTTAACGCGGAATTGAGCCCCTAGGCGCACAAACTGACGCTGCTGGCTGGTGCCGATGACCGCAATGACGGGGACGTGGGCGTACTTGGGATCTTCTCCCTGGTGGTTGCGGAGGACGTTGCGGAGGCGGTGCTGTTGCTCAATGTCGCCCGCAAGCTTGGGATCGAGTTCTACCATCACCATGCGCACATCTTCGATGGGTTCGGCATCGTCGATGATGAACTGCACCCGGTCGTCTCGGCGGTCTACCTTGCCCCAAATCATCAAGCGTTTGTCTGCCACGATGTGCTGGCTAATGCGGCTAAAGGACTTGGGAAAGACGACGGCTTCGGCCTGTCCGGTCAGATCCTCGATCTGGACAATGGCCATGCGATCGCCTTTTTTCGTGAGCACAGGCTTGATCGATGACAGGAGGATAATGGCGCTCAGGGTAACGTTATCGGGCTGCTCTCCGAGTTCTGCCAGACTAATGGGGGCCAAAATACGGGCCGGACGCTGCACCGATTTAAGCGGATGGTTGGAAATGTAGAAACCGAGAATTTCCTTTTCCTGGCGCAGTTTTTCTTGGTCATCAAAATCAGCGACCTTCGGAGCTTCCGGGATTCCCTCAAGGCCACCGGAACCGGAGGCAGAGGTTGTCTCGCCCCCGCCTAACATCATGTCAAAGAGGTTGCCCTGGCCAATTTCGCGATCCTTCGCCCGTCCTTGAGCCCAGTCTATGACCAGCCCGAGGTACTGCATTAACTGGTTGCGGTTGGGGTTGAGCTTATCCAGCGCCCCCGCCAAGATCAGCGATTCCAAGGCCCGACGGTTAACGGCATGGAGGTCGATCCGATCGCACAGATCGGCGAGGGAGGCGAAGGGGCCGTCCTTGTCCCGCTCCTTGATCAGGCACTCAATCGCCCCCAGCCCCACGTTTCGCACGGCGGAGAGCCCAAACAAAATATCCTGCCCCTCGGGGGTGAAGTTCACCAGGGATCGATTGATATCCGGCGGCAGCACCTCAATGCCCATGGCAATGCAGTTGGCAATGTGCATTTGCACCTTGTCTTGGTCGCCGCTGTTGGAGGTGAGCAGCGCCGCCATGTACTCTACGGGGTAGTTCGCCTTGAGGTAGGCGGTTTGGAAGGTCACAAACCCGTAAGCGGTGGAGTGGGATTTGTTAAAGCAGTTGGAGGCCACTGCGCCATCGGCGAGCAGAAAGTTGTGATCTTGAGCGACGCCAATGTCATAGACCGTCTGCACCCCCAAGGACTGTCGGCTAACAATCTTCACCATGGCGGGTTCCTCCCATTGCCGTGCGGTTGGCCTTCCTGCCTAGGATAACGCCAATACCGCCGGGGTTCTACTCGGATTGCCCCGGTGGTCGAGGGAAGCCGTGGCGATCTAACCGCCCGATTGATTTGTTTTATCTATTTATGTCATTAGTGATGCTTAGGGAAAAATAGTCGTCAAAGAGTAGATTTACGGTTCTACTTCCTAGGGAATTTAGGGAGGTTAGACATAGATTTCGTTCTCCGACGGAACATAGGCTCGATAGTTACTGCTTCACCTCACCCCCTCGCCATGAATAAAGTTCTGATCGAATCCATCCAAGAGTCTGATGGTCGCTACTTGAGCGATGTTGAGCTCCGCCCCTTTGCGCAGTTTGTCGCCTCCTATGAAACTCGCTTCACCACCTATGCCGTGCTTAAGGAAAAGGGCGAAGCCCTGGTTCTGAACAGCCTGCGCCGCCTGATGCAAACCTCTCACCGCAAGGTGATCACTGAGCATGGCTCGAAATGTCAGCGCGACATGACCTACACCCTGCAATGTATTGCCCAGGCGATTTTGCTGGATGACCCCAAGGGCTTTATGGAGGAGTATGTGCTGTGGATGCAGAATATTACCCGTGCTCTCCACAAGGAAAGTTCCGCCATCGACGCCTACCGCGCCCTACAGCAGGAAATCTCGGCCACCTTTTCCGCTGAGGGAGCCCTGCTGATCAATGGCTACCTGGATCAGCTGATCCAGGCGTTTACGGATGGGCTCTAAAGGGATGTAGCCCAGCCCCGGTGGGTGGAGGCTTAGTCGATCACAACGTCCTGGCAAGATCTCACCCCCAGCCCCTCTCCTGGGAGGAGAGGGGAGTCGGAAGCGTGAAACGTTGCACATTCTGTAACCAACCGCCTAAGCCTGGGGAGATTGGTTACGGTGGAGATATCGCATTGGGATAGGGCCATGGCATATTTCCCTCGACCTTCCGGGCTGGACTGGCGTTTTGGGTATCGAGATCTGCGGCCCTCCGCCCTAGGCTTGGGCTTGGCTGGGCTCGCGCTGATCGGCGGTTGTGCCGGGGCGTCGGTGATGGAAGTGGCCAGCGACGCTGGTTCGGCTGACGAGTCGGGGATGGTAGCTATGGAGGCCCCCAGTCGCGCTATGGGAGACCCCATGGCTGAGGGTGGGGCGTTGGATGCCCCTTTACCGGGGTCTGGCGCGGAGGTGGGACAGGCGACCCCACAATTGGTGAAACGGGCTACCCTCCTGTTAACCCTCACCGATATTGACGGGGCCATGGCCGAGGTGCAGAGGATTCTGCGTCAGGCCCAGGGGGATCTGCTGAGTATGGAAGATAGCCGCCGCCCCGAAGGCACAGCCCACCAGGTGTTCATGACCTTGCGGGTACCCCAGGCCCAGCTTGAGCCTACCCTAGCGGCCCTGCGGCAACTGGGCACCGTGGAAGCCCAGTCCCTCAGTGCCGAGGATGTGTCGTCGCAACTGGTGGATTTGTCGGCTCGGATTAAGAACCTACGTCAGTCCGAGGTGGCTCTGCAAACGATCATGGAGCGATCCGGTGAAATTTCCCACGTTCTAGAGGTGGCGCGGGAACTCAGTAATGTGCGGGACTCCATCGAGCGGCTGACCGCCCAAGAGCAAAATCTGACGCGTCAGGTGGCCTACTCTACCATCGACCTCACCTTGCAAAGCCCCATTGCGGCGGTGCCTGCCATGCGCCCCGTTTCTGAAACCCTGGGCCAGACCTGGCAATCGGCCAGCCAGTCCGTCCGATCCTTCACGGTGGGCGGTCTTAAGATAGCCCTTTGGCTGCTAGCCTACAGCCCCTACTGGGTGATCCTGGCGGTGATCCTCTACGGTGGACACCGAGCCCGCCACCGCCGCCCCGTGCCCCCCGACCCAGATCAACCCTCCTAGCGCCTAGGGATGGGGGTTTCTAGGATGAGTAGGGAAACCTGACCCTGGGATCTCAGGTGAGGTGGCGGTTGTCGGCCCCCGGCGTGGAGGGCATCCGGTCGATGGCGCGTTGGCCACCGAAGCGTTCAACAATCAGATCATCGTAGGTGTCAGCGATGGTGACGACGGAGAGGATACAGGTTTGCAGTTCCATCACGTCCATGTTGTCGCCGCCGAGGACGCTTTCCGCAAACAGGACGTGATCGGCGTCATTCAGGTGAAAGGCTCCAAATCGCATACGGCGATTTTCGGTCAGCAGAAATTGCATGAGATCCTGGCTGATGGTGCTGCCTACAGTGACGCAACTGGTGGCCCGCACGGTGGCTAGGTCTGCCTTTTGCCAGGGGTGCACTTCCCAGGGCAGAACCTCTACTTCCACGAGGGTAGACCCGTAGAGAATGTCGAATTTGGGCTGGTTGTCGTAGATGCGCAGGCGATCTTTGAACAAACTGGCCGTTTGCAGATAGTCCGTCACCTTGGAGTAGGTGAGGGCTTGGACGGTACTGGAAAAGGAAAGCGCCATGGGAAAGACCGTCGGGGTACGTGACTAGCATACCGATGGTGCCAGTCAGAAACGAGTTGAGGAACCTACATCACAAACATGCTGCCATCGAGGGTTTTGATGGCGTGGGCATCCGCGAATTGTTGAGGGCTTTCGTCGGATTCTATCCGACCATCCACCAAGTTGATCAGGCGATCGGCCACATCCAAAATTCGGTTATCGTGGGTGACCATGAGAATGGTGCAGTTTTCCTGCGTCGCAAGTTCCTGCATGATGGTGACGACATCCCGGCCCGATTTTTTGTCGAGGGCGGCGGTGGGTTCGTCCGCTAGGATGAGCTGAGGATGGTTGACCAGGGCACGGGCGATCGCCACCCGCTGTTTTTGCCCGCCAGAGAGGTTAGCAGGCTTGTAGTCCACCCGATCCGCAAGGCCCACCCGGGTGAGCATGTCTACGGCCCGCTGGCGCTTTTGGCGCAATCCTCCGGTCAGTTCCACCGCCATTTCCACATTTTGGGCGGCGGTGAGGGAGGCAAACAGGTTGTGGGCCTGGAAAATAAAGCCGATGTTGCGCCGCACCTCCACCCGTTGCCGATGGCCGAGACCATGGAGTTCCCGACCCAGGACTTGTAAGCTGCCCTGTTCTACCGTGCGCAGGGCACCAATCAGGGTAAGTAAGGTGGTTTTGCCAGAACCGGAGGGGCCAGTCATGATCACGATTTGACCCCGGTGGAGGTCGAGGTTGATGTCAAAAAGGGCCTGTTTTCGCAGGTCTCCCTTGCCAAAAAAATAGTCTAGGCCGCGTACGTTGACAGAAACGTGATTGAGGGCAGCCCCTGGGTCAGAGGGGGGGACAGACTTCGGGAAAGCAGTCATAGACCAAAGACCTCCGCTGGGTCAGCGCGCTGCACTTTGCGAACCGCAATTAATCCAGACACTAAACACATCATAAAGGTTAAAATATAGAGGTTCACGACTCGTTCTAGGGTCATTTGAAAGACCAGCCCCGTTACGGTTGCCCCTAGATTATAGAAAATTCGGCTGACGAGAAAACCTGGAATAAACCCAAACACCGAAAGAATAATCGCTTCTTGAATCACCACACCCATCAGGTAGCGATTAGTGTAGCCAATGGCCTTGAGGGTGGCATATTCTGACCAGTGATCGGCAACGTCGGTATACAGAATTTGATAGACCAAAATGATCCCGACCACAAAACCCATAGCGGTCAATAAAGAAAAGACAAAGCCGATATTCGTATTTTGTTCCCAATAGATCCGTTCTCGCATGATAAACCCCTCTGGCCCATCCCTCGGCAAAATCAAAATATCCTGGGGTAAATTTTCCCGTAGGGTTTTTACGAGAACCTCGATGTCAGTGTCCGGTGCGGTGTGTAAAAGGCCAATGTCGGCGGTGGAAAAACTGCGATTTGTTTCCTCAGGGCCGCGATTCGCGAAAAACCGCAGGAAGTTCTGATCACTCATGATCAAGTTGCCATTCCCGGCGGCAAAGTCGGTTCCGAGGCTAAAGGTGCCGACAATACGAATTTCTCGATCCGCCAGTTCCGTCACGACCCCGGCTTCCCGTGGCCCCAGTTCTGCCCTAGCACGGCTATCGATCAGGGCGGTGTTGGGCCTCTTGAGATCGTCTCGGTGGGCAAGCACCTCAGGCAATAGCAACACGGGATCCGCAGGATTGTAGGCAATCACTCGTACGGGGCGGGTTTTGCGCGTTTCAGGATTTTTCCAGCGGGCCTCACTGGTGTAGATGGCGTAGGATCCGTCTACCCCGTCAAAGGCCTGGGCCTGGTATAGCCGACGGCGGGCAAAGGAACGGGGGACAAACATATTTTCCTTCAGCCGATTGATAATCACAATCTCGCCATTGAGCTCTTTTAGAAACTGAGTTTGGCTGTCATATAGGGCATTTTTGAAGCCATTAAAAAGAAACATCAACAGCACCGCAAAGGCTACCCCCGCCACCGAGGTCACAAACTTTTTGCGGTCGTGGGTAAGATTGAGCAGGGCTAGCGGAGTGGGGATCATGGGTTACGCAAACACCTCCGCAGGATCAGCGGTGACCGCCTTACGCACCGAAACTAGGCCCGACAGGGTACACATCACTACCGTCAGGATGAGCACGAGGATCACCCGTGATCCGGTCATTTGTAGGGGTAGGGTACCCGCCGTTGCTTGGGTGGCCATGGCATAGAGGATTAGGGCGAAGGTTAGCCCCGGCACGTAGCCCATTAAGGCCAGAATAATGGCTTCTTGGATCACGGTTTTGAACAAATAATTCCCCCCATAGCCAATGGCTTTGAGCGTAGCGTATTCCCTCAGGTGATCGTGAATATCGGTGTATAGAATTTGATAAACAATCACGGTTCCGACCACAAAGGAAATTAACACTCCCAAACCAAAAATAAAACCAATGGAAGTGGTTTGAATCCAAAATCGACTTTCCTTTTGGATAATTTCAGCCTTGGTATAGGCTTCTACATCGGCGGGTAGACGATTCAAAATGGCCTGTTTTACCCGCTGGGGATCGGATCCAGGGGTAAGCTGCACTAGGCCCAGGTTGACCTGGTTGAGGGGGCGGGGAGAAAAGTATCGTAGAAAGTTTTGATCGCTCATAATCAAGGTGCCATCGGCGGCAAACCCGCCGCCCAAGTCGTACTGACCCACGATGGTAATGCGGCGACGATCCGTTTCCGTTTCTAGGCCGATGGTTTGAGGGCCAAACTCTGGCCGAGAACGCCGATCAATAAAGGTGGAATTGGGAATTTGTAGGGCCTGACGCCCCTCCGGTGTGTTGAGCTCCGGCATTAAAAATACGGGATCCGTGGGATTGATCGCATAGACAAACAAAGCCCGACTGATTTTGGTTTCAGGGTTCTTCCAGAGGGAATATTCCATGTACAGCGGCATCACCCGATCCACGCCCTCAATGCCCGCCGCCTGGTAGAGGCGCTCACGGGGAAAGGCTTTGGTGGTGCTAATTTCCAAGGATTGTGGAGAGACCAGCACGATATCGGCATTGAACTGGTCATAGAAATTAGAGGTCGTGTTCACCAAGGCTCCCAAAAAGCCAAGGTTCATAAACATCAATAACACGGCAAAGGTTACCCCTGCTACGGCCACAAACAGCCGTGACCGGTCGTGGCGCAGGTTGTACCAGGCTAAGGGAATGCGCCGAGGGGGCGGCGACAATCCAGGGGGTTTAGCAGGGTACTGGTGCGGCATAGGGGGAACGATGGTACGGGATTTTCTGAGGTAGCGTCGGCGGTCTGGCTCTCCCCCCTAGGGTTTAGCGGCGGGGTGAGCCAAATCCAGCGATCGGAAGGGGGCGAATCCCGATGCGGCCCGCTTGGCCATACTACTGGGCTGAATTGGCCACCGATTCAATATCGATCTCAACATCCACCTGAAGATTCGTGAGGGCGGCAACGACGTCACTTTGGTCGATGCGAACCCGTACCTCCACGACGCGGGCGTCGGCGTTGGCGGCGGGGTCGTCATCAATTACGTCATTTTTGGCAATTTGCAGACCAATTTCCGCCACCGTTCCCGTGAGAGAACCGGGAAACGCCCCATTGCGGCTGGTGATGGTTGCAGACTGGCCTAGTTGCACACGGCCAATGTCGGTTTCATAGACTTCGGACACCACATACATTTGTCGGGTATCGCCGAGGGACACAATGGGATTGCCCCCTGGGGCCACCGCCTCGCCGGGATAGGCGATCACATCTAAGACCTGACCCACCTGGGGAGACCGCACGACGGTGAGGGCGAGTTGGGCCTCCGCTAGGGCCAGGGTTTGGGTGGCGGAATCGACCCGACTTTGCAGTTGGGCGAGGGCCGTATTGGCCTGAACCGCAGCGAGTTGGGCGGCGGCCTGGGTCATATCGGTACTGCGGGTTTGGGCCAGACGTTGCTCGGTGGCCTTAGCGTTGGCGACATCGGCGCGAAGTTGGTTGACCGTGGCCTGCTGACGGTCGAGTTCTTGGCGGGCAATGGCCCCGGAACGGTGCAACTGTTGAAAGCGGGCGAGGTCAATTTCCGCGACGTTCAACTGGGCCTGAAGACTTTGGATCGCTGCGGCCTGGGCGGCGATGGCCGACCGTTGGGGATCATCCACCTGCCCCAGGCGTGTGGCGGCTTCCTGGATTTGAGCTTGGCCCAGATTCCGCTGGGCCGCTAGCTGGGCTAGGGCTTCGGCCAATTGGCTGGCCGCCAAATCTCGTTCTGCCCGCCGGACTCCGTAGCGATCTAGGTAGGCCAAAATTTGCCCCGCCTCCACCGGATCGCCCCTGGCGACGAGAAGTTGATCAATGCGCCCCGCCTCCGAGGCGGACACCTGCACCACAGGACTGGCGGGCTCGATGCGCCCTAGGGCCACGACCTTGACCTGACGCGGAGGCGGTAAGGCAGCCTGATCTTCAACCCGTTGCCGTGCCGCGATCTGCTGGCGCACCACTAGGGTTGATCCTGCGCCTACTAGCACCAGCACACCCAGAGCCACCCAGAGCCCAGGCTTTTTCCAGAAATCAGTGGATTGGGGTGACATAAACCATCAAGCTTAGGCGGGGGGCGGAATTGCCCTCAAACTTAACTGAACGGTGTAGTGCCGTCAATCAATGATATGGAACGTAATCTGCCTTTCCCCAGCGCGGCGACCTCAACCGTTGAGGGGCTCAACCATTGAGGGGCTCAACCATTGACAAGGGCGGGAACCTCTGGGGATCGAGCAATCACCTGCCATTGCCCGTGACTGGAAAGGTAGCCGATCTCGGCTAGGTAGATGCGATCCCATCGGGGGATGGCCAGATACCAGTCTTGGGCGAAGTCATCGTGGCAGCGCTGTTCCTCCACCGGGGGGGGCAGGGGGGTTTGGGTGGGGTGTCCGGTCACGTCATAGAGGCGCACCGCCAGCACTTCGCCACCGGTTCGCTTGGCTTGAACCCGATCCTCCTCTTCGATATGCCACAGGGCATAGAAGCGCGGCCCCTGGGAACGGTCGATGGTGAGTTTGATGCCGCTCTGGATCCGTGCAACTGGGGCGGTAGGGGTCGGGCGTTCTGGGGGGGGCAGGGGGGCAAAGGCATCGGGGGATCCAGCGGGAATACTGGCCATGGCGGCTAGCACCTCGGGCGGCAAGCCCTGAGCCCAGTCTTCGTCAAATTCTGCCGGGGGAAGAAACTCGGCGGTCGTGGTCGTCCCTACCGCTGATACCGGTCTTCCGGGCCATACGGTATTCCCGGTATCGACCCTCCCAGCCGTCCTAGGCTGGCCTAGGGCTGAGGGATCCATGGCGGTGGCCTTGGGCGTGGGCCAACCTTGATCGGGGTTCCAGTGGTCTGCGACGGATCGATCCGGAATCTGGCTGGGGTCGGTATCCGCCGCCGTGGGGCTCTCCTCGGTGGCCAAGGGCTCCGGGATGGGGCCAACCCAGGGCGCAGTGCCTAGGTCTCGGGCCAGGGGGCTAGGATCCTCGGAAACCCCGGGCCAGGTGGGCGTCTCAACGCTGGTCTCCGCTTGGTTCGGTAGATCGGCCACGTCGGCCACCAGTTCCGGCGGCACCCCATAGTCACTGGGGAAGGCGTAGGCCAGGTCGGTATCCGCCGAGGGCAGCCCCATCACCACCTGCTGAAGGTCAAGGGGGATATCTGGATCGTGGTTCACCGCCGTGGGGGCGGGCGGAAGATCCTGGAGGACAGCGGCATCGCTGGGCCAAGCCGGGGCCGCAGAATCCCCCGAAGACCGCAGGGTACTGGGGTCGAGGGTAGGGTAGGGCGGCAGGGGGCCAAGCCCTTCGAGACCGAGGGCCAGACCGCGACGGTGACAGGTTTGGCCCTCGGCATGGCGGCCCAGGCGCAGCAACGCTTGGCCCTTTCCGGCCCAGGCAGGCCCCAGGCTGCTGTCCAATTCGAGGGCGCTGTCAAAGCAAAATAGGGCCTCTTCATAGCGCCCCAGGGCGATCAGCAGTCGTCCCTTGCCAATCCAGGCTTCCACGGCAGCACTATCCAGCCCCAGGGCGGTGTTATAGCTCTCCATGGCTTCGCTGGGCTGCCCTAGGAGACCCAGGGCATGGCCCCGCTGGGTTTGGGCTTGGGTGGCGAGGGCATTGATGCCCCCGATGGGGGTACCCAGGGCCTCGGCCTTAAGGCGCTCCACCTCGGTGGCCTCGATGGCACTGTTGAAGCAGAGCAACGCCGCTTCGTGCTGGGCGGCGCGTAGCTGTTGACGCCCCTCTGCCAGATCGGCTCGGGCCTGTTCCAGTTTGCTGGTGGGTGGCTGGGGCACGGTCTCCCCATCGCCGTCCCAGGCTGCTGCCGGGGGCGGCGAGGTCATGCCAGCCTGGGCCACAGCCCTGGGGTGATCCTCTGCCGGGGCCGCCGCACGGGAGACCGAGGGCTGAGCCCAATCCCAGCGCAAATCGGCCTCGGGGGGGAGGCTATCCGCTGGGGCTGCGCCAGCCAGGGTTGGGGCCACCGGATCCGGGGTGACTGGGCTGTTGGCGAGGTCTAGGGGATCAGGATCTCCGGCATCAGCGGCTGGCCTCCCGGCGTTGCGGTCTGGCGACCCGGAGTCCTCATCTCCGAGGGCTGGGGGATGGCCTAAGCCATCCTGGTCTAGGTCAGGATCGAGATCATCTGCCCCTTGTTCATCGTCCACCTCGTCTGGGGAGGCGGGCTGCGGTTTTCCCCCCAGCCATGCCGCGAGGGATCCTGTCCCAATGAGCAGGGCCGGGATGGTGGCTAAAATCCACCAGGTACTTTGGGGCAGGTTCTGGAGAAAATCCAGGCTCTCCGATGGGGATACGGGGTCAGCCCCTTGGGTTTGGGCGAACCCTGCCGACTCGCCACGGGGCAGATCCATACGGGGCAGATCCATCGCCCCTGCGGCCCGGAGTCGTTCCGTTGGCCCAGCCTCACCCAGCCCTGGCCCCAGGGCCAAGGCCCCCACCAGCGACAGTATCAAGAGCAACAGCTTGGGCAATAACGGCTTAGGCAGCTTATCCATGGACGCTCCGCACCCCATGAGTCGGGAGAATTTTGCTCAAGGATATCGTAGATAGTCCGGTTGGGGATGATGGACCGCGTAAATCCCCTGGTCTCGCAGGACAGAGGCACCCAGGCTCGCTAGATTACTGATCAATCAGCTTTTGAAATTGGGGATGATCCCGCAGACCATCGAAGTGGGCGTCAATCTGCACCATCACTTTGTAGACGTAGGGACTGAGGACAAAGGTGCGATAGAGACTCTTCAGTGTGCCCTCCAGATCCCCCGCCATGGCATAGGCTCGGGCCTTACCATACCAGGCATTGGGGTTATCGACATGGTGCCGCAGGGAGGTATCAAAGGCGGATCGGGCTTCGACATAGCGGCCCAGTTGAATTAGGGCTGTGCCCCGCTGGTTCCAGATGTAGTGGGCATTGGGTTTTAGGTCAAGGGCTTGTTGCAGGATGGTCAGGGCTTCCTCATAGCGGTGCAGGCCGCATAGGGCAACCCCTTGGTTATAGCGGGCACGGTAATCGCGGGGATTGAGTTTCAGGCTTTCCTCAAAGCTGTCGATGGCCTGGTCATACTGCCGCAGTTGGTTTTGGGCCGTGCCGAGGTTGTACCAAACTTTGCTGTCCTTGGGGTTGATGCGCAGAGCCTCCTGCATGTGCAGGGTCGCTTCCTCAAACCGACTGAGCTTAGCCAGGGCATGGCCCTTGCCGTGCCAAGCCAAGGAATATTCCGGATCTAGGGCCACGGCACGATCAAAGCTGTCTAGGGACTCCTCAAACCGCTTGAGCTCCGCCAAACAGAAGCCGTGCAGGGTCCAAATTTCGGGCTGGTTGGCTTCCATGGCCAAGCATTCCTCAAAGCGGGTTAGCGCTTCGCCATACCGTCGAGCGGTATAGAGGGCGTTGCCCTGTCCTTCCAAGAGTTTGACACGGCTCAGCGGTGGCGGTGGAATGTTAGGGTTCACGGTTTTGCCAATGCCCTAGGGTAGTGTGAAACGCCGCATCGGGGGACCAGGACTGGGGGATGAATCTAAGCTTAGGCGATCCCAGCGGTGATGCGGTGCCTGGGGCTGGCCTGAGTTTTTAAGTATATCGCTGTCGCTATGACCTTGCCGCCATGGCGGAATCCTTGGGTGGTCACGGCCACGGCGGTGGTTAGCAATCCGGTGAAAGCTGGGCCAGCAGCAGCAGCCATTCATCAATTTTGGCCCGGAGCACGTTGGCATGGTGGTTGGAGTGGTTGATGACGATGCTGACCACCAGCGGCGGATAGTTGGGCGGCTGCACATAGGCGGCGAGGGCGACGTTGCCCGTCAGCGCCCCGGTTTTGCCCTGCACCCGTCCGCTCAGGGGCGTATTGACCAATCGACGACGCAGGGTGCCGCTTTCCCCGGCTACGGCTAAGGACGCTCTAAACACCTGGGCCTGGGGATGGATGGCCATGGCTTGCAGGGTATCCACCAGGGCGGTGGGGCTGATCAAATTATGGCGAGACAGGCCCGAACCATCGGCCATCCGCAGCGGTTCGGCGTTCACCCCCAATTCGGTCAGCGTAGCCTTGACCACCTCAGCCCCGGCCCAACTGGCATCCGCCGGAGGGGATGTGGCCCCCGCAACGCCCAGGGTTTTTAGCAACACCTCGGCATAGAGGTTGTCGCTGTCGCGGTTGGTGGGCACCAGCAATTCCGCCAGGGCAGGCGATGCCACCGCCGCCAGTTCTGGCCCGAGGTGGGTGGGTGGGGTTTGGGCCATGTCCACCTGGGCAGTGGGGATACCCTCGCGCAACAATGCCGTTTGGAGGGCGGCGGCAAACTGTTCCGCTGGGTTCAATATGCCCAGAACCAGGGTATCTGGATTGGCATCGGCGGGCATCTGCCCCGTCAGATACAGGGTGAGGGAATCGCCCCGGCGCTGGAGGGACAGGGGCTGGGCCACGGTGCCGGGGGCCACGGTGCGGCTGTGGTTCACCAGGGGCCAAGGCCCAGCGGGGAGAGCTTCCAGACCCGTCAGGGCCAGGGGTGCGCCCACCTGGGTTGGGGCCACCCGCACGGGGAGGGCGTTTTTGTTGAAAATCAGCCCATTCACGGGCACCGCAAAGTAAAACTGGGCGTCCTCCCATTCCCAAGTCGGATTCGTGGCCCCGCCGGGAAAGTAGCTGTCATCCAGCACCAGACGGCTGATCTGCCTCACCCCCGCCGCCCTCAACTGGCTGGCCAGGTCGGTCATCTGGGCTGGCCCAAGGGTGGGATCACCGCGCCCCACCACCCGCAGCGTGGCCATGCCGCCGGGATTCACCGTGCCGTACACAGAAGTCCGAATCCGGTAAGCTGGCCCCAGCCGATGCAGCGCCGCCGCCGAGGTTAGCACCTTCATATTAGAAGCCGGGACAAATAGGGCGTTGGGGTGCTGGGCAAACAGCGTCCGCCGCTGCTGAGGATTCGCCGCCTGGGTTTGCACCAAAAGGCCCACATAGGCCGTATCCAAGGGCGCTTGGGCCAGGTCGGCCTCCAACCGCTGGGCCACCTGGGCCGGACAGATCGCCGCCTGCACCGGAGCCCAGTTTCCCCACAAACCCAGGGCCAGCCCTGCGATCACGCCCCATTTCAGCCGATCCCAACCTTGCCCTACCGCCCTGGGGGTGGCCCTGGCCCTAAATCTCTCGCCCAAATTGGGAAAGGGACTTTGAGGATGGTTCTGGCTTCCCCCTCCCCCCTGGGAGATGGGCTGGGGGTCAGGACTCCGGGAACCTTGGGAGGCAAGGGTTGAGGTTGAATGGGCCACGGCCTGACATCTCCCTGGATAACGGCAATCAACACCGCCATGGTAGTCGGGTCTGGTGGCCGTCGTCATCTTCTAATCCGTTGCAACCCCTTGGCCGTTAGGGTTGCCGAGGGTTCATCTGGGGCGGTAAGCTCAGTCCACCGAGTTGGGACGATGTGGTGGGGATTTCAGAGCAAACCGTTGTGGTCAATGGGCTGACGTGGTTTTACCGGGAAGCGGCCCCGGTGGGTGATAGCCCCAAACTGCCGGTGCTGTTGCTTCACGGGCTGGTGTCCCAAAGCTATAGCTGGCGGGGGGTGATGCCCGCCCTGGCCGAGCAGGGTTTTCGGGCCATTGCCCCCGATTGGATCGGCCACGGATTTTCTGAAAAGCCCGACAAGCGCGACTTTGCCTACACCCCCGCCGCCCTAGTGGAAGCCCTCGGTCAGTTCTTGGATGCCCTAGAGATTGCCAAGGTGCATTTGGTCGCCCAGGGCTTTTTGGGCCATGTGGGGATTCAGTTTGCTCTGCAAAACCCCGACCGGGTGGATCGCCTCACTATCATCAACGCCCCCCTCAGCCCCGCCGCCAAACTGCCCTGGAAAATGAGCCAGTTCGGCATTCCCCTGGCTGGAGACATGATTACCCAGGATCCAATCCTGGTGGATCGCACCCTGGAGGGGGGTGGCCCCTACCAAATCGACGATGACGACCTGGATATCTACCGTCGGCCCTTTCTGCAAAGTTCCGACGTGGGCCGTGCCCTGCTGGTAACGGTGCGCCGGATGGCCTTACCCGCCACCACCACCGCCATCGAAGCGGGCCTCAAAACCTGGGATCATCCCACCCTGCTGCTGTGGGGTATCAACGATCCGTGGCTTCCGGTCAGTCTGGCGGAAACCTGCCTCCAAGACCTCCCTAGCGGCGAACTGAAAACCCTAGAAGAAGTGGGCCACTATGCCCAGGAAGACTGGGCCGAAAAGGTGGCAGAGGCCCTCAGCACCTTCCTGCGCCAGATGGCGGTGTAGTGTGAAGGTTGGTGCATGGCTTCGCGAGGGGTTTGCATGGCTTCGCGAGGGGTTTGCATGGCTTCGCGAGGGATGGTGCATGGCTTCGCGGGGGATGGTGCATGGCTTCGCGAATGCACCCTACGTCGTATTGATTTGTAGCCTTTTTTCTTTTGTTCAATGATGGGGCCATACGCGGTTTGTCCAAAGCAAGTCTTCACGCTCACCCTCCCGACTCCCGACTCCCGACTCCCGACTCCCAACTCCCAACTCCCAACTCCCAACTCCCCCATCCCCCTCACCGCCGACGTCTACACCCCCGACGCCCCCGGCCCCTTTCCCGTCCTGCTGATGCGGCAACCCTACGGGCGGGCCATTGCTTCTACGGTGGTCTATGCCCATCCCACCTGGTACGCCAGCCACGGCTATATGGTGGTGATTCAGGATGTGCGGGGGCGGGGCGGTTCCGGTGGCGAGTTTCGTCTATTTGAGCACGAGGTCGAGGACGGCGAGGCCACGGTCTACTGGGCGGCCAACCTGCCCAAAAGCAGTGGCGAGGTGGGGATGTATGGCTTTTCCTACCAGGGCATGACTCAGCTTTACGCCGCTGCTCGCCGCCCGGAACCCCTGAAAGCCTTGGCCCCCGCCATGGTGGGCTACGACCTCTATGCCGACTGGGCCTACGAAAATGGGGCGCTGTTGCTCCAGGCTGGGCTGGGCTGGGCCTTTCAACTGGCAGCAGAAACCGCCCGCCGTGCTGGGGATGCCGCCGCCTACCAGGCCCTCTACCAAGCCGGACATCAGTTGCCGCTGGATGGCCCCAGGCCCGCCGATCCAGACCTCCTGCGCGACCTCGCCCCGGATTCCTTCTTTCACGATTGGCGCAACCATCCCCACCCCGATGCCTACTGGCAGGCGCTCCAGCCCGACTTAGCCGGGGTGGATTTGCCCATGCTGCACATCGGCGGCTGGTTTGACCCCTATCTGCGCGGCACCCTGCGCCTCTATCGGCAGATGCAGGCCCAAAGTAAATCTCCCCAGCACCTGTGGGTTGGCCCCTGGGGGCACCTGCCCTGGAGTCGGCGAGTGGGAGCAAGGGACTTTGGCCCAGGGGCGGATAATCCGGTGGATCGGCTGCAATTGCGCTGGTTTAATCAATTCTTGAAGGGCCGGGATGAGGGCTTCGGCCAGGATTCTCCCGTGCGCCTGTTTGACATGGGCCGCAACCACTGGCAAGACTGGCCCCACTGGCCCCAGCCCGTTGCCACGCCCCACTACCTCACCAGTACCGGGCTGGCCGGAATGCGCCTTGATGATGGCCGTTTATCGCCCGATGCGACCGATTTTGCCCCGGGCTATGACGTGATCGTTCACGATCCCTGGCGACCGGTTCCTTCCCTGGGGGGGCACAGCGGTTTTCCCTCCGGCAGCTTTGACCACGCCGCCCTCGATGGCCGCAGCGATGTGTTGACCTACAGCACCCCACCCCTGACGGCTTCCTTGCAGGTGGTCGGCACTCCCACGACTACCCTTTACCTGACGACAGATGCCCCCAGTGTGGATATCAGTGCCGTGCTGTCGGAGGTTTCCCCCGATGGCCGTGCCTTCAACCTCACCCAGGGCTACGGGCGATTTCGTCTGTCTGCACCCGACAGCACCCTACCCAGTCCCCAGGCGGTGACGCTACCCCTACAGGCCACTAGCTTTACCCTGCCCCCCGGCCACGCGCTTCGGCTCAGCCTTGCCGCCGCCGCCTTTCCGGCCTACCCCGTCAACAGCGGCACCG
>JAYKHF010000022.1:0-6851 GCA_035285305.1 Leptolyngbya sp.
GTCCTAGAACTGTCCTTTTTTGTGGGAATCAGTTTGTGGGGATTAGTCTGGAGATGGTGCTTGAGATTGCATTAGGGTATCGACACGGGCTACGGGTCTCTGAACGGTGTGCGTTGCCTTGCACGGCGGATCAGGCGCTTGGTATGAAATGTAAATTTCCATGGAATTTCAAAGGCTTAGATCTAGACTCCAGGCAGGTGAATTAAGCATTGCGTAATTTTCCGGATTTTGCAGCTTTCTGATCAGCGTACTTTTCGGATTTTGAAATTTCCTGATCAGCGTAAGACTGGTGCAATGAATAGGTGCACTCATCTGCTGCTCATTCAACGGATGTCCCGAAAACCATGTCACATCTTGCTCAAGCCGCCGCACCTCTCCCGCAGGACTTGTCCGCTACCCTGATTCGCGATCCGATTACGGTCTTGCCCCACACAACCGTCCGAGATGCGATTGCCCTAATGAGTGGTGCTCGGTCGCACTACGATGCCCGAACGGCGACCCCCGCTGGAGACCCATCGGCGGATCAGACGGTAGCGCCCTCGGAGTTGGCCCATGTGCGGCTAGAAGCTCGGGCGAGTTGTACGATTGTGCTGGAATCCGCCGACAGCCCCAAGGTGGTGGGCATCTTAACCGAGCGAGATGTGGTGCGGCTGTGTGCTAATCAGCAATCCTTGGAGGACTTATCCGTCGGGCAGGCCATGACCTCGCCAGTGTTGACTTTGCCAGAGTCAGACTTTACCGAACTTTTGTCGGTGATTCATGTGTTGCGGCAGCACCATATCCGGCATTTGCCCATTGTGGATGTTCAGGGAAATCTGGTGGGGCTGCTCACCCATGAAACCCTGCGGCAGGTGTTGCAGCCCACGGATTTGCTGCGGCTTCGCCTCGTGCGGGAAGTGATGACTTCAACGGTGATCACTGTTGCGCCCACCGATTCGCTGCTGGAGGTGGCCCAGTGTATGGCTAGCCAGCGGGTGAGTTCGGTGGTGGTGGTGGAAGATCGCCCAGGGATTGCCCCGGTTCCGGTGGGCATTGTCACTGAGCGGGATCTCGTGCAGTTTCAAGCGCTGGAGTTAGTGTTTGAGCGCTATACGGCGGCCCAGGTGATGAGCCATCCTGTGATCACCGTGCCTGAAACCGACACCCTGCTGACGGTGCGACAGTTGATGAAACGCCATCTGATTCGCCGTTTGGTGGTCGTCGGAGAGGCCGGGGATCTACGGGGCATTGTCACTCAAACCAGTGTGTTGCAGGCCCTCAACCCGCTAGAACTCTACAATCTCACCGAAGTTCTTGCAGCCCAGATCAAGCAACTCGAAACCGAAAAGACCGAAAACCTGCAAAAACAGCTTCAGCGCGAACAGATTGGGGCGCAGCTTGCCAGCCAAATTCGAGCCTCCCTGAGCCTACAAAGCATCTTGGATGCGGCGGTGGATCAAATTCGGCAGATGATTGGGTGCGACCGCGTCACCATCTGGAAGTTTGAAGCCGACTGGTCGGTGATAGCGGTGGCCGAATCGACGGACTCGCCCCCTTCGCTGCTGGGAGAGCGGGTGCATGATCAGTGCTATCAGCAATCCATCACCGAGGTCTATCGCCAGGGGTACGTGCGTGTTATCACTGACATCTACGCCGCCGAGATGGCTGACTGCTATCGGGAATTACTGATTCGCCTTCAGGCCCACGCCAAGGTGATGCTACCGCTGTTTTGTGGCGACGAATTGTGGGGTCTGCTCAACGTTGCCGAAAGCACCCGCCCCCGCGATTGGCAGCCCGACGAAATTGAGTTGCTCCGCAACCTCACGACCCAGATCACGATTGCCATCCAACAGGCTTCCATCCACGAGCAATTGCAGGCTGAACTGCAAGAACGTCATCACATCGAAACCCAACTGCGCCAGGTGATTGAGGGCACAGCCGCCTTCACTGGGCAAGCGTTCTTTCCGGCCTTGGTGCGCCACATTGCCGAAGCCTTGGGCATTCGCTATGTGATGGTGTCCCAAGCCGTGGAAGCAGGGTTTCAGGTGCTGGCTTTCTATGCCGATGGCGAACGGCAGCCTCCCCTATTCTTGCCCTACGAGGCGGTTCCCTGTTGTTTTCAGTCGTTTCAAACGGGGCGCTGCTGTCATCCCGCCAATCTCCAAACCCTGTATCCCGATCATGCCCTCTTTGCCGAACTAGAGGCTGAAAGCTACCTGGGGGTTGGCCTGCGCAATGCCGATGGGGAAGCCACGGGCAACCTCTGTATCCTCCACGACCGCCCCCTAGCGGATCCGGCCTGGACGGAAACCCTGCTCTCTATTTTTGCGGCCCGCGCCGGAGCCGAGCTAGAACGCCTTGTCACCGCCCAGGCGCTAGAACACCTCAACGCCGATCTAGAAACCCGTGTTGCCCAGCGCACCGCTGAACTGACCGAACGGGAAGCCCTGCTGCAAGACTTTTTAGACAACGCCAACGACCTGATCCAGATGGTGGATGTAAGCACTGGGCGGTTTGAGTTTGTCAATCGGGCGTGGCGCGAGGCGTTGGGCTACACCGCTGCCGAGGTGGAACACCTGACGCTGTTTGATGTGTTAGCACCCGACTGTACAGCCCATTGCCAACAGGTGCTCGAACACATGCGGGCTGGCACGATCACCCAACTGGAACAGGTGGAACTCACCTTTATTCACCAGTCGGGGCGGCCCGTGGTGCTAGAAGGCAACATTAACTGTCGGTTTGAACGCGATGCCGAGGGGAATCAGCGCCCCCTTTCCACCCGCGCTATTTTGCGAGACATCACCGCCAAAAAAGCCGCCGAACAAGCCCTGCGAGATACCGAAGCCAAATACCGCCAGATTATCGAAACCGCCCAGGAGGGTATTTGGATCATTGATGCAGAGGCAAGGCATCAATTTGGGAACAATGCCTTATTCAGAATGCTGGGCTACACAGCGGAGGAAATGGAAGGGCGCACGTTGTTTGATTTCTTCCCGCCTTCACTCTATCCCCAGATCCAAGAGCTGCTCCAACGGCGTCAATCTGGCATCTCCGAAACCAACGAGGTGCCGTTTTCGCGGCGTGATGGCACGACCCTATGGACGATCTCCTCATCAACGCCCCTGTTTGATGAGGCTGGGCACTATGTTGGGGCAATGGCGATGATCGCCGATATCACGGATCGCAAATTGGCCGAAGAAGCGATCCAGGCGGAAAATGCCTTTCGCACCTTAATTTTGGAAAACCTGGCGGAAGGGCTGTGTGTGTGCCATGCCTGCCCAGATTTCCCCTTTGTTGCGTTCACCATCTGGAATCCCCAAATGGAGGTGATTACGGGCTATACCCAAGCCGAAATTAACCAACTGGGCTGGTATCAAACGCTCTACCCCGATCCAGCGGTGAGGGATCGGGCCATTGCCCGCATGGCGGCCATGCGCACGGGAGATCATATTCTGTCCGAGGAATGGACCATTCGCCACCGGGATGGCCGTGATCGCACCTTGTCTATCACCACCTCTCTGCTGCCCGCCGCCGATGGGTCGGCTAACGTCCTGGCGGTTATGCAAGATATCACCGAGCGTCGTCAGGCGGAGCTAGAGCGCCAGCGCCTCCTGCAAGAACTGGCTGGGTTTAAGCTGGGGCTAGACGAAGCGGCGATTGTGGCCATTACCGATGCGGCGGGCGTGATCACCTACGTTAACCAGCGGTTTGTCGAAATTTCCGGCTATAGCGAGGCGGAGTCCATCGGGAAAACTCACCGCATGGTCAATTCTGGCGTTCATCCCTCCAGCTTCTTTGCCGACCTGTGGGCCACCATCAAGCAGGGCCAAACCTGGCGCGGCGAAGTGTGCAACCGGGCCAAGGATGGCAGGCTGTATTGGGTGAGCAGCACCATCGTGCCGTTTTTAGACAGGGACGGCAAGCCAGAGCGCTACCTGGCGATTCGGTTTGACATCACCGAGCGCAAGCAATTTCAACTGTTGCTGCAAGAAAACCTGCAACTGCTCCAGGGCATTACCCAGGCCCAGTCGCAGTTTATTACCGCCCAAAACCGCCTAGAAATTTTTGAAGGGCTGTTGGCGACCTTATTAGACTTTACCGATAGCGAGTATGGCTTCATTGGTGAGGTGCTGTTCCGGGAGGATGGAACCGCCGCTATGGAAGAAAGCTTCATGAAAATTCGCGGGGTTCCCTATCTCAAAACCCACAGCATTACCAACATTGCCTGGGATGAGATCACCCAAAAATTCTATGAAGACAACTATGAACAGGGCATGGAATTTACCAACATGAACACCCTGTTTGGGGCCACCATCATGACGGGCAAACCCGTGATTGCCAACAGCCCCAGCACCGATTCCCGCCGAGGTGGCATCCCCCAGGGGCACCCTCCGCTGAATGCCTTTTTGGGGTTGCCATTCTATAGCGGCTCCACCCTCATCGGCATGGTGGGAATTGCCAACCGTCCCGGTGGCTACACCGAAGACCTGGTGGCTACCCTCAACCCGCTGCTTGTCACCTGTAGCAACCTGATTGAGGGCGATCGGCAAGATCGCCTACGCCGCGAGGCCGAAACGGCCTTGCAAGAGTCTCGGCAGTTCCTACAAACGGTGCTCGATACGGTGCCGCTCCGGGTGTTTTGGAAGGATGTGAATTCTAATTACCTAGGGGCTAACCAACGGTTTTTGCAGGATGCCGGACTGAGGGAAACCTCGGAATTAGTCGGCAAAAATGATTTCGATCTACCCTGGGGCGAAACCGCAGCAGAACTCTACCGCGCCGATGACCGTGCGGTGATGGAGAGCGGCGAAGCCATGCTTCAGAAGGAATCCTCGAAATTCAGCCAGGAAGGGGTAGAACTCTGGGTGGAAACGAGCAAGCTCCCGCTGCGCAATTTGGCTGGGGAAATTATCGGGACTTTGGGCACCTACCAAGATGTGACCGACCGACACAACGCTGATCTGGTGCTTCAGCGCCAGTTAGCGGCCATCGAAGCGGCGGTGGATGGCATTGCCATTCTCCAGGATGGGCGCTACCTCTACCTCAATTCGTCCCATGCCAAGATGTTTGGCTATGCATCCGCCGACGATCTGATCGGCCAGGGGTGGGCCATCCTGTATTCCTCGGAGGAGCTAGAACGCTTTGAACGAGAAGTGTTTCCCGTGTTGCTAGAGCAAAAATCTTGGCAGGGCGAGGCAACGGCCACCCGCAAGGATGGCACGACCTTCCCAGAGCAGTTATCGCTCACCTTTGCGGCAGACAACTTACTGATATGCGTGTGCCAAGACATCAGTGATCGCAAAGCCGCAGAGGAGGAACTGCGCCGCACCAACACCGAACTAGAACGGGCCACCCGCCTCAAGGACGAGTTTTTGGCCAACATGAGCCACGAGCTACGCACCCCCCTCAATGCCATCCTCGGCATGACAGAAGGGCTTCAGGACGAGGTGTTTGGCATTGTCAACGAGCGACAACTCCATGCCTTGGGCACCGTCGAAAAAAGCGCCAATCACCTGCTAGCCCTAATTAACGACATTCTAGATGTGGCCAAAATCGAGTCGGGGCAAATTACCCTCGATTGCACCTACGTTGCCGTAGAGCAACTCTGTGCCTCCAGCCTTGCCTTTGTGAAGCAGCAAGCCTTCAAGAAAAACATCCAGCTCAACACCGACATCCCAGCCAATTTGCCAGAGCTATGGGTGGATGAAATTCGGATGCGGCAAGTCTTGCTCAACCTGCTCAATAATGCGGTGAAATTCACCCTAGAAGGGGGGATCATTACCCTCCGTGTTTCGCAGGTACCCCCAGCGGCAGGGGCACCTGGGCCGTCCCTCCTGCGCTTGGCCATCGAAGATAAGGGAATTGGCATTGCCCCCGAAAATATCGCTAAGCTGTTCCAACCCTTCGTCCAAATTGATAGCGCCCTCAACCGCAAACAGACGGGCACGGGCCTGGGGCTGGCCCTCGTCAAACAAATTGTGGAGTTGCATGGTGGGCGGGTGGAGTTAACTAGCGAACTGGGGGTCGGCAGTTGTTTTGCCATTGAACTGCCCTATGTTCCCCAGCCACAGCCGAATCCTCAACCCACGGATGCCGCCGCCCCCGACGACCATCGCCCCAAGGCCGCCCCGGACGACGCCCCCCTTGCATCTTCCCCCCTGGTGTTGCTGGCCGAAGATAACCCGGCCAATGTGGTCACCATCTCCTGCTATCTGGAGGCTAAGGGGTATCGCCTTGTCCATGCTAGTGATGGGGAAGAAGCCTTTGATCTAGCGTTGTCTCACAACCCGGATCTCATTTTGATGGATATCCAAATGCCAGGGATGGATGGCCTAGAGGCCATGCGGCTGATACGGCTCCAGGAGCGCTTGGCCAAAACCCCCATCATTGCCCTAACTGCCTTGGCGATGCAGCACGATAGCGAACGTTGCTTGGCCGCCGGAGCCAATGCCTACCTCAGCAAGCCTATCCGCCTCAAGCATCTCGAGGCCACCATCCGCACCCTGCTCCTAGAACACCCCCAACCCCACCATCGACCACTATAGGTGCTTAGGCGGATGCGGCAAGGTTCCTTCTAGGACGTAGGTCAGGGCAATCAGGGCCACAAACGCCACCGCAAACCGACAGAAGGCCGCCGAAAAGGATCCCATCTCCTGCGCTACCATCCGCCCAGCCATGAAGGTGCCCCCCCACAGGGCCATGGTCGGTCACTGTTTTAGGTATCATCCACACCTGAGTCCGTCGTCCCCCTGTGTGATCATCGTCGGTGCTGCGCCGAACGCGGCAACGGTGCCCCTAGGGAAATGCCCCTAGGGAAAATTGACATCGACGCCAAAAATTCGTTTGATGGGCACATTCTCTATCTTCCACCA
>JAYKHF010000023.1:0-12895 GCA_035285305.1 Leptolyngbya sp.
CAGGTTAGTCTACAGACGCCGAAAAGGGCAGGGTAGAATGCAGCAAGCCCCGTCCTCTTCTGTGACTGCCCCATGCCTCGCCTCCTCCGTGTTCTGATCCGCCGTCGCCTGTCCTGGCTGTTGTTGCTGCTGACAGTCTGGCTGTTGTGCAGTGGTGAAGCCCTAGCCTTGCCGCTGTCGGATCGGTTTTCAGCCTTTCCCCAGTGGGAGAAACTCCCTCTCCCTAGGGCGAAGGGTGATTTGACCTACCCCGACTGGATGGCAGGCACCTGGGAATTAACCAGCATTCTGGTGGATTTAGCCGCCCCCCTCGCCCCTGACATCAGCACTCCCGGTTTTGAGAGCAACCAGGCCATGCTGGATCAGCCCGTCACCTGTGTGGTGCGGTTTGTGGAAGCCCCCAGGCTGCTGGACGGATTTTTCCCCCGGGCGCTCAGCCGAGGCCAAGGAGACATCGTTGCCGATCGCGCCTTTAACGGCCTGAATCTGGCTCGGGCGTACCTGGGGGAAGCCGCCGTCAAGGCTGTCAGCGTTGATCCCAGGCAACCCAATCGTCAGATCACCCGACTCACCCAAGGACGACAGTTGGACTCCACCATCACCGGACGCAGCACCGAAACGCCTCAACCCGATCACTTCATTACCGCTGAGCGCTTTCAGCAGGTCTTTCGCGGCACCGCTGTTCCCTACCTCAACGAAGTCGAAACGACGACGGATTACCAGAACCTAGGCGATCACATCGAAGCCGATCAGGTGACAGCGGTGTATCTCTCGCCGCAAGATCCCGACTTTCTCTCTGCCCTCGGACAACCCGTTGCCCTTTACCGCTATCGGCTATCCCTGACCCCCCGGCCCGCAGACCTGGGGTAGCTGGCCGGGGTGCCCATGCCCTCAAAACGATGGCTATCGCCAGCTTGATCGAAACCCGTTGATGGAGACCCGTTCGGGCTTTTGGCGGTCAGCCTATTTGTTATAGCGTGGGTCGTTCCAGTCAAAGTCGTCGGTATCGCTACCGGGCCTGGAGTCGGGCTGGTGATGTCGCCGTTCCCAAGAAATGGTGGATCCGTAGGTTCCAGGCCGCCAGTACTGCCGATCATGGCTATGACTCGGCACCGTCGATGGAGTCGTTCCCGTTGTCGGCACACCGTAGTGGGGATCGCCGGGATTGGGACGATAGCGGGTGCGATGGGAACCGGCCATATCCGAGGGCGGTGAGGATAGCTGGGGATGGCCGTTAGAAACCATATCCTGAAGCCGGTGAATCACACCGTCCCAGTTCAGATCCGGCTGTTTGAGCAGTTCACGCAGAGACTCTAGCACCGTGACCGCCGACGCGTCCTGTTCTAACCTGAGGGGCTCAGAGGATCGGAGGGGATCGACCTGAACCGCCGCTAGGGCTTGGCGCACGGCGCTTTTAATCTGGTTACGTAACTCCCGCTTAGCTTTCTCATACTGGTGCTGCCATCCCTTTTCACTGGAGGCGTAGAGGGCGGGCAATCGGTTCAGGGCATAGGTTTCAATTTCTATGACCTTGAGATACTTGAGCACTCGAGGGGGCAGATCGCGCATTTGCTGATCCACTTCCTCGGCCACCAACAGTTCCATAACGTTGATGTAGGCTCGACGAGGACTCTCGTATAGATTCTTCATCACTTACCTATCCTCTAGACGTTTGAACGTCACCTAGGATTGACCTCTATGCGTCCTAGGACAAGGAGAGGCCCCAAAAGGCGTGCCTAGCACCCAGGATTGATGTAGATGGCGCAGCCCCCAAACCAGGGAGTTGAGACAGGACAGGCCATGACCGTCAGGAAGGTGCCCAGAGATGGCCTTGAATCTGCCCTAATGCCGCGACCTGATTTTTTCATTCTAGATTTTTTCATTCTAAACGAATCCTCCCGAGATATACCGGGAAGATGCCGTCCAAGCGATACCGGGAAGATGTCGTTCCCCGTGGGGCAGACCGAGGCTCGCTGTGGGAGGCCATCGGCCAAGCCATCGGTCGCGATAGGATAGGCAAAAGCACTGACGAGGAATTTAGGATGGCGACGGCTCGTTGGGTTCTAGGTGGGCTGGCGGTCGGAATACTGCTGCTTTTGGGGCTCCAAAATTGGTCTCCCCGGTTGCCCCTGATTTTTTTGGGTAGCCGTACCCTGGCCCTACCCCTGGGAATTTGGCTGGTTTTGGCGATCATCCTGGGGGGCCTCACAACCCTGGCACTCCATGCCCTCCTAGAATTCCCCCCACGGCGTCAGGGCAAAGGCCACCGTTACCGGTATGAACCGCAGCCCTTCTACGAACCCGCTAAACCCGATGCATCGCCGGAACCTGACTTCCGGGCCTCTGACCGTTATGATGCCCCGAGGGATAGGGCTTCGTCGCCGGTTGCGGAGGCCGCCGATGGGGATAGCACCTGGCAAGACTGGACAAACCTGCAATCCCCTAGTCAATGGGATAGCTGGAGCCCCCGTCGCCCTGCCCCCCGGCGAACTGAGGCCCCACCGCCGCCCGCCAGCGGCCCCGGGCGTTCTTCCCCGGGCTGGTTTAGCCGCCGCCAAGCAACGGAGCCAGACCCAAGGGTGCAGGACTCCCTGCGCGAGATTACCGACGACTGGGATGACGTCGATCCCCGGCGCTATCGGCCCTCTGGCGTCAGCCCTGTGGAGGAAAGCCTCGCGGAGATCACCGAAGGCTGGGATGATCTTGAACCCCCGTCTTCCCCAGAACCATCGGCAGGGTCAGCGGCCCGCACCGCCAGTCGCGATGATGGCGGCAATCCCCCCACCCAGGTCTACCGGAATGGCTCGATTTATGCCTATGGCTATGGCGATCAGGGCGAATCTGGCCAAACGGATCGCATCTATGCCCCCCCCGATGATGACTATGGGGACGGCTACGGGGAAGCCTACGGGGACGGCTATGGGGACGAGGACGTGGACGTGGAGGCCAAGGCCGCTGATCCCGAGGAGGGGGTGGTGGATGCCGACTTTCGGGTGATTATTCCTCCCGCTCCGATGGATCCAACCCAGGAGAACGGGTAGTCCCTGGGTTGGGCCAGCCCAGCCACCCCAATGCTGGCAACCATCGCTCCCCGCCGGGGGCTAGCGATCTGCCTTGAGCCCCTGCTGAATGGGGTCAAACCCAGGCGGGAAGTGGGTTTCCTGGGGGTCGTAGTCGGCTTGATGAAACTGAGCGGCGGTGATGTTGGCGGTACGGAGGTCGGTGCCAATCAGCATCGCCCCGCGCAGATCAGCCTCGGTGAGGTTGGCCTCGGTGAGGTTGGCGTAGCTCAGATCTGCTCCGCGCAGGTTACAGCCCCTGAGGGTTGTCCCGCTAAAGTCGGCATAGCTAAAGTCTCCCCCCTTGAGGTCGGCCCTAGAAAGGTCAGCGTCGGCCAAAACGACGTATTCAAAATTGCGCTGACCAGCGGCGTAGGCCGTCAGCAAATCCGCCGCCGTGGCAATTTGGGAAACAGGTACCAATGGAGTCGTCATCGCAGGTTCTCTCACTCGCCCCTTTAGCTTAGGAGGTTGAGGGCCTCCTGCACCAAGTTTTAACTATCCGTTTAGGGGAGACTGGAGGCCGATGGAGGGCTAGGGTGATGACGGGGCCTTCCCTAAGGCCGCGAGAGCTGGTCGGATCTGGCCTTGGTGATCCGCGAGGTGCTGCTGGGCAGTGTCGGCGGAGATCTGGCCTAGGTGCATCATCAGGGCCAGTTTCACCTGTTGGCCGCTCTGTTCGAGGAGGTCGGCGGCGGCGGTACGATCTAGGTCAGTCAAGTCGCAGAGGATGCGCAGAGCCCGATCCCGCAGTTTGCTGTTGGTCACCGCCACATCCACCATGCGGTTGCCATAGACCTTGCCCAGACGCACCATCGCCCCGGTGGAGAGGATATTGAGGGCCATTTTGGTGACGGTACCCGCCTTCAGCCGCGTGGATCCGGCCAGCAGTTCTGGCCCCACCAGCAGACGAATGTCAATATCGACCTCGGCGGGGGCTTGATCGGCGGGAACGCAGGCGATGAAAACGGTTTTCGCGCCTAGCTGGCGGGCCGCGTGGATCGCCCCCTTCACGTAGGGTGTGGTGCCTCCGGCGGTGATGCCCACCACCACATCCAGGGCACTGACCTGCCGATCCGCGATGGCGGCTTCGCCGTCTGCAAAAATATCCTCTAGCCCTTCGGAACTCTTGATCAGGGCGGCTGGGCCACCGGCCAAAATGCCTTGTACCAGTTCCGGCGGCGTGCAGAAGGTGGGCGGACATTCCGCCGCATCCAGCACCCCCAGCCGTCCGCTGGTACCTGCGCCGATATAGTACAGCTTGCCCCCCTGGCCCAGGGCCGTGGTGATCACCTCAATGGCCTGGGCCAGGGGTTCGCGGGCGGCGGCAATGGCGGCCACGGTGCGCTGATCTTCCTGATTGAAGAGGTCTACCAGGGCGAGCGGGCTGAGCTGATCCAACTGGGCGCTGCGGGGATTGGCCTGCTCGGTCAGCAAATGCCCCCGGTCAGTGGGGGAGGAGGTCGGGGAGGAAGAAGTAGACATAGCGTGAGGGAGAAACACCATTTTGAAGCCGAGATAGCGGTGAGGCCAAGATAGCGGTGGGGCTGGGGTAGCTGTGCCCTGCCACCATCGTTAAAAGTCTACGGCGTCTGGGGGCCAGATTGGCCCAGAGCCCAGGCACTCCGACCCCTCGGCTTTGAGTCCCATCTTTTTTTGTTTACAATCATGGCAGTTGTGTTAAATCTTCCGGATCCCTCGTCAGCCCGGGCTGACCAACGACTCATCATCAACCCAATTGCTAGATTTTCATCAACCCCGTTGAGTCTTCCGAGTTGAGTCTTCCGAGTTGAGTCTTCCTTTCTGGTTAGAGCTCTGGCCGATAGCGATCCCCAGCCCGTTTCCTGTGAGACTATGGACATTGACGGTTCCCCAACCCTCAATCCCCCCTCCCGTTCTGACCGCTACGAGTTGCCCGTGCTGCAAAAGCTTCAACAAGATCTGAAAAATGACCTCATTGCTGGCTTGCTGGTGGTCATTCCCCTCGCCACGACGATTTGGCTCACCATCACCATTGCCAACTGGGTCGTCCGGCTGCTAACCCGTTTCCCCAAGCAGTTTGCCCCCTTTGAGGGGTTCAACCCCCTGCTGGTTGATCTGATCAACCTCAGTATTGGGCTGGCCGTGCCTCTGTCGGCCATTTTGTTGATTGGTCTGATGGCCCGAAATATTGCCGGACGGTGGCTGCTGGATTTGGGCGAGCGTACGGTGCAGTCTATTCCCTTGGCGGGGTCGGTGTATAAAACCCTGCAACAGTTGTTGCAGACGGTGTTTCAGGATTCTAAAACCCGGTTTCGGCGGGTGGTTCTGGTGGAATATCCCCGCAAGGGCATTTGGGCCATTGCCTTTGTCACCGGGGCCATGAGTGCGGCGACCGCCACGACCCCCAAGATGTTGAGTGTGTTTGTGCCCACCACCCCCAACCCCACCAGCGGTTGGTATGCCGTGGTGCCCGAAACCGATGTGATCAACCTGGCCATTTCCATCGAAGACGCCTTTAAGGTGCTGCTCTCCGGCGGCATTGTTGGCCCCAACCTGGCGGCAGCGGTGCCCCCAGAACGCATCCCAACCCTGGCCATGCCCACCCTAGAGGCCGAGGATACAACGGTGGATACGGCGGTCGATCCCCGCGCCCTGGGGCAGGGCACGGCGGATGTAGCCAACGTCGATCAACAGCTTTCCGTTTTCCCTATGGCAGAATCGCAACTCTCTGGCTTGCCCCTAGACGAAGATTGGTAAGATAGCAAAGCCGTACTCAGTCCTGTGGTCTGCTGGGAGCATCATCCCGGCGATGCCCGACCCTAGGCTGGGATAGTCTTTTGTCTCGGAGGTACCTGCGATGCAGGCTCGTCGGATGGCTCGCGAACTGGCCCTATTGGGCCTCAGCCAGTTGCCAGAAAAACCCAAGAAGCTCCAGGAACTGGATCTAGAAGCCCTGTTGCAGGCGGCGGTTAAAACCCTCGCCGCCGAAGCCAAGGACGCCCTGGAAACCGCCTCCGACGAACTGAAGCGGGGGAGTCAGCGGTTGGTGGATACCGATCTGGTGGCCGCCGATGTGGAAAGCAGCCGTGCCATGGTGGATGAAGCCATTGATCTCACTCAGGCCGCGATTAATCGCCTTGCCCATGCGGTGGAAATGCCCGAATTCTTGCAGATGACGAACCAGAAAGAGGTGCGGGCCTTTGCCATGGAACTCCTGACCCATACCGCTAAATACCGTTCCGAGGTAGACGCGGTGCTGGAAACGGCTATGGTGGCATGGCAGCTCAAACGGCTCGCCCGCATTGACCGAGATATTCTGCGCCTTGCCGTGGTGGAAATGGACTACCTCGGCACCCCCGACCGGGTGGCCATCAACGAAGCGGTGGAAATGGCGAAGCGCTATAGCGGTGAAGAAGGATTTCGGTTTATCAATGGTGTGCTCAAGCGGGTGGTGGATCGCCACACCGAAGGCCAAGCCCCCAGCCCCCCCGAAGCCCCCGAGCTTCGCCCCTAGTGGTTTGTCAAGACTAAGACCGATTGGGATGTTCCCCCGTGGGCCAGGTGCGTAGCAGCACGGTGGCCAAGGTAATCACAGTAATGGGAATCACAAACAGCAGCATAATTTGGCTGAACAGGCCCAGGTGGGTGTGATCGGCGGCCCGGAGGATGAGGTAGGTGGCATAGGCCACATAGTAGCCACTAAATAGGACGCCCTCCCATCGGGAGATCACGTTGCCGGTGGCGAAAATGGGAATACAGGCCACCGCCACCGCCACCATGACGGGTAGGTCGAAGTAGAGGACGGCATTGGGAATCACCACACCGTTGCCCGAGGTGAGGGCCGTTACCCCGAGTACCGTCAGAATATTGAAAATGTTGCTGCCAACCACGTTGCCCACGGCAATATCGCGCTCACCACGCAGCGTCGCCACCACCGAGGTCGCCAGTTCTGGCAGGGAGGTGCCCGCCGCCACAATGGTTAGCCCAATCACCAACTGACTGACGCCGATGGCGGTGGCGATGGCCACGGATCCCTGGATAAACCATCGAGACCCCAGCACCAACGTCCCCAAACCCAGGCCCATCCAGCCTAGGTTCATCAGCCAGCCCCAGCGAGATCGATCCTTCAAGCCATATTCCTGGTCATATTCGGCCTGCACCTCCGCATTGGTTTCGCGACGGCTGAGATAGATCAAAAAGACGGTGTAGACGACACCGCCGATCAACAGAATGATCCCATCGGTGGGCTGAAGCCGTTGATCTAGGGAGAAGAGCAGCAGCAGGGCCGAAACGCCGATCATAATGGGCACATCCAGGCGGATGAGCTGCTGGGCCACCACCAGGGGAGCCACTAGGGCAGAGAGCCCCAGAATCACCAGAACGTTAAAAATGTTGCTGCCAATCACGTTGCCCAGGGCAATATCCCCCTGTCCGGCCAAGCTAGACTGCACACTGACCGCCATTTCCGGAGCGCTAGTACCATAGGCGACCACCGTTAGCCCAATGATCAGGGGGGAAATACCGAGCAAGCCCGCCAGCCTAGAGGCTCCCCTCACCAGGGCCTCGGCCCCAACGAGGAGCAGCCCGCCCCCAGCAATCAGCAAAAGGATGGCAACGATCATACCTGTAGTCTCACTGGGTGGATTCATCATCGCAAGGGGCAACCCGTCGAAGATCGCTTCAACCCGGCCCGGGGTAGCCCTAGGCTAGGATCACCCCTGGGCAATCTCACTGGTACCTTCAACGTAATCTCTAGTATGTCTGATTTTGGAACCGCCGTTGTGACCCCCGAGGCCCTAGCACCTTGGCGGAGCCCGTTAGCCAAGGCCCTCCATCGCCACCGCAGCCAACCCCACAGCCGCTACGCCCAGTTGGCCACCCTGTCGGCCCACGGTCGTCCGGCCAATCGCACGGTGGTGTTTCGCGGCTTTTACCAAGACAGTAATGCCCTAATGTTTGTCACCGACAGCCGCAGTGCCAAGGTGATGGATATTACCCAAACCCCCTGGGGAGAACTGTGCTGGTACTTCACCCAAACCCGCGAACAGTTTCGCCTGTCTGGGGCCATTGCCCTTATCACCGCGAGTACAGAGGATTGGGATCTAGGCCAAGCCCGTCGGGAGCGGTGGGAAGCCCTGTCCGAGGCCAGCCGCCAGTCCTTCCTCTGGCCCCATCCGGGGCATCCCCGTGGTGGGGATATCGACGCCGTTGAGGGCGGTTTTGAGGTGGAGCCCCCGGATCAGCCACCGTCCACATTCTGCCTGGGGCTGCTTCAACCCGATGGGGTAGACCACCTAGAACTGCGGGGCCATCCTCAAAACCGCACCCAGTACCAACGTCTAGCCGATGGTACCTGGGTCAGACAGGCGGTTAATCCCTAGCCCCAACCGATGCGATCAGGGGGCAGATATCCCCCTCGGTGGGCTGAGGTGGATCCATAATCCACCGATCGCGGTACTGCTCAAGTTCCGCCTTGAAGGTGGTCATGTGCTGAATTTGGGCCGCTAGGTGGTCGATTTTTTGCTGCAACAGGGATCGCACCACCGTACAGGGGGTATGCCCCTGCTGATGGACGGTCAGCACGGCTTTAATGTCTTCCAGGGAAAAGCCTAGGGCCTGGGCTTTTTTGATAAATCCCACCTGCTGCACCGTAGCCGGGTCATAGTAGCGATAGCGATTGGCCCCTCGCTGGGCCGTAATCAGGCCGAGGCTTTCGTAGTAGCGCAAGGTTCCCACCGCCACCCCAGTCTGGCGAGAGACTTCACCAATTTTGAGGGGAGCGGTGGGAACCATGGCAGGGGCCTCGGGATTTGGACGACAAGGCTAGGTTTCAGACGGGCTGGAGGGACTGTTGAAGGAGGGCGTCAGGTAGGCGACGAGGGCACCGATGAAAAAGCCGATCACATTGCGGGAGAGGGGTAGCCAATCGCTGGTGCGGGTGATCACGGGGCCAATGCCAAAGGCGAGGAACAGGATGCCCCACAGGGGCGAGAAAATGAGCACCCATTGCCAAGCCAGAATTTGGCCCGGTTTGCGCGGATGGGCCGCAAAGCCACAGACCACCCCGCCCACAATGGAGGTGACGAGGGTCAGCACCCACTGCTCCTGGGGCAGGCCGGGTACAACGTTACAGCCCCCCTGGCGCAGGCAGGTTTCGATGGACTCTAGGGCACTCATGATCGAGTTATCTTCGCCATTTTCGCGGACAAAGAACTGGTTGCCGTAGCGGGTTTGTAGTTCAATCCAGAAGGTGCGGGGCAACAGGTCATAGACCGCATCGCCCACGCTGAAGTTGAGTAAGTTACCGCCTCGGGGATCGGCCACCAGCATGACGCTGCGGTCATCCAATCCCCAAAAGTCTTTGACGGCGCGGCCCGGGGTGCGGTCATACTGGGTCAGCACCCGTAGTTTCCAGCCGGTTTCGGTTTCAAAATCGGCGAGACGAGCATTGAGGTCTTCCTCTTGGCGCGGCGTTAGAGATTTCGCCAGGTCAATGACAACGGTCTCCTCTTCGGGCAAGAGTTCTGGATTGTCGTAGGCATGGGCGGGGGCCATGGGCAACCACACACAGAGGCTCACCACGCAAACCAGAAGAACATTGAACGCTTGTCTCATGGGTACTCACTCAGGAAGGCTGGAACGAAAAGAACGCCATCGAGTGACCTTGCCCCTTCTCCCTAGCGCAGGCGGAACAGGATTCACTCGCCGGTAAATGCTTCGTATCTTAATCTAGACTACAACTTTGTTTACAGTTGTTTACACAGCACTCATTTTTTTCGGGTGGTTTTTTTCGGGCGAGTTTTTTCAGGCGGGCTTGGTCGGATGCGGGTTTGGTCGGATGCGGGCTTGGTCGGATGCGGGTTTTCAGAGCAAGGCTTACGTCCTAGGCCCGGGGTTCACAGATCGGCATCCCCCAGGGCAAGGCGAGGAAATTGGGGCCATCCAGCCCGAGCTAGTCGGGCCGATCCTCGGGCAGGGTGGAATCCGATGGACTTGGCTCAGTTCTGCGTTCCTCCCGTGGCAGGGCTGGGGAGACCGGGCGAGAGTCTGTCAAGGTAGACCGACGATGACCCAGTTTCTTGGGCTTAGGACGACGTTGGGGGGGCTGGCCCCAGGCTTGCCAAGCCGCCTTGACCCCAGCCCACAGGCTGCGAGATCCGTGGTTGAGGGTTTGTACCTGCTGGCGCGTGGAGGATAGGCTTTGATCCACCTGACCCACAATGCGGCTGGCACTCTGTACCCCCTGATGTAAGCCGTCGGTGAGGTCGGCCACCTCGCCCCCGGTGCGGCGCAGGGTGTCTAGGGTAGAGGGGAGTTCTCGGTCGAGGGTATCCAGCAGCCGGTCGGCGCTGCGGGCCACCCGGCTGAGCTCTCGCAGGGCGGGCACCGCCACCAGTAGCACCGTCGTGAAGCTGACGGCGACACAGAAGAGCGATAGGGCTAGCCAGAAGATGGGATCAGCCAACAAGGGGAGACTCCTCGTTCGGGGGCATGGGGTTCGAGGGCACAGGGTTCGGGAGCATGGGGTTCGAGGGCATGGGGTTCGAGGGCACAGGGTTCGGGGGAATCGTTCTGGGCTGAGTCGGGTCGGCCATCACTCACCGCCAGCCAGCCCGGGCGATAAGAGGCAATGCGATGCAATAAATGAGCCTAAATTCAAGATCTTCCCGTCAATCTTCAAGGGGTGGCTCGGCCTCAGCCTGGGCGATATTCTGGGTGGCCTGGGTCAAATGGGCGTATTCCCTGAGGCTGGCGGCCTGTCCAGCGGCGATCGCCTCCCGCAGGCGGGTGAGGGTATGATCCCAGTTGGCTAGGGCTGTTTCGGAGAGCCGATCCGCCTGAAGATAGACGGAGGTGGAGAGGTCTTCCACCAGTTCCGGCAGAGCATCGGCGGATTTGCGCAGAATTTTGCGGGTTTCGCGCCCCGAACGAGGGGCGAGCAACAGTGCGGCCACGGCCCCCATCGCCGCACCCACCATGAGCCCCCCCAAAAAGCCACCGGACTGCTTATTTGCCATCGGTTTACCTCAACCCAACCATCGCCCCAAAGATACCGCAGGAAAGCGGGCTTGCCTAGACACTCGCCTCGATTTCAGGGCTCTCCAATAGGGCTATCCCGTCAGGGGGACAGTACCGGGGCTGGGTAGGCCAAGGGGGCCGCAGAGTCTACATCGTGGGAGGCGGTCGGTTCAGGGGCGGTCGCCGGTGGGGGGGCAACCGCCTCAAGCCCCGCAGATTCTGGATCCTGGAGTTGGCTGAGGGTGTCGGTGAAGTCGCGGATGCCCTGGAACTGGCGATACACCGAAGCAAAGCGAACAAAGGCCACTTCGTTGAGGGGGCGCAGTTTGGTCAGCACCATTTCGCCAATTTCGGCGCTGTTGACTTCTCGGTGATGGCGCTGTTGCAGTTCGGCTTCGATGTCATCCACCATGCTCTCCATCACTTGGGCAGAAATGGGGGTTTTTTCGCAGGCTCGCACAATGCCTCGCAGCAGTTTAGAACGGTCAAATAATTCTGCCTCGGTGCTCCGTTTAATCACCGTCACTGGGACATATTCAATGCGTTCATAGGTGGTGAAGCGACGTTCGCACTGGAGGCATTCTCGCCGCCGCCGAATACTGCGCCCCGACTCGGCAGCACGGGATTCTAACACACGGTTATTCGGATATTGGCAAAAAGGACAATGCATGAACACACCCCTAAGGGAGGACAACTCGCCCCTGATCCCGAAGTTACAAAACGATGCGTCATCGACAGGAGTGACGGCAAGCCGGGGCAGCATTCAGAAGCTAGATCAGACGCTAGAAAAGAGCCTAAATGGCGATTTCTCAGGCTATTCACGGAACCGTAATCTGTTCTCTATATTAAATAGATTCTGGCCAAAGTGGTGCATCATACTGGCCTAGATTTCGCCACCGGGTTTACAGTAATTTACCGAGGAAAGGGTAAGATCGCATCGACTGGGTTAAGGTGCTGCGCTACAAGTGCCGGATTCCCTGCTCAATCGCCTAATCGCAACCGGAGAGATCACCCCTGTGAATAGTTTCAACGCCAAAACCACCCTGCCCGTTGGAGACAAGACCTACACCATTTACAGCCTGCCGGAGGCCGAAAAGAGCCTGGGCGATGTCAGCCGCTTGCCCTTTAGTCTCAAGGTGCTGCTAGAAAACCTGCTGCGCTACGAAGATGGCCGTTCAGTGACGGCGGAGGACGTGCGGGCCATTGCCACCTGGCTGCAAACCCAGACCTCCAGTCGCGAGATTGCCTACCGTCCGGCGCGGGTGCTGATGCAGGACTTTACGGGCGTACCCGCAGTGGTGGATTTGGCTGCCATGCGGGATGCCATCGTGGCACTCGGCGGTAATCCCGAAAAAATTAATCCCCTCTCCCCGGTGGACCTGGTCATCGACCACTCCGTCATGGTGGACGTATACGGTAGCAGCGGTGCGTTCGAGGAGAACGTCAAGCAGGAATTTCACCGCAACCACGAGCGCTACGCCTTCCTGCGGTGGGGACAGCAAGCGTTTGATAATTTCCGGGTGGTACCTCCCGGTACGGGCATCTGTCACCAGGTGAACCTGGAATATCTGGCCCAGGTGGTCTGGACGAAAGAGGAGGACGGCCTGCAGGTGGCCTTTCCGGACACCCTGGTCGGCACCGATAGCCACACCACCATGATCAACGGCCTGTCGGTTCTGGGCTGGGGCGTGGGCGGCATTGAGGCCGAAGCGGCCATGCTGGGTCAGCCCATTTCCATGCTGATTCCCGAAGTGGTGGGCTTTAAGCTGACGGGCCAGCTCCCCGAAGGCGCAACCGCGACGGACCTGGTTTTGACCGTCACCCAGATGCTGCGG
>JAYKHF010000024.1:0-27009 GCA_035285305.1 Leptolyngbya sp.
GCAACAACAGCCAGGACAGGCGACGGCGGATCAGAACACGGAGGAGGCGAGGCATGGGGCAGTCACAGAAGAGGACGGGGCTTGCTGCATTCTACCCTGCCCTTTTCGGCGTCTGTAGACTAACCTGCGTTCGGGATCAGGTCAGCGGCCCGATGCCCCGGAAGCGAGTTTCTGCCGAAGCATTAGGGCTTCGACAAGCTCAGGACGACCGTAAACGCTGGTTGGCTGACAAAAGATTCTGCACCGGGCGCGGAAACCGCGCCCCTACCACATTCGGGCCATGTAGGGGTCAGGTCTCCTGACCCTTTGACAGATACGGGTTCTAGCTAGTTTTGTCAGTCAACCAGCCGTAAACGACACGTTCGGGCTGAGCTTGTCGAAGCCCTAATTCTTAGTCTTGACACGGCACTAGAGGGCTGAGGTCAAGGGCCGTTTCTCCCTAGCCTGTGGCCTAGGGAAGACATCCGCTTTGCCAAGGCCAAAGCCAGAACGATATAATCGTTGAGAAAAAATAAAGATTCTCACTCCTCGCTATGACCGCAGACACCTTCCAGCCCTGGCTTAATTTTGCCCATCCTGTGATGATGTGGGTGCTCTTGGCCACCACCCTATACGCCCTATACCTAGGGGTTCAGGCCCGCCGCACGCGCCTTGCCGATGCGGACACGCGTAAAGAGTTGATCAAGGGTAAGTTTGCCCTCAAACACCACAAAGTGGGCTCTGTCCTGATGGCGGTGATGGTTTTGGGCACCATTGGCGGCATGGGCGTGACCTATCTCGAAAATGGCAAGTTGTTTGTTGGCCCTCACCTGCTGGTGGGCCTGGGGATGGCTGGGTTGATCACCACCTCCGCCGCCCTCGTGCCCTTCATGCAAAAGGGGAGCGACGTCGCCCGCCTGACTCACATTTCCCTCAACGTGGTGCTGGTGGTGCTTTTCGGCTGGCAAGCTCTCACGGGAGTCCAAATTGTTCAGCGCTTGCTGGCTAACCTATAGGCTGATGGCCCCAGCCCTGTCCCGGTTGTCATCCATGACTTCATCTAGCAAATCTAGGCCTGTGGTTGAGAGATTTCCTCGGCCACGGGCTTTGTTTTTGGTTCCCGTTGTCCCCAACCCTACACTGACCGAAGATTCAGGCTCAATCCTGGGAAAAATAGCCGTTTCCCCCTAGGATAGGAAGCTGAAACCTATCTCTCGGATGCCAAATGAGATATTTTTTCTGGGGCATCCCCTCCCTTTGATGTTGGACTATTTTTGACCTGCGAGGAAGAAACCTAATGACGGATGCTTTCATTTATTTCTTGGTGAGTGTTACGGTTTTAGCCATTGGCTTGTTGATCATCTCTAAAATCCCACCCATTGGTGTTGAAATCGATAGCCCCGTCAAAGCCCTCCTGGGGGGAGCCATTATTGGTGCTTTTGACGGCCTTTGGGGCTTTTTTCCCCCGGCGTTTCGTGCCGGTATTTTTGTGCTAACCCTAGGAATTGTTCCCCTGCTCGGTGCAGTGGTTGTGTTTAGTCTGGCCGCTTGGCTGGTGGAGGGGTTTCGCCTGCGCTGGGGCATTTGGAGCGCTATTATGGGGTCCCTTTCCCTCGCCATTGTGAGTTCTCTGTTAACCGTCATTTTGCGGGCCGTTGGCTTAGATATTTAGCCCTCAGCGCTAATTCTCCCTTGCCCGTCCCTAGAACCATCCCATCCCTGGAACCATGACCCTAGGGATGGTCGTGATACGCTGAACCCCTGACCTTTTCCGTCGATCATGGCTGAAACGATTCCCCTGCTTTGGTTGCCGATGTTTTTGCACTGCTTGATTGGCCTGGTGGCCGCTCAGGTGGCAGGGCGCAAGGGGTATGACCTGGGTCGATGGCTTCTGTGGGGGCTCCTGGGCGGCACGGTGGCGCTCCTGGATGCCCTGCGGCGACCTCGGCGCGGTGTCCCGATGCGCTGATGAATCGATATCTAACCGTGATCTGGCGGCGGTTTTTAGACTGGTTACCAGCGCTGCACCCCCAGGTGTGGTGGCTGGCGGCGGGGCGGCTGCTCTCCCAGGTGGGCATTGGCTTTACCCTGTTCTATGCGCCGATTTTCTTTGTGAACCAGGTAGGGCTGTCGGCCACGGAGGTGGGGGTTGGCCTAGGCTTGGGGTCGGTGACGGGGATTGCGGGCCGGATTCTGGGCGGATCCATGGTGGATTCGCCCCAGTGGGGTCGGCGTCCGGTATTGCTTAGTTCCTCGCTCATTTCGGCGGTGGCGGATGGGGTGCTGGTGTTGGCCCAGGGGTTTCCGGTGTTTTTGCTGGGCAATGGTCTGATGGGTTTTGGGGTGGGGCTCTATTGGCCTGCCACCGAAACCGTTGCCGCCGACCTGACCCCGCCGGAGCAGCGCAACGAAGCCTATGCCCTGGTGCGTTTGGCGGATAACTTGGGCCTGGGATCTGGGGTGGTGCTGGGCGGGCTGCTGATCTCCCTCACCGGACAGTATCGCGCCCTGTTTGTGGTCGATGGCATCACCTTTCTGCTGTTTTTTGCCCTGATTTATACCCTAATTCTCGAAACCCGGCCCCCCGGCCCCTCACCCGCGAGTTTCTTCCAGGGCTGGGGTCACGCCTTGCGGGATGGCAACCTGATGCTGTTCTTCCTGGTGAATGTGCTGTTGACGGGCTACCTTGCCCAGGTACAGAGCGCCCTGCCGGTGTACCTCAATCGCTTCGTTGGGGTGGCTACCGAGAGTCCTGCACCGGAAGGACTATCGACGGCCACCCTAGGACTGTTGTTTACGGGGCATGTGGCCTTGGCGACCCTCTGTCAGTTGCCCCTGGCTCGCTGGCTGCGATGGTTGCCTCCGGCCCAGGGCTTGATGCTGTCGGCCTTGGCTTGGGGGGTAGGCTTTGGGGTTGTGTGGCTGGCGGGGCTAGGAACAGCGCCAGCCCTCTGGGCCTCGGTGGCACTCGCACTGATGGCCCTGGCAATGGTCATTCATGCCCCCATTGGGGCCACCCTGGTGGCGGCCCTGGCCCCCGATGCCCTGCGCGGCGTTTACCTGTCTGTCAATTCCATGGGGTGGGCCTTTGGCTATTTAATCGGCCCACCGCTTGGGGGCTGGGCCATTGACCAAGGCCTTCCCACCGCCCATACCTACTGGTTGTGGCTATCGGCCTCTATCGGGCTGGCCTTGGGAACGTTGGCGATTCTGGATCGCCGCTGCCGCTCCACACCAGGATCCTAGATCCAGGCCGTGGCGGTTGCGGGGACTCCTGGGGGCTGGCCCTCCTTACCGTATTCCTCCTTGCCGTATTGTGGGTTACGGTTGCGGCGCGGGGGGCGGCATCGACCCGGACAACTCGAGGTCGATCACAGGTTTGCGAGCGGATGTCGTTACAATGGGCGATAGCAGTGAATAAGTAGCCTATCCTCATGATCCCTACCGTTATCGAGCAGTCCGGGCGTGGTGAACGCGCCTTTGACATCTATTCCCGTCTGTTGCGCGAGCGGATTATTTTCCTCGGCCAGGAGGTCACGTCCGATTCCGCCAACCTGATCGTGGCGCAGATGCTATTTCTGGAAGCTGAGGATCCTGAAAAGGATATTTACCTTTACATCAATTCCCCCGGTGGGTCTGTCACGGCGGGGCTGGGCATTTACGACACCATGAACCACATTCGGCCCCAGGTTTGCACCATCTGTGTGGGGCTTGCCGCCAGCATGGGGGCCTTTTTGTTGGCCGCTGGAGAAAAGGGCAAGCGCATGAGCCTACCCAACTCCCGCATTATGATTCACCAGCCCCTCGGCGGTGCCCAGGGTCAGGCCACGGACATTGAAATTCAGGCGAAGGAAATCCTGTACCTGAAGCAACGCCTGAACGAAGCCCTCGCCAACAACACGGGCAAACCCATCGAGAAAATCGCTGAAGACACCGAGCGGGACTTCTTCATGAGCCCCCAGGAGGCGGTGGACTATGGCCTGATCGACCAAGTGATCGACCGGACTTCCGTGGGCGGTCGTCCCATGGCTGTGGCCTAGGATTCCCCACCCGAGGATGCTCTGCCCAGCCCCACGGCGGGCTGATCTCCTCCATCCCAAATCTGGCCTAGGGCTCTGGGCTGGGCTGGGTTTCGAGGAACAGCAGGAACGCCAGCAGTTCCTCGTCCGTGAGGTCGTGGCGTGATCGCTTGCCGTAGTTCTTCTCCAAAAACTCCCGACCCTGGTTCACGTTCCAGCCTAGGCGTTGAAGTTCCACATCGGTTTGGGCAATGATGTCCGACAGATCAATGGACGGGGTTGGGATGCCCTCCAAACTGAGTAAAGCCGCGTCAAAGGATGGCGCAGGGGCGTCCTCGAGGGTGCTATCTGCCGGGACGGCGGATACCGAGGGTGCGGATACTGAGGGTGGCGATCCCCAAGGGGGGCCGTCGCCCCCATGATTGCTCGGGGCGTAGGTCTCCGTCGAAGGGGGGGAGAGCAAGCCCCCAGGGGGGCTGTCTTCCTCCTGGGGGAGTGGTGTGATCGGCGACTTCACCCGAGGACCGTCGGGGGCGAGGCTGGGCGGCGGTGGCTGGGGCCGATCCGCTGGCGGCATGGCTAGGCTGGTCGGGAGGCCAGCGCCAATGGCGACCGACCCAATGTGGCTGAGGGCGCGTACCAACGCCTCATCCTCAGCGGACTCAATCCGGTGGTGGGCGGCCAATCCCGTGGCGAGTGTCTGGTCATCTACCCGTGCCGTAACTCGCACAACGTAGAGTCCATCGTGGATACAGAGAAGCTCAGACACCACACCTCCCTGGGGGTATTGATCACGAAAAGCAGTGATTAAGGGGCTCGACACGCGGAATCGCTCCTAGGGATGAACGGGAGATGGGCCGTGAACCGTACTACCCTGGGACTAATGGGCAGGGTAGACTGAGAGGTAATGCCCTGTGGGGAGAGGTTAGCCCTGATCAGGCCCAGAACGCTCGATTCAGAGCCCCCGATTCAGAGCCCCCGATTCAGAGCCCTTGGCGTTGTCCCACGCCAGTCATCCGGGGGGCTCAGCACACCTAGATCCATCACCATCCATCCACCACCCAACCTTAACGGCTGCTCAGGGTAGCCAAACTGAATTCATGCTAGACCAACTGCTCGACATTTCAACCAACTTTGGGGTAGATACGCTGCTGCTGCTGCCCGTGTTGATTGCCCTGGAGGCGGTGCTCTCCGCTGATAACGCCATTGCCCTGGCGGCCATTGCCCAGGGGTTAGAGGGGGAAAAGCTTCAGCGGCAGGCCCTCAATTTCGGCCTGCTGATTGCCTTTGTGTTGCGGGTGGCGCTAATTTTGGCCGCAGGTTGGGTGCTCCAGTTTTGGCAGTTTGAAGTTCTGGGGGCCGCCTACCTCCTGTGGCTGGTGTTCAAGCACTTCACCTCCGCCACCGATGACGAGGATCAGCACCACGGCCCTCGCTTTGCGTCGTTGCTCCAGGCCATCCCCATCATCGCCTTTACGGATCTGGCCTTTTCCCTCGACAGCGTCACAACCGCCCTAGCCCTCTCCAAGGACGTGCTGGTGATTCTGCTGGGCGGGCTGATTGGGGTGCTCACCCTGCGATTTATGGCGGGGTTGTTTATGCGATGGCTAGAGGAATTTGAGCATTTAGAGGATGCTGGGTTTGTCACCGTCGCCTTCGTCGGACTCCGGCTCTTGGTGCGGGTCGTGGATGCGAGTTTAGTGCCGCCCGAGGGGTTGATGGTGCTGCTGATTGCTGCGGTCTTTGCTTGGGGTTTCTCTAAGCGCACCGAGAAACCATCCTCAGAATCGACCCCATCGGGGTCTGATTGGGAGGAAAGTGCCAACCTGGCTACGGTGCCCGACCTAGACCAGACCGCCCTCGAAGCATCGGACATGGTTGCCGCCGATGGCGCTACGGTGGCTACCCTAGACCCGGTGGACATGGGCTACGCTGAGCCCTCCTAGACCACCGCTAGGGGCTGCGACTTTGTTCCCTTGACTTCTATCCCAGCAATTTTCAGTGAGGATGTGTCCTAGGGAAGACAAGATCACTCGGTGCAGGCTGGGTGGCTGACAAAAGATTCTGCACCGGACGCGGAAACCGCGCCCCTACCGCATTCGGGCCATGTCGGGGTCAGGTCTCCTGACCCTTTGACAGATACGGGTTCTAGCAAGTTTTGTCAGTCAACCAGTGGTGCAGGATAGACCGCTCACCGCTCACCGCTCAGGACGACCGTAAACGATACGTTCGGGCTGAGCTTGTCGAAGCCCTAATTCTTAGCCTTGACAGACCACTAGTGGCACCCCTAAGGGATGGTCAATCGCCCAGGTCTCGCAGGATCAAGCGGGGGGAGAAAACTATGGCCGAGGAATCATGGTTTCTAGGGCCAGTTGAAGATCGGTGGTGAGGTTGGCGACGGCCTGCTTTCGTCCTGCTTTGTAGTCTGGCCAGCGATCGCTGACGGAGAGGGGGGTGCCGACGGTGACGGCGGCCATCTGGGGGCCAAGCTTGGGCCGGGGGAAGGGGTTTTCGCCCTTAATCAGCCACACAATATCCCGCACAATCATCAGGGTTTCGGCGAAACGTTCGGCGGTGGGGCGTTCCCGCACATATCGTCCGGTGACGGCCACAAAATTTTCCACTAGCCGCATGTGCCACATCCGTAAGCTAGCTTCCTCGGCTTCCCGGTCGGCCAAGCCCCGGGCTAAGCCCGAAAGATCCCGATCTTCGCCCAACTCCTGACGGAAAATGCGTTCCCAGCCCGCCTGCTCGATCCGCCGACAACGGTCGATCATGCTACCCCGGGGAGGCAGTTGAAAGTAGGTTTCCGCCACCTGCAACGCCGTGTTGCCCAATACCTCCAGCCGATCCGCAAAGGGGGCCGGGGGCGTGGCTACGGGCATTCGGTACACCCGCTGGTAGTAGTCCTCCATCACCCCTAGCAGGTGATCGCCCAGGGCCAGCAGTCGTTGGTAGCGACGCTGTAGGGTGGCATCGGCAAATCCCGCTTGGTCAGCAGGATGGGGCGATGGGGGAGGGATCGCATCGGCGGTGATCGCGGCCTGGGGCTTGGCCAGCAATCCCGTTTCCTGCTCTAGGTGGTCGAGCCAGTCATCCAGCTTGTCCCAGGGTGGTGAGGTGTATTGATAGGTGATACCCACGGGAAGCAGGGACACTTGCTCCGAGCGTCCGGCCTGTCGCAAATCCTCCACGCACCAAAAGCCCATCTGGGCAATGCCCGGTTCCAGGGGGCTGACCAGTTCCGTGTGGCCATTGTTGCCGCCCTCCGGTGCCGCCGCCATGGGCCATTGCCCGTGGGCAAAGAGGTGACGGGCCGATCGTAACCCCTCTCGATCCAGCTTGCCCCGCTGGATGGGCGTGCCCCCCAGGCGCGCATAGAACCCGCCCACCCAAGAGCCCGCCCACAGGGGAATCCCCCGGTCATAGATAAAGTGGGCGTGGACGGGCTGATCCAGCGCCACCCCCAATTCCTTGGCCCGCCGAGGCACGTCGTACCAGAGCAGATGGGCCAGACAAAAGGCATCCTGGGGGCTGGGGTGGCGAAAGGCCAGCAGGAAACGGTGTCTGTGGGCCTGGAAATCCCGCATCAAATACACCAGCGGATCCAGGTTGTGGGATTCGATGTGCCGCAAATTCTCTCGCCAGCGCAGCCAGTAGGGCGTGAACCATTGGGTCGCCCGAATCACCGTTCGATTCGGCTGGGGCGGCAAAAAATGCAGGGGCGGCTGGGCTTGCTGTAGAAACGGCACGGCGGGGTTTCACCTCTGGCAACGGGAATTCAACCTCTGGGCAACGGGGGATCATTGTCGTTGATGATAGATCACCGGGCCAAGATGATCCCATCCGTGACCGATTTGCCCGCGTTGCCAGACCCCTAACACCGCTGATAGCGATGGCTACCGGGGGGTGTTTGGGTGACAAGGCCCTCTAATTCTAGGTGTAGTAAGCTGCTGAGGATGTCTCCCGTGGGCCGATTGAGGGACTGGACGAGGGCGTCCAGGCTAATCGGATCGGTTGTAACGATGGCGAGGACGGCGGCGAGTTCGGGGGAAAGGTTGGCGGGGGCGGACGTGGGGACGGGCAAAGGCGAGGCTGGCGAGGAAGTCACAGCCGTTGGAGTGCTGGAGGATGGGGGGGCATCGAGTTGGGGAATATGGCCGAGATCGCGGATCAGGGTGGTGTCATCCCAGATCATTTGGGCACCCTGGCGAATTAGGTCTAGGCAGCCCAGGCTGGCGGGGTTGTCTAGGGAACCGGGCAGGGCGTAGACCTCGCGGCCATAGTCGTTGGCGAGGCGAGCGGTAATCAGGGCACCGGATCGCAGGGGGGCTTCGGTAACGACGGTGGCGCGGCTGAGGCCAGCGATGATGCGGTTGCGGCGGGGAAAGTGGGTGCGGTCGGGCGGGGTGTCGTTGGGATGTTCGCTTAGCAGCAGTCCTTCCTGGGCGATGCGGTCTTGCAGGGCACGGTTGTTCCAGGGATAGCTGCGGTCTACCCCGGTGCCCAGCACCGCAATGGTCAGCCCCTGACTATCGAGGGCTTGGCCGTGGGCGTGGCGGTCGATGCCGCTGGCCAACCCCGACACCACAATCACATCGTGGCTAACCAGTTGTTGCACCAGGCGGCGCGTCCAGCGTTGGCCATAGTCTGAGGGGTCGCGGGTGCCCACAATGGCCACCGAGGGCATGGTTTGCACGGCCTGGGCCAGTTCGGTGCGGCCCTTGTAGTAGAGCAGGGGCGGCGGGTCGGTAATTTCGTAGAGCAGGGCCGGATAGTCGGCATCGGCGGGCGTCCAAAAGTTGGCCCCCTGGTCTTCGTAATGGTTCAGAACGTCATCGGGATTCACCTGCTGGCGATAGTCCGCCAGTTGCGACGCCAACAACAGCCCCACACCCTCCACCTCCAGCAGGGCCGATTCCTCCGCCTGCCAAGCCGCCGCCAAGCTGCCAAAGTGGCTATGCAGCCGCTTCAGCAACACCGACCCGACCCCCTTGGCCTTGGCCCAGGCCACCCAATAGGCACGTTCTGTGGTCAACCCGCTATCCCCAATGGTGTGTTGCTATGGTGCCCATCCCAGGGCGGTTATACCCCCTCGCTGCGGGGGCTTTCCTCCCTACCCCCGATCCCCTTGGGTCGCCATGATGAAGGTAAGCTACCACAGGGCGATCATCGCCGTCGGATGGATGCCCCAATCCTCCGCCAGATCGCTGATCCCCAGCCCCACTTCACCGCTGTTCCACCATGGCAAGGGAGGACGTTATGCCAAGTACTCTATGGTCATCCGTTTGGGATCTCACGGCGGCCCAGGCCCAACTCGACGCCATCACCGCTGCCCTCATGCCATTGGATGTGGCCCCCTCTGGGCGGGTGCAGGTGCCCTCCGTAGAAATTCAGGAGACCGAGGATGCGGTCATGGTCACCGCCTTTCTACCGGGTCTTGATCCCGGTGCCGTGCAGGTAAGAGCCAGCGCCACGGGGATCACCTTCTTGGGCCAGCGCCAATCGGGCTATCGCGATTCCCTCGGCTACGGCATCAGCGTTAACCATGTTCAGCACAGTGTCCCTCTGCCGGTTCCTGTGCAAGATCGGGCCATGCAGGTGAGTCACTGCCGGGGGGCGGTGGTGGTCACGTTGCCCAAGCGTCAACCCCTCTGGCTCCGAGGCTGGAAGGCGCTGAAACGGGCTTACCAGCAGGTGGTCGCTAGGATTTTTGCCCCCCTATGGTGGCAACCGTAACGGGTTCGCCTAGGGAGAACCCGCGCTGCCATCCTCGGATCCCTGAGGTTAGTCCTCGGCGTGGGCCATTTCTCGCACAATGTCGCCCCGGGTGAGGATACCGACCACTTGGCCCTGGGCATTCACCACGGGCAGGCGGCGGATGCGCTTGTCGTGCATCAGGTGGGCCGCTTCCCGCATGGGCTTATCGGGGCTGATGGTGATCACCTTGGCGGTCATCACCTCTTGAACGGATTGGCCTAGGGCTTTGTGTAGTTCTTCGTTATATTTCTTGGGGCTTTTGAGGTAAATCACGCTGTCTAACAGCACAACGTAGGCTGGCACTTCCATCCCCGTCGCCTGCCACATCAGGTCAGATTCCGACAAAATGCCCACCAGTGCGCCGCCATCGTCAATCACAGGCAGCCCACCGATATGATGATCGGCCAAGAGCTTGATGGCGTCCTCTAGGTTGGCCTCCGGCTTCACCGAGACCGGATTGGCTGTCATTACATCAGCAACGGTTTTCGCCATAGGATTGCTTGACCTCACGAAACATTATTTGACAACAGGTTGACCCGTAGGGTGGGCACCGCCCACCCCAGGACTGGCGCTCACTCCAGATTCCCTTGGCCCTCACCCCCAGCCCCTCTCCCAGGGAGGAGAGGGGGGCCGGAAAGGCGGTTGAAGTCGCCCTTACCCATTGGGATGATTAACGTAAGGACGGCGGAGCATTGGGATCGCCTAGGGCTGGGATCGCCGCAACCTGTGTCTAATTTCATTTTATGGAAGGTTTACCCCTGGCTTTGGCGCTGTCACAGGTCGTTACAGTAGCGCTCTAGGATGTCGGTGCAGTGGGCGATGGCACCGAGGTGAGCGATTTCGTAGCCGTGGGTGTTGTGGGTAGGAAAGCCGAGGCAAGCGGCCCGCGCCACATGGCCAAACTTCATGGCAATGGAGGCATCACTGCCAAAGCCGCTGATCACCGCCTGCTGGATGGGTGCCCCGGAACGGGTGGCGGCAAGGCGCAGTTCGCGGTTCAGCCCTTCGTCGTAAATCCCATAGCCATCCTGGGACAGCAGCACCGGGATATCCCCCGCCTGGATGGCGTATTCCGAGGACAGGGGGCAGATTTCTAGGGCGATCAGGGCTTCTAGCCGCTGCCGCTGGGTGAAATAGAGCGCTCCTAGGGCACCGACTTCTTCCTTGGCGGAAGCGACGAGATACAGGGTGACGGGGGGATCCTTCAGCCGTGCCGCTAGATCCAACAAAATCGCTAACGATGCCTTGTTATCGAGGGTGTAGCTGGCGATGTAGTCGCCCATGCGGAAGGGAGCCTTGCGGTGCTTGCCCACCACCACGCGACTTCCGGCCCGAATGCCCGCTGCCGCCAGTTCCGCCGGGGTGCATTTGGTTTCAATCCAGGCGGTTTCCCAGGTGACGGGCTGGGTGTCCTGCTGCACCTTCTGGGGTGATTCGTGGGACACATGGCGCGACCCAAAGCTGAGAATGCCGCTGAGGACAGCCTCATCCCCCAACACGTCCACCACGCCCTCGCCGTAGACCCAGGGGAATGCGCCCCCCAATTTCCGTACCGACAAGCGACCATCGGCATGGATAGTCTTCACCAGCATCCCAATTTCGTCCTTGTGGGCCGTGATGGCAATGGCTCGGTCAGGGTCACGACCGGGAATTTTGGCGATCAGGTTATCCGCCCCATCCTGCCAATGGTCTACCCCGAGGTCAGACAACAGGGTGATCAGGCGCTGGTTAATTTCGGCCTCGGCCCCGCTGGGGGAGTGGCACAGCACCAGGTCGGCGATTTGGGAAAAGAGGGTTTCGTGGATCAAGGCGATGGGTTGCGCTCCGCTCACCCATCCTACAAGGGAATGCCTAGGGGCGGTATTCCACACGGGCCGCAAAGCCCAGGTCAATCAGATCGTTGGCCTGGGCCTCGGCGGTGGCTTGGTCGGCGTAGGCTCCAACCTGCATCATGGTTTGGCCGTCCCAGTTGACCCGGAAGGCATCGGCGACCGCCGACCGCACCTGGGCTTGGGTTGCGGCATCGGCGGCGGGCACCACCACGGTGTACACCAACCCGAGCAAGCCACCGTGGGACGGTGGGGCTGGGGGCGCACCGTTGAGGGCCAGGGTGGTGGAGGGTGGAGCGAGGTTGGGCAGGCTGCTGCTGCCTTCGCCCCGGGGGATGGTGCGACTAGGTACCGGCAGTAGATTTGTGCTAGTAGCCATCGAGCTACTCGGGGTGGCATTCGGGGCAGGGCGGCTAGCTGAGTCGGTTGGTGATGGCTCGCTGGCCCTAGCGAGGGTGGTTGCCGGGGGCGGAATCACGGCAATGGGAATGGATCCTGCCTCGGCCTCGGCGCTGGGTGCCGGGGTGGGTGCGGCGGGATCCTCCGACCCCTGGGAGGTCTGCCGCCACCGCCGGAAGCTTTCCCGGGCGGCGAGGACTGTGTCGCTGGGTGGGGCCACCTGATGGCTGGGGGCGGCGGCGCTGGGGGCGGCAGACTGTACGGGCGACGAGGCCGCTGGATCTGGATCGGGGCTCGGTGTGGCTGGCGCTGTCCTTGCGGGGATGGGGGATTGGGTGGCACGGACGGGAATTTCCGGCAGGTCTGAGGTGGCACGGGCCAGGGCAGCGGGATCGGGGAGATTGGCCGTCACAGGGAGAGCCATGGCGATCGGCGTTGTGCCGGTCGCGAGTGGTGCAGGATTGGGTGGCGCAGGGCTAGTGGCCACCGGGGGTGTCGTTTCGTCGGAGGCTGCCGCTGACTGGAGGGGCAGGGCCACCGCTAGGGTCGCCGTGGGAACTTCGGGGGCAGGATTCATCTCCTCAGCGACCTCTACCTCAGCGGGCTCTACCTCAGCGACCTCTACCTCAGCGACCTCTACCTCAGCGGGCTGGGCAATCTCGGCCCTAGGCGTGGCTGGGGCCGCCGCCGCAACATTGGGGGGCGGGGTCGTTAGGATAGATGGGGATGGCGTACCTTGGTCAACGCTGGGAACAGCCAGGACACCGTCCCGCCCTGGAGGAGCCATGGTCATGGCCGTTGTCGCCGGGGTCTGAAGCTCACCCGAGGTCTGGCGATCTGAAGCAGTCGGGGAGATCGGCAACTGACTGGCGGCGGGCATAGGATCTTCAGCCTTTAGGGCCGTTTGGAATTCCACCACGCCGTTACGTCGATTTTGGGAAATCACATTGTCTTGAAGGGTGGGGCTGGCATGGCCATCGAGGAGGATCCCGTCCTGGTTGTGGATGATGGTGTTGTTGAGGATTTGCGGCTGAGCGCCGGGGGCCACTCGAATGCCAATCCCCGTTTGTTCAAAGCGGTTGCCCCGCACCTCGGCGGTGGTTTCGCCCTCCAACCGGAGGCCGACCACCCCATTGCCCTGGAACTGGTTGCTCTCCAGCATTGGGGTACTGGATCCTGACACATAGACCCCCCCATAGCCACTGCCGACAAACTGGTTCTGGCGAATCAGCGGACGGCCCGCTTCAATCACCAAGCCGTAGCCCGCCGTACTGGGATTAGTCACGGTGACATGGCCGAGACCAGATCCGTCGGCCCCCACGAGGGTGGTCTGCACCAGGCCCGCCGTGGCGCTGGCAAAAATGCCGCTGCCGCGAATCACCGTTTGCCCCAGGGCGCTGGTGGGCAACCCCTGAACCGTCACCCCGGGCCGAAGCTGAATGGGGAATTGTTCCCCGCTGGCCTCGCTATACTCCCCCGGTGCCAGTAGCACAATGGTGTTGACCGGGGCCACCCCCAGGGCATGGGTAATGGTTTGGTAAGGACGCTGTTGGCTGCCGTCGCCGCTGAGGTTGCTGCCCGCTGCGGCACTCACGTGGATGAGGGTGTAGGTCGGGGCGTTAGCCGCTGGGGCCACCCTGGGTTGCAGCGTTGCCGGGGCAGCGGTCTGGGCGAGGCCGGGAGTTGCCATCAGGAGGAGGGCGAAGGCCAGGGATGAACCCAGCAGAGGCGTTGAAAACGGAAGACTGGCGCGCATGAGCGTAACCTTACCTTGGCGAGGTGAACCCGGATTCGGCTTGCCGTCGCCTCGGGAACCCCACAGGCGACGGAAACCACACACTAATAGCGCAAGTCTCCCAAAACGGAGATAGCGGTTTAACAAACTTAACAAACTTCTTCGCCCTAGACGAGGTGCTCAAACGCCACCCCTTCGTAGAGATCGATCAATGGGAGGCGGGTATCGGTCAGGTGAAGTTCCAGGATGGCGTCGAGACCTTCGTAGGTCGTCAGTTCCCAGTCGTCATCGGTGGCGCGATAGTACTGGGCTACCTTGGCGCTGTGCTGATGGATAAAGACGTATTCCTGGAGGTAAGGAATGTGGCGGCAGAGGCTAAAGTTGCGGCTACTCTCTAGGAAGGCCTCGGTGGTCGTGGGCTCGCCCTGCGTCGGTTCGGAGAGCACCTCAAACAGCAGGCAAGGATTGGTGAGGCGATTGGCGTAGCCCTCGTGAAACAGCGGTTCCCCGGCAATCACCGCCAGATCGGGATAGACCCCTAGGCCGGTCTCCGGTAGCCACACCTGAAGCCCCCTAGGCAAGACCTCGTAGAAACTCCCGCGACAACTAGCCGCCATCAGGCCCATCGCATTGCGGACAATCCGGGCGTAGTAAATCGAATTATGGTGCATGGCAGAGGAAAGCACATAGGCCATGGCACGGTACCTCAATCTAGGGCAGAAGTCTGGCGTATCCTTCCTAGCTTAGGGGATTTCCCGACATAAACCCGGTCTAGTCCTTGGATAGAACGGTGGATGCCCCGGACACACCCAGGCGATCACGACTCCGGGCGGCGTTTGGGGCGGGTCTTGAGATTCACGGTCGCGGACTTTCGGGCTAGGATGACGAGGCGTGGAATGGAGGACTATACCCATGTTTCTAGATGAACTTTCGCCCTTTGTGCAGGAATTGATGAGCCATCCAGCCGCTTTTTTGGGGGGCGTCGCCTCTGGTCTGCTGCGGCTCAACCTCGCCGATGACCCCGTCAAAGACTGGCTCCGTCGCCAGGGAGCCAGCCCCGCTGCCACGCCCAGCCCAAATGGCCAAAACGGCAGCGGCCCTCAATCCATCGCCATTGACTAATCCTAGGGAAACACATCCTCCCTAACGGGCAGGGCCGAGGATGGGGTGCCCTGCCTTCCCATCCTCGGCCCAGGGCCATCGGGGGGCAAAGCCCGGTCTAAATCGGCCTACAATGGTTGACCAGTGGCCCCACCTTGGCCCCATTCCCCTGTTGCATCCTTCTATTCCCATGGCGGACGAGCAAATTAGTCTGTTTTCCTTGGAAGCCTTTGCCCCGGAACCCACCGTCTCCTCCGCCGATCAGGAGACACCGCCAGGGCCAAGGGATGGGGAACCGGTTCCCGACGATGCTATCCCGACAACGGCTTCAGTGCCCATCGTTCCCGGCACCTACGCCACCCTGGAGGCCTTGGCGGGTCATTGCCAAGCCTGCCAACGGTGTGGCCTAGCCGCTACCCGCACCAATGTTGTGGTCAGCCGAGGCAGCGCCACCGCCCCGATTTTTATCATTGGCGAAGGCCCAGGTCAGCAGGAGGATGAGCAGGGTAAACCCTTTGTGGGGCGTTCAGGCCAACTCCTTGAGCAAATTTTGGCCTCGGTGCGTCTGGATACGGAGCGAGATGTCTACATCGGCAACATTGTGAAGTGCCGCCCCCCTGGCAACCGAGTGCCCACCCCCGATGAAGTCGCCGCCTGCAAGGGCTACCTGCTAGAGCAGATCCGCCTCGTGAATCCTAAAATCATTCTGCTGACCGGAGCTACGGCGGTGAAAGGCATTCTGGGCCTAAAGGAGGGGATCACCAAAATTCGGGGGCAGTGGTTTGACTGGGAGGGGCGGCTCTGTATGCCCATTTTCCATCCCGCCTATCTGCTCCGTAATCCCTCCCGGGAAAAGGGCAGCCCTAAGTGGCTGATGTGGCAAGATATTCAGGCCGTCAAAGCCAAACTGGACGAGGGATTCCCGGGTCGTTAAGCCCTGGCTTACCTCAGCCTTGCCCCCCGGTAGCGCATTTCTCGCTTCAGCGCATTTTGCTGAGCAAAACTGGGCATATCGCCCTGGTGGCCCATTAAAATCACTGAGTCGCCCTGGTTTAGATAGGTGTTGCGGTGGGGATGGATAATCACATCCCCCTCCGATCGGCGCAGGGCCACAATGATGAAGGTTCCCTGCCCTTTGACCTCGATGTCACCGACGGTGCCGCCCACCAGGGAAGAGTTGGCTTCAATGACGATTTCATTGAGTTGGATATCGAGTTCGGCCAGAAATTCATTCAGCCCTTGGTGGCCGTTGGTTTGGGCCAAGAAATCGACGGCGGAGGGATGGCTGATGAGGTGGGCCATCCGCAGGGCGCTGATACTGGCGGGCAACACCACATGGTTGGCCCCAGCTAGGCGCAGCTTTTTCTCGGTGGAGGGCATTTCCCCCCGGGCCAGGATCATCAGGTTGGGGTTCATCTCCCGGGCCGTGAGGGTGATGAAGACGTTGGCGGCGTCATTGGGTAACACCGTCGCCAGGGATTTGGCCCGATGGATGCCCACCGCCTCTAAAATGGCTTCATCGGTGGCATTGCCCTGGTACACCAGGTAGCCCTGTTCCTGGGCCATGGCCGTTCGGGTTGGGTCGTTATCCACCACAATGAAGGCTTGATGATCGGCCTTGAGCTTACGGGCCACCAGTTGGCCAATGCGGCCAAACCCACAAAGAATGACATGCTGGTTCAGACCTGCAATTTCCTGGGTCATACGCTTGAGGTTGAGGGCACGACGAATTTCCCCTTCCGTGATCAGTTGGACAAAGCCAGAGACGGTGTAGGCTACGGACAGCGCCCCCGCCACAATCACAAAAATCGTGAATAGCTTTAAAAGGGGGGAGGATAGGGGCCGAACTTCGCCATAGCCTACCCCAAAGATGGTGATGACCACCATATAGACGGCATCGAGAAACCCCCAGCCCGCCATCATGTAGCCAGCCACCGCGAAGAGGATGGTTACCGCGAAAAAAAGGATCCCAATAATGATGCGCCGAAAGGAGCTTTTCCGCATCCTCACCCCAGTTTTCAAAACCCCAGTTTTCAAAACCCCAGTTTTCAAAACCGTCTCCGCCCCATCATAGGGGGAAGTTGGGTTCAAATTGGTAGTCCTGTTGGCACCTCAGCCCCTCGGTGAACCCGATGGCCGTTTCCTAACCCCAGTGCCCTTCGGACGACCGCCGTGGCTTAACCAGAATTTAAGTAACTTAAAATACTTTTATCAACCCCAAAAGTTATCCACAGATCGGTCATGGCCTGTGGATAAGTTGGCGCTATGGCGATGGTTTGGATCCTTAGCCTAGGGTAATCCCTGCGGTAGCAGGACTTTCAAAAAAGGTTAAGCCAACAAAATATACGAATAACCTGTGGAAAACCTTAAGGATTGTTCCATAGGTTGGCTAGCCTCGGCTGAGGGAAAAGGGGACTGTTCGTCCTCTGGGTTAAGCTCAGATGAACCACGGTCTTGCATTGTATCTCACAACGTCCCGCAATCTGGGGCTAACCCATAGAAAATTTTGGGTGTTGTCGAGGGGGTAGCCCAGCCCCAGCAGAGCCGCCCCCTGGCCCCTGAAGAATTTGCTAGGCTCAGGGGGTTAGCTGCGCACTGTCTTTTCACGCCACGTCACCATGGGTCTTGTTCCTGTCGATCCTGAGTCCCCTCGCTCGATGCCGATGACGACGGTGGTAGGCCAGCCGCCGTCCATACCTAGGGTGTCTTCTCAGGATCAACCCGGCCAGGATCAACCCGGCCAGGATCAACCCGGTCAGGATCAACCCGGTCAGGATCAACCCGAGGCGCGTTTGGCGGATCACACCGGTGAACCCGGCGATCCCCGGAACGCCCCGCAGGCCCCAAGCCGACCTGCCGGAGAAGCCCCTACCCCCCACCTTGCCTACCCCTGGGAAGCACCGCCCCCGCCGCGACGTTTCCCTGATCGATCCTGGCGCTATGCCCTGGGGCACCTGCTGATGGGCGGCACGATGGCGGTGGGGCTGGTCATCGGGATTGGGGTCTGGCGATCGGGGCAGCGGTTTTTCCAGGACTTACCGGCGCTATTTTTGCCCGTGGTGACGGCCCCCGAAGCCGATGTGCGGACGGTGGTGGTGCAGCAGTTGCGGGGGGCTAGCGAACTCACAACGGCCATTTTCACCATGGAAACCATCGTTCCGGCCCAGAGTGATCGCACCCTGGCGGGCTACGTGATTGGATCCACCAACCTGCTTTATATTGCCCATGGCGAGGTGCGGGCGGGGGTGGATCTGGCTCAAATCACCGTGGATGATGTGCAGTTAGCCGACGAATCCGCCATTCGCATTACCCTGCCATCGCCGCAAATTCTGGATCGTAAATTAGACCTAGACCGGTCCACGGTATATCGCTACGACCGAGGCTGGCTTAGTCTGGGGCCTGATAATGCGCCCCAACTGCAAACCCTCGCCCAACAGGAAGCCCTCGCCAAAATCACCACCGCCGCCTGCTCCACGGGGATTCTGGAGGAGGCCAATCGTCGGGCTGAACTCACCGTAGAACAACTGTTGTCCACCGCTGGCTTTCAGTCCGTTGAGGTGGTGAGCCAAGCGCCCGCCCCTACGGCCTGCGCAGACCCGGCAAATCGAGACAATTAGCGATACAGTGTAACGGGTCAGAACTGATCCCGATCCCAACGCTGCTAAGAGGACGATCATGCTAGCGCTCTACCAGTTTGAAGCCTCCACCTACGCGGAGAAAGTTCGCCTTCTGCTCGACTACAAGCAACTGCCCTACCGCAAGGTGGAAGTCACCCCCGGGGTGGGTCAAGTGGAAATCTTCCAGATGTCGGGCCAGCGGCAGGTGCCCGTTCTGAAGGATGCCGACCAGGTGATTCCCGATTCCACCGCCATTGCCCTACACCTAGAACACACCTACCCAGAACGTCCGGTGATCCCCACCGATCCTAAGCAGCGGGGGCTATGTCTAGCCCTAGAAAGCTGGGCCGACGAAGCCATCGTACCCAACGCCCGCAAGGTGATGATTGGAGCCTTTAAGCAACATCCCAACTTCCGCACCGCCCTCTTGCCCACGGCAACCCCCGACCTGGTGCGTAACCTGGTGGGAGCCTTGCCGGGAGACCTTCTCAACCTGGTGGGGACTGGGGTCGGGTTTGGCCCCGAGGATATCAAGATGGCCAGCACCGCCCTCAAGCAGAATTTAGAGGCCCTGTGCCTGATGCTAGAGAGCAGCCCCTACCTGCTGGGCGACCAACCCACCCTGGCGGACTTTGCCGTGGCTGCCGCCACCATGTACCTGAAGTTCCCCGACCGTCAGTACCTCGATCTGCCGGAGGGCATCTGCGGTAAGGGGGTGCCCGGTCTGGCCGATGTGCCGGAATACCAAGCCTTCTTTGACTGGCGCGATCGCCTCTATGGCGACTTCCGTACCCCCCGCACCGACGTGCCGCCCCCCTCGGCCTCCAGCGCCAGCGGCCCCACCCCGATCAGCATCGACTAGCCCCATGGCCAACCCTACGGATACCCTGACCCAACTGCTAGGGGCGGAGGCCGTCCTCTCCCCGGATCAGATCGCCGCTGAATTGGGGGCGTCCTTCGCCCAGGTGACGACGGCCCAGACCTGGCCCCAAGCGGTGGTCTATCCTGCCAGCGAAGCCCAACTGGCCGAGGTGATGACCTGCGCCCACCAAAACCAGTGGCGCGTTCTCCCCTGCGGCAATGGCAGCAAGGTGACCTGGGGGGGATTGGCCGAGGGCATTGACCTGGTCATTAGTACCGCCCGCCTCAATCGCATCATTGACCACGCGGTGGGGGATATGACCCTCACCGCCCAGGCGGGGTTAACCCTGGCCGACCTCAGCCCCCCCCTCGCGGCGGTCAACCAGTTCCTCCCCCTCGATCCTGCCTATCCCCAGCGGGCCACCCTGGGCGGCATCGTGGCGACCGGGGATACGGGTGCCCTGCGCCAGCGCTATGGCGGCGTGCGCGATCTGCTGATTGGCCTCTCCTTCGTGCGCTACGATGGCCAGATCGCCAAGGCTGGGGGCCGAGTGGTGAAGAACGTGGCTGGCTATGACCTCATGAAGCTGTTCACCGGATCCTACGGCAGCCTGGGAATCATCTCCCAACTCACCTTCCGGCTGTTTCCCAGGCAGGAATCCTCCAAAACCCTGGTCATGGCTGGGGAGTTGGCCCCGATCCAAACCCTCACGGAGGCCGTGCGTCGATCCTCCTTTACCCCCGTGGCCCTAGATGTCCTGTCTCCGGCCCTAGCTGCGGCCCTCGGTGGCCCAGCTTCTTTGACCTTAGCCGCTCGGTTCCAATCCATCGCCCCTGGGGTGGAAGAGCAGATCGCGGCGCTTCGGCAGATGCTTCCCGCCGACCTCACGGTACGGGAACTCTCAGCCGAGGCCGATCAGCGCTTTTGGGACGAGGCAAATCACCGGATCTTTTCGAGTCAGCCCCTGGCCAGTCCAGCCCTCAAGGCCAAGGTGGGCCTCTTGCCCACGGAAATTTGGCCCTTCCTCGTCCAGCTTGAGAGCCTGGATCCCCAGAGTTTGGCCCGGATCCACGCCGGCAGCGGGATCGGCACCCTGAGCCTCAATCCTGAACACAGCCATGCCGACGGCCTCGAAAAGTTGCGCACATGCTGCACGATGGCCCAGGGGTACCTGGTGCTGCTTGAAGCCCCCCCGGAGCTTAAGACCACGGTGAAGGTCTGGGGTGACATCGGGCCAGCCCTCGCCCCCATGCAAGCCATCAAAGCCCAGTTTGACCCCCATCGTCGCCTGAGCCCAGGCCGATTTGTGGGCGGGATCTGAGGCTTCCCAGCCCCATGATCGTCCGCCGCCGCCCGTCTTTAGGAACCCGGTTGGCCCGGTTGATCCTAGCCATCAACCCGGTGGCCAATGCATCCCCCGCCCACCCATGAGGTGAAAATGCAGGTGGAAAACGGTTTGCCCGCCATCGGTGCCAATGTTGGTCACTACCCGGTAGCCCGTTTCCGTCAGCCCCTCTTGGTCGGCAATGCGTTGAATCGTCAGCATCAGGTGGCCGAGCACCTCCTTGTCCTCCGGGGTGACGGCGGCCAAGCTGGGGATAGGCTGTTTCGGAATCACCAGAATGTGAATCGGAGCCTGGGGCGCAATGTCGCGGAAGGCCAGACAAAGATCGTCTTCATAGACAATATTGGCGGGGATTTCCCGGCGAATGATCTGGCCAAAAATCGTGTCGCCGCTCATGGGAAGCCTGGGTAAACAACCGTTGCCATTCTCCCACAGGAGTTTCCTCTCCAGGCCAGATTCGTCGGTCAATGGCCTAGCGCTCCACCCTTGAACCCCTGGAAAGGGTGCGTTATAACCCTAGGATGTTGTCTCTGCCAGGAAAGCGCCCTATGCCCACTGTCTCTGCCCAGGGAAAGACCTTGGAATGCGAAACCGGAGCCAATCTACGCCAGGTGCTGATGGCCCACGGGGTGGCCCTCCATAACGGCCAGTCGGCGATCATAAACTGTCGAGGCCTGGGCACCTGCGGCACCTGTGCGGTTCAAGTGGCTGGGGAGGTTGCGCCCCCAAACTGGAGAGACAAAGCGCGGCGTTCCTTGCCCCCCCATCGGGCTGACCGGAACCTCCGCCTTGCCTGCCAAACACAGGTTTTGGGGGATGTGACGGTGACGAAGTATGACGGCTTTTGGGGGCAGGGCGAGGCGACCGTTTGGTAAAGATCCGCAACGCTGCGGTGGAACGGGAGACTAAGTATTAAGCTATTTAACAAATAATCGACTTTACCCTATGTCAGACCAGGTTTCCATTGAGACCTTGGCGGTGTCTGAGACCCCGTCCCAGGATTTGCAGGCCATTGCAGCGGCGATTGGGCAGGCCGCCCAAGCCCGCGCAGGAGACAGCGTGGCCCTGTTGGCCCTGCTGCGACTACTAGAGCAGTGCCACCGGGAGATTTGCGAAACCCGATTTCGCGACGCGTTACCCAGCAATCGTCATACCCTCTATACGCTGCTGCGGGACATCGAGACCCATGGGGGTTGGCCCTACATTCAACGGATGAAATTGCGCACCCTCCTGTCCAACTATCCCGGTCTTGCCAATGCCCTAGAACCAGAGGCGGAGGTGCCCCCCGTTGCCGATAACCCGGCCTTCCCCCTGGGGGAGGATCCCCTAGACGCGGAGGCTGGCTAGGACTCCACCATGGTTTATGCCCCCCTATTCCAGGTAACTCGGATCCAAGTTAACCCAAAAAAGAGCCATCGTCGGCTGACCCATCCTTTATCCTTTGTGCCAGGGCGGCGGGTTAAAGCCTTGGCAATTCATACCCTCGCCCTGGGCTTGGGCTGGGTGGGGATCGGGTTCGGGCGTCCGGCAGCGGCCACCAATGCCTACTGCCAAATCGCCCAGGCGGAGGCGACGGCCAAGGAAAACCTGCGGCGGGCCGCGTTTGACGGCGACCCCACCGCTCAGCAGCAGTACCAGGATAAGGTGCGTCAACATGGGGAAGCCCTGCGGCGCTGTCGAAGTCAGCAGTGGCCCCAACGACAGGCCGTGTGGCTGCGGCTTTACCCCTGCGACCTTCAGCCCGGGGTGCTGGAGGCCGTGCTGGATCGGGTGGTGAACCTGGGCTACAACGAGGTCTATGTCGAAGCCTTCTATGGCGGACAGGTTTTGTTACCCCAGGCCGATAACCCCACCGTATGGCCTTCGGTGGTTCAGTCTCCGGGCTACGAACGCCGCGACCTGTTAGCAGAATCCATCGAAAAGGGACGCTACCGGGGGTTGCGGGTGGATGCTTGGGTCTTTACCCTCAACTTCGGCTATCACTACGGTCTGCAAGCGGATCGGCAGGCGGTGTTAGCCATGAATGGGCGCGGCCAAACCACCGTATCCTTTGCCAAGGCCGGAGAATCTAGCAATCCCGATGAGGTCTTCATCGACCCCTACCATCCCCAGGCCCGGGCCGACTATGCCCAGATGTTGGCGGCCATTCTGCGGCGACGCCCCGACAGCGTCCTGTTTGACTATGTGCGCTATCCCCGGGGGGTTGGCCCCAGTTCCGTGGTGGATAGCGTTGATGACCTGTGGATCTATGGTCAGGCCTCTCGGCAGGCCTTTCTCCAGCGGGCCTCGAACCAGCAGGGCCAGGAGATCATGCGTCGCTACATCAGCCGAGGATCCCTAGACATACGGGACATTGAGGAGGTGCGCGCCCGATTCCCGAACGAGGTCGAACCCCTGTGGCAAACCCGTCAGCCCACCCAGCCCAATGCCCCCCTCCCCAGCGCCGCCTCCCTACGGTCTCAGCTTCAGTGGGAACTCTGGCAACTGGCGGTGGCCCACGCCGTGCAGGGCGTGGTGGATTTTGTCAAAATGGCGGAGGATCAGGCTCGCCGCAGTGGGGTCACTGCCGGGGCTGTATTTTTCCCCGATGGCAACCAAACCGTGGGAACCGGCGGCTACGACTCGCGCCTGCAATATTGGGAGCGTTTCCCCACGACCATGGCTTGGCACCCCATGGCCTATGCCGTCTGTGGCCACACGGGCTGCATTTTAGACGGCATTCGACGGGTGATTGCCATGACGCCAGCGAACACGTCACCGCTGATTATGCCTGCCCTGGCGGGCACCTGGGGGCAGCCAACCCACAATCGCCCCGCCCTAGAAACCCAGATGGAGGCGATGCGGAGATCCTTACCCAGCATCAATGCCGTCAGTCACTTCGCCTATTCCTGGCAGGATCCGGAGTTTGATCGGGTGCGGAAGTTTTGCACCCTGACACAGCCCTAGCCATGGCCCGCCCCGCCAGCCAGCCTGTGGTCCAGGCATTTTGGAAATTAAACCCGCCGGTAATGCCGTCAATGTCGAGAATTTCCCCGGCGAGATGCAGCCCAGGGCAGGGGCGACTTTCCATGGTTTTAAAGTCCACCTCCTTCAGCGCCACCCCGCCACAGGTGACGAACTCGTCCTTAAAAACGCCCCGACCAGCCACGGCATAGCGGCCCTGGGTGAGTTCTATCACCAGGGTTTGTAGCTGTCCCTTGCTGAGGTTGGCCCAGGTGAGATCTCGGTCGAGCCCCACCCGCCGCTGAAGCAGGTAGAGCCACAGCCGCCGAGACAGGGCCGGAAAAGGCGAAAAACTGACCATCAAGCGCTTGCCCTGGCGCTGCTTCAGATCCAGCAAGGTTTGCCGAACCTGATCTTGGCTGAGGTCGGGAAGCCAGTGGATGCTGAGGGCAGCTTGATAGCGCTGACGATGGAGGGCCACTGCCCCAAAGGCCGAGAGTTTCAGGATGGCAGGGCCGCTCAGCCCCCAGTGGGTGATCAACAGCGGGCCAATCTGCTGGAGGGGCTTGCCCTGGTTCAGGTTCAGGGTCAGGGCCACCTTTTCCACGGAGACCCCGGCCAGGGCGTGGAGGTCGGGATCCGCCACGTTAAAGGTAAACAGCGATGGGACGGGGGGAATGAGGGTGTGCCCCAAGGACTGCGCTAACCGATAGCCCATGGCACTACTGCCCGTAGCCAGCAGCAGCCGTTCACACCGCCAGGGTGGTTCCCCCTTCACCGCCACCCTAAAGCCCTCGTCCTGCCGGGTAATGGCGGTCACCGCTTGACCCCGGTGGAGAGCAATCCCCCGCCGCTGCACCTCCCCCAGCAACCCCGCCACGATGGTGGCGGAATCGTCGGTGGTGGGGAACATGCGGCCATCGGCCTCGGTTTTGAGGGCAATGCCGAGCCGCTGAAACCAGGCGATGGTGTCCTGTGGCTGAAATTGGGTAAAGGGGCCACGCAGGGCACGGATCCCCCGGGGATAGTGCGTCACCAGCACCGCCGGGTCAAAACAGGCATGGGTGACATTGCAGCGCCCCCCGCCAGAAATGCGCACCTTGGCCAAGGGTTCCCGCCCCGCCTCAAAGAGGTGGATCCGGGCCGAGGGCATGGCTTCGGCGCAGGCAATGGCCCCAAACACCCCCGCCGCCCCGGCCCCAACCACAATCACGGAAGCAGACGGGGCTGGGGACATGGGCGGCAACGGGGAATGAGATCGGGATGTAAAAGGAAGGATGAGTCGATCACAAACTTGCTCTATCACCCTGATTTAGCCCTCACTCAAAGTCCTTCTCCCACATTGGGAGAGGGACTTTGATGACTTTTCTAGCTCCCCTCTCCCTCCTGGGAGAGGGGCTGGGGGTGAGGGCTAGGGGGACTGTGCAACCTACTGAGGAGGACTAGAAAACTTGCTCAATTTCGGCAATTTCGGGGATAAACTCCCGCAGGCGGCGCTCAATTCCCATACGCAGGGTCATCGCCGAACTGGGACAAGAGCCACAGGCCCCTTGCAGTCGCAGTTTCACAATCGGGCCATCAATTTCCACCAGTTCCACATTGCCACCGTCGGCCAGCAGGTAGGGGCGCAGTTCATCCAGCACTTGTTCAACGTTTTCGGAGGTTAGAGCGAGGGTTGACATGACAGAGTCCTTAAAGGGGGAATAAACCAATCGTGATCTTTGGGTAAGTCCATTGTAAAGACATCCCTGCGGCTCTCACCGTTGAATTCCTCTAGGGTGGTAATAGAGCGCCCCGCCCCTAGCATGGCCTCTGCCCAGGCCTGGGCAGACGGGGGCCGGATCCTTACCAGAGGCAAACTTGGGTGATGGCAATGTGTCCGCCAAAGCAAACGGCTACGTCGGAATCGGGGTCATAGCGGCGGTTGCCATACTGCCCGGTGTAGTGAAACTGGTTATTTTCAACCTTAAATTCCGTGGGCAGGGGCTGGGTGCAGGGGCGGCAAAAGACCATTTCAGGCTCCGGATCCTGGGCCTGGAGATGGGGCAGATTCACATTCCAAAAGCAGCCCGGGGAGATGGGCTTTGCCATCAGGGTATGGATCACCTGGTTAGCCAGCCGACTGGCCAACCCCCAGTTTATGGGCTGGCGGTTATGGATGTAGTGGGACAGGGCAATGCCGGGAACCCGCAGTAGGGCGGCTTCGCGCACCGCCGCCACTGTGCCCGAGAGATACATATCCGCCCCCAGATTGCCCCCGGCATTGATCCCGGAAATCACCCAGGTAGCCCCAGGACAGAGGTGCCCTAGGGCCACGCGGGTACAGTCGGCGGGAGTGCCGCCAATGGCAAAGGATTGGTCGTCACGGGGGGCAATGGAAATGGGGCCACCTCGGTTCATCTGGTGGCTACAGCCGGAAAGGTGCCGATCCGGCGCAACCACCCAGGTGGGGCGCTCGGCCAAGGCTTGGCGGAGGGCTTGGAGACCAGGGGCATCGATGCCGTCATCATTGGTGAGGATCAGGGTCATGGAGGGAGGGGATCACCCTATTGATCGGCGGTCAGGGCAAAGAACCCAGGGGGACGACCGGAGGCCGTAGCAGTACCCGCTTTCTCAAAAATCTGCACGGCGGCGACTTCGCTGGAGAGAATCGTCACTTTTTTATTGGGCAGTTGATCGCAGGTCATTTCAATCCATTGGCCACTGCCACCCCGCACTTCGTTGACGATGGAGGCATAGAGTGCGTCTGCCGCATCCTGCTCTTTCTTCTGCACCGAGAGGGGCATAGCCGTGTGCTTGAGGGTCAATTCAATCGTAAACATAGGTTAAGGAGTAGTTGTGATGTGAACGATAGCCGATGGCAATGCTTCCACCATATACATATATAAGTGTAGTGCTGGGTATACCAAAGCTGACATGAGGCCACAATTCTCATTTTGGGTCGCCTCCGTTCGCCTTGATCTGGTCGTTCGCCAAGCGTCCCCCATGGGGAAAAGGCGTTGTGTTAATTGGGCTTCGACCTGAGAATTGCTGGAGATTAGGGGGATTTCTCTCATCTAGATTAGGTATATCGACTCATGCAAAGCCTCAAATCTTAAGGAATTCGGCGATTAGAGGTTGGGATCATCAAAAACACCCCCTATAATGATCACTACGGTAAAGAATAGTAAACACTCCTCATAATTCGGGGTGCAAGGCTTGACATTCTGTCAGCTCTGCCCCACGAAACCTTGGGGAAGCGCCATTATCTTCCGTGTATATACCTGTCCATTGATGATTACGGAGATCCGCGTATGACCATAGCAATGGGGCGCGCGCAAGCTCAACGGGGATGGTTCGACGTCCTCGATGACTGGCTGAAGCGCGATCGCTTTGTCTTTGTGGGCTGGTCTGGCATTCTGCTGTTTCCCTGCGCCTATC
>JAYKHF010000025.1:0-16555 GCA_035285305.1 Leptolyngbya sp.
GGCCAAACGGAACTGTTGGCGGAGGGGGCCGGGGTGCAGGATTTTGCCATGGCCTTTGTGGCCCGATCTCCCCATACGGGTTGGCCCCTGCGGACGATGCTGGCGACGACCCACATTCCCCTTCAGCGGGTGCCCCAGGTGCTGAATCCGGCCCTGATGACCCAAAAGCTGGATTTGCTGATCCGCAGTCTGCGCCGGGACTTTGGGATTACCGAACCCAGAATCGCCATCGCCGGATTGAACCCCCACAGCGGCGAAGGGGGCCAACTGGGCCGAGAAGAACAGGACTGGCTGATTCCCTGGCTGGAGGCCCAGCGCCAGCGCTATCCCCAGGTGTGCTTGGATGGCCCTACGCCGCCGGATACCCTGTGGGTGTGCCCTGGCCAAGCCTGGTTTGGCACCCAGTCCCGTGCAATGGAATCCGCCCACGATGCCTACCTGGCGCTGTACCACGATCAGGGCTTGATCCCCGTCAAGCTGATGGCCTTTGATCGGGCGGTGAACACCACCCTGGGCCTGCCCTTTATCCGCACCTCCCCCGACCACGGCACCGCCTTTGATATCGCTGGACAGGGCATCGCCTACCCCAGCAGTATGATCGCCGCCATCGACCTCGCGATTGAATTAGCCCGGGTGCGCCGCCAGCAAGGCAGTGGCGTCACCGCGACTCACCCCTGATTCGGCGGGCGGATGTCCAGTTTGAACGGGCTAGGACACTGCCTTTCTAGGGGGATTCATGCCTTGCTAAGTCCTGGATCAAGGCGTTGGGAATCACCGAATCGTCCCAGGCTGGGGGTTCTTCCCCCAGGCGCACGATCACCAAATCGTAGGACGGCAAGACATACACCTTTTGATGGTGGCGACCATCCAGGTAGAACGCCTCGGGATCGAGAAACGGCGCGGAGGACGCCGATTTGACATTGGCATAGTCGGGGGTGCGGGCTTTGATCCACAGGTGCAGGCCGTAGGTGGGTTCCAGGGGCGATTCTTGCCGCATTTGGTCGATCCAGTCTGCCGGGATGACTGACTGGCCTCCGATCTGCCCCTGGTGCAACAGCAGATGCCCCACCCGCAGCCAATCCTCAGCCGTGGCAAAGAAACAGCAAAACGCCTTGGCGCTGCCCCCCGGTCGATCCATCCACAGAAAGCTATCCTCTGCCCCGATGGGTTGCCACAGATGGCTAGAGAGGTAGTCTCCCCAGGCTTCCCCCGTGGCCGCTTCCAACACAAAGGCCAACAGTTGAGAATTAACGTTGTTGTACTCGTACCGCTGTCCCGGCGGCTGCGCCTGGGGGATAGACAGGGCCAATCGGCGCAGATTGGATCCCCCGTAGAGCTTCACCAGGTCAGAATTCAGGGAATCCGTGCGGTCGTCGTTTCGCAGACCCGACTGCATGTACAGCAAATCCTCCAGGGTGATGTCCCCCCGGGGATCATCGGCCCATTCCGGCAGGTAATCCCCCACCCGATCCCCTAGGGACGTGATATGGCCCTCGGCCAAGGCCACGCCGATCATCAACCCCAGCAGGTTTTTGGTCATGGACATGCCGTTGACCGGATCCTCTGGCCCGTAGCCCTGCCAGTAGCGCTCGAACAGGATCCGATCTCGATGCAGCACCAGGAGCGCCGTGGAATTTTGGGCCTCCGCAAAGGCCGCGACTTCCTCGAATACCGCTGGGGAGATCTCCCCTGGAGCCTCCATCGGTGCAACCACCGTCCAGGGCGGCGGCGCAGGATTTCCCGGCACTGGATAGCGCGGCTGATACCAATCCACCGAGGTAATGGGCCGTTCTGGATAGCTGAGGGATCGCGTCCACAGCCGCCAATCCACCCGGCTAGCCACCACCCCCAAGAGGCCTCCTAGCACAAGAACCCCTACTCCCACAACGGTTTTAAGCCCAAGATGCTGCATAGAACACAGTCTTTTAATCACGAATTGACTAGAGTACCCACAATTTGGCAATGCCAATCACCTCGGTGACTGGGCGATGGGAATCGACAACTTGTGTGCTCTGCACCGTAGGCCGACCTACAGGCTGACCTACAGTGATACTCTAATAAAAAGATAAGGGCGTTAGGATTGGCCGGGGGTTTCCTTGGTTAGGCCACGCTTGATGCGGCGGGTTATGCTCCGTGCGCCTGTTGCCACTAGTAGGGTTAAGAGAGTCGCAAGTTAACTATGTACAATCCAAGTGTGAGCGGCGGCAACGCCAGCAGCCTCGCTGGTAGCCGTTTATTTTTATACGAGGTGCAGGGTCTGCGCCAGAATGCAGAAACCGATAAGATGAGCAACCCCATTCGCAAGAGTGGCAGCGTTTTCATCACGGTACCCTACACCCGGATGAACCAAGAGATGCAGCGGATTACCCGCATGGGGGGCAAAATTGTCAGCATCCGCCCCATGGAAACGGTGGGAGCCATCGCCAACGCCACCCCGACGGTGATTGAGTCAGCGCCTGTGACCTCTGAACCCACAGCAAAGCCCATGACTCAAGCCACTCCCAAGGCCAAAAAGGCCGATGTTCCCGTTAACATCTACAAGCCCAATGCGCCCTACGTGGGTAAGGTGCTGTCCAATGAGCCCCTCGTCGGCGAAGGCGGTCTTGGCATCGTTCAACACATCACCTTCGACCTCTCTGAGGGCAACCTGCACTACGTCGAAGGTCAAAGCATCGGCATCATCCCCGAGGGCAAGGATGCCAACGGCAAGCCCCACAAACTGCGCCTCTATTCCATCGCCTCCACTCGCCATGGCGACCCCATGGACGACAAAACCGTCTCCCTCTGTGTGCGTCAGTTGGAGTATAAGAGCCCCGAATCTGGCGAAACCGTCTACGGCGTTTGCTCCACCTACCTGTGCAACATCGAGCCCGGTGCCCAGGTGAAAATCACTGGGCCTGTGGGCAAGGAAATGCTGCTGCCCGATGATCCCGACGCCACCATCATCATGCTGGCCACCGGCACAGGGATTGCCCCCTTCCGCGCCTACCTATGGCGCATGTTCAAGGAAGCCGAGCGCAAGGCGAACGCCGACTACCAGTTCAAAGGTCTGGCTTGGCTGATCTTTGGTGTGCCCTACACCCCCAACATCCTCTACAAAGAAGAGTTGGAGGCCATGCAAACCGAATACCCTGACAACTTCCGCCTCACCTACGCCATCAGCCGCGAGCAGCAAAACGCCGAGGGTGGCCGGATGTACATCCAGCACCGGGTGGCCGAACATGCCGCTGAACTCTGGCAACTGATGCAGAAGCCCAACACCCACACCTATATGTGCGGTCTCAAGGGCATGGAGGACGGCATTGACGAAGGCATGTCTGTCGAAGCCAGCAAGCACGGTGTGGACTGGACAGAGTTCCGCAAGCAAATGAAGAAAGAACACCGCTGGCACGTCGAAACCTACTAAGGTTGGCGACGGCAAATCTGGCCGGTTAATGGGGCGGTGCATGGGTCAAACAATGCACCGCCCTTTATCAAATGAATCAGCGATGGGCGACTTCAACATTCAGGCTCCCTTTGAACCCATGGGCGACCAGCCCAAGGCCATTGCAGGGCTGACCCAGTTTTTGAGCGACAATACCCGCTACCAAACCCTGCTAGGGGCCACAGGCACGGGCAAAACCCACACCATCGCCCGGGTGATTAACAACCTGGGCAAGCCCACCCTGGTGCTGGCCCACAACAAAACCCTAGCGGCCCAGCTTTGCAACGAACTGCGGGAATTTTTCCCGGACAACGCCGTTGAATATTTCATCAGCTACTACGACTACTACCAGCCCGAAGCCTACATTCCGGTGACGGACACCTACATCGCCAAAACCGCCTCGATTAACGAAGAAATCGATATGCTGCGGCACTCGGCCACCCGGTCATTGTTCGAGCGGCGGGACGTGATTGTGGTGGCCTCCATTAGCTGTATCTATGGCCTGGGGATGCCTGCGGAATACCTCAAGGCCTCGATTCCCTTGCAGGTGGGGATGGAGGTCAACCAGCGCCAGGTGCTACGCGACTTGGCCCAAATTCAGTACGAGCGCAATGACTTAGACCTAGGCCGAGGGCGGTTTCGGGTGAAGGGAGACGTGCTGGAAATCGGCCCCGCCTACGAAGACCGCATCATTCGAGTAGAGTTTTTTGGCGACGAAATCGACGCCATCCGCTACGTCGATCCGATCACCGGGGCCACCCTACAAAGCCTGGAGGGGCTGAGCATCTACCCCGCCAAGCACTTTGTCACCCCCGAAGATCGGGTGGATGAAGCCTGCAAAGCCATCCAAGAGGAACTGGCGGAGCGACTGGAGGCCCTGGAAAAAGAGGGCAAGCTTCTGGAAGCCCAGCGCCTGGAACAGCGCACCCGCTACGACCTAGAGATGATTCGCGAGGTGGGCTACTGCAACGGCGTGGAAAACTACGCCCGCCACCTGGCCGGACGCCCCGCCGGATCGCCGCCGGAATGTTTGCTGGATTACTTCCCCAAGGACTGGCTGCTGGTGATCGACGAATCCCACGTCACCATTCCCCAAATTCGCGGCATGTACAACGGCGATCGCAGCCGCAAAATGGTGCTGATCGACCACGGCTTCCGCCTGCCCAGTGCTGCCGACAACCGCCCCCTCAAGGCCGAGGAATTTTGGGACAAGGTGAACCAGTGCGTCTTCGTTTCCGCCACGCCGGGAGACTGGGAACTGGAGGTGTCCGAGGGCAAGGTGGTGGAGCAGATCATTCGCCCCACCGGAGTGCTGGATCCAGAACTATTTGTGCGCCCCACCGAAGGCCAAATCGACGACCTGCTGGGGGAAGTGCGCGACCGGGCGGCACGGCAGGAGCGCGTCCTGGTGACCACCCTGACCAAGCGCATGGCCGAAGACCTCACGGAATACCTAGAGGAAAACGGCGTGCGGGTGCGTTATCTGCACTCAGAAATTCACTCCATCGAGCGGATCGAAATCATCCAAGATCTGCGGGACGGTAACTATGACGTACTGGTGGGGGTCAACCTGCTGCGGGAGGGGCTGGACTTGCCGGAAGTCTCCCTCGTGGTCATTTTGGACGCCGATAAGGAGGGTTTTTTGCGGGCTGAGCGATCCCTGATTCAAACCATCGGGCGGGCCGCACGTCACGTCCGAGGACAGGCCATCCTCTACGCCGACAATTTGACCGACAGCATGGCCAAAGCCATCGACGAAACCGAACGCCGCCGCGCCATCCAAATTGCCTACAACCAGGCCCAGGGCATCACCCCCAAACCCATCGAACGGCGCAAGAGCAATGCCATTCTTTCATTTCTAGATATTTCCCGCCGCCTCAATGCCCAAGAACTGGAGGAGGCCTACGAACACAAGGAAGACTTGCCCCTGGAGGACATTCCCGAACTGATTAGCCAGCTCGAAAAACAAATGAAGGAAGCCGCCAAGAACCTCGAATTTGAAGAAGCCGCCAAGTACCGCGACCGGATCAAAACCCTCCGCGATCAACTCCTGGGTAAACGGGCCTAGCGGTGTGCGGATCGCCATGGGGGAGAGGGACTTTGAGGATTTTTCTAGCCCCCCGCTCCCCCCTGGGAGAGGGGCTGGGGGTGAGGGCCAAGCCCATGCGAAGAGACATCTTTGGGATCTACTGAGTATGCCTAGTGCAGTGTCAAGACTAAGCATTAGGGCTTCGACCAGCTCAGCCCGAACGGCTAATTTACCAAAATGAGAATGGGGGAGGGCATCAGGTAAAATATGACTCATTCTGGGGCTGTAGCTCAGCAGGATAGAGCGACCGCCTCCTAAGCGGTAGGTCGTGGGTTCAAATCCCGCCAGCCCTGTAGCTCAAACCCTCATCCATGCAGGGGCTTGGGTTGTACATTCCGGAATGATTGGATCTCATCTTGGCGGGCCACCCCCAGGTGGTCTACAGGTCAGATCAGGTAACAAAGTATCTCGAATTTTTGCAAGATGCTTCATCTTTTACCGATCTGCCATGAAATGAGTATGGCCATGAAATGGTATGTTGGATCGGATTAAGGCTGGCGGCAGACCCGTAGGCCTTTGAGGGTTAGTCTACAGGATTTGGTTGACTCCACTGGAGCAGCCTCCGTATGTTGATTTTCCGTAGTTTCTGAGAACGCCATGCTAAGTGCACTTGTGGCCTTGACGCTGTCGCCGCTCTTTGCCCAGGTTCCCCAGGCCGAGGTCATGGATTCCCAACCTGAAGTGGAGGCTCCAAGACCCATTACTTCGACGGATCCAACGGAAACGGTGATCCTCTCCCGCGATGGCACCTATGCTGAGGTCATTCGGCGGCAGGATGTGCGCCCCCTGCCCGGTGGGCTGGATGATGTCCCCGTGTTTAACAGCAACAGCCCTGAGGTTGTGCAACAGGAAGGGATTTTGCTGTCCACCTTTCCTCCGGAGGGCATGGCCAACCCAGCCGCCCACCTGAACTATGCCTTCAATGGGCGTTTTGATATTTTTGCCCACCACATTGCCCGAGGGCTGAGTCCTGACGACCGACGAACCCTCTTCCTGGGCGTTTTGGTCTACAACCCCGGCAGTGAGCCTGTAACCGTCACCATTGACCAGGGGGTGAGCTATCTCAGTCAGGAGGCCCCCTTTGTGCAACTGCCGGATATGCGCCTGAGCACCAACGGGAACGTCTTTGCAGGGCCAGGAAGTCGCACCGCTACCGATATGCTGCGCGGTGCCACCCAGCCCCACTGGCCGCGTTCGGTCACGGTGCCGCCGGGGCATGTTCACCTGCTGATGAATACGCCGATTCCCCTGCGCCAACTGACGGTGCCCGTCAACGGTAGCCATCCCCAGGGGGAGTTGATTCCAAAGCCCCAACTTCCTCCGGTGACGGTAGCGGCGGCGGCGGCTCAGATGCTGGATGCCAATGGTGAGGTGTTGCCCCCCTCCCCTCCGGTGGAGCGATCCATTCCCAGCAATGGCCGCACCGCCATGATGTACTTGACGAGCAGCGGCCCTGTCCATGTGGCCAGCTTGGCGAAATACGCTGACCGCACGGCCTCCGGGGACGAGCAAGTCCCCACCCTGAGCGACTGGCTGCGGATTCTGAGGCGGGGCCGATTAGCGGGGCCACGGGACATCCCACCCTCCGACCCCAGCACCTTCCGGGGTGGTCGCTTTTACTATGGTCGCGTGGCGGGGGTAGCCCAAGGTTCCGTCTGGCAGGCTAACCTCACCGATACCCCTGAATCCGAGGTGTTCACGGTGCCGTCCCCAGGCCGTTCGATCTCCTACGTGATTAGTTCCGTGGATCGCAATACCTTTGGCACCGGCCAAATTCAAAGTGCCCCGATGGTGGCTCGATACCCCGACACGGCCTTTCGATCCCACGGTAACTATGGTGTGCGCTATAGCCTTAACCTGCCCCTGCACAACAACACAGCAACGGAGCAAACCGTAGCCGTCAAGTTCCAAACGCCCATCCAGGATGATGGCCTAGTGGCAGGGCTGCGGTTCCGTCGTCCGCCCGAAAACCGCATTTTCTTCCGAGGTACCGTGCGCCTGCGGTTTAAAAATCAAATGGGGCTTGAACAAACCCACTACGTTCACCTCGTACAGCGCCGAGGGCAAGAAGGCGACCCTCTGCTACGGCTGACGATTCCCCCCGGGGGCCGCCGTGATCTGGCGGTCGATCTGGTCTATCCCGCCGATGCCACACCGCCCCAGGTGCTCACCATTACCAATGGCAACACTACCCCCATCTATGGGGCCAGGAATCCCCAACCCATCCCGGCCTTAAGCCAAGACTTTTGACCGGGGGCATCTCCGGGGGAACTGTCGATGAATCCAGCCAGGATCGATGGGGTAACGCTATATTGGCTAAAGACTTGAGCACCTGCGGCGGGGGAGAAGACAGCGATGACGACACCGATGATTCACGGGTTAGGCTCCTATGTACGGGGCGTCAGCTTGGTGTTAATGGCGCTTCTCGTCATCGGCTGTGGCCCTAGCGACGTTCCATCGGTTGATTCGGCCCCGATTGGAGAAGCCAGCGCTATCCTAGCTCCAACCCCTGAAGCTGCCTTAGCCCAGCATCTTGCGGCTACGGGCAGCGCCATGTATGGAGCCTACTGGTGCCCCCACTGTGCTGACCAAAAGGCCATGTTTGGCGATGCCATTGACCAGGTGCCCTACGTCGAATGTGCAGCGGACGGGGAGAACGCCCAGCCCGATCTCTGTAGCGCTAAGGGCATTCAGGCCTATCCCACCTGGGAAATCAATGGCCAACTTTATCCCGGCGTGAAATCCCTAGACGATTTAGCCCAACTGTCGGGCTACCAAGCCGAGCCCTAGCAGGGGTGCCCTGCCCTAGCCTTTTTGATGGTTTCACTTACCCCCTGAGATTCCCTAAGCCCTTGCACGACTCCCATTCCCATTCCCAGGATGTTCTAGCCGATGTTGAGGCAGGCGGCGACGGTCACAGCATCGCCCATCCCCATGTCCATGATCCAGAATCCCTACGCCGCCTAGTCAATCGCCTGTCTCGGATTGAGGGGCACCTGCGGGGCATCAAAACCATGGTGCAGGAGAGTCGTCCCTGCCCGGATGTCTTGGTGCAAATTGCGGCGGTGCGGGGTGCATTAGATCGCGTGGCCCGCCTGATTTTGGACGAGCATCTGACAGAATGCATCAGCCGCGCCGCTGAGGTCGGCAACATTGATGACGAAATTGCCGACCTGAAGGCGGCCCTAGACCGCTTTTTGCCCTAGCGGCCTCCGTGACCTCGGTGTGACGCTTCGGGTCTAGCCCCCCATTCCCCCCTTCGCCTCCCCACCGTCAGCCTCACCCCATGGAACGCCGATCTTTTCTCCGCACCGCCACGGGCAGCCTCTTGGTGCCCCCCATCGTCCATGACTTGAGCACACGCCTTGCCTGGGCCGAGGGCGAGTTTTTGGAAATCCTGGCCTACCGCCCGGATGGTGTACCCGTTTCGGCGGATCGGTTGCAACAGCTTTACAGCCTAGATCTAGACCATGAACCTTTGCCCAATCCAGAACGACGGATTGAACCAGGACAGGTTTGGCTACGTCCGCCAACGTCGGCCCCCTTTGCCCTGGCGCTGCAACTGCCGGTCGAAGGGTTTGGGGATGTCACCCTCTATGCCGATCATCAGGGACGCGGGTTTACCCCGGCAGATTTTCCCCTCGTACTGAATGCCGCCTTTGCCCGTGACCGTTTGCACCGGGTGAACCAGGCCGTGGCCCAGTGGCGGCGACAGGGCTATGGTATCCCCCAAGCCATTGCAGATCGCCTGCACAAGGCTGAGCATTTCCTCCAGCGGGGGAACCAAGCACCGGATCGGGCGCATCAAGTGGCCCTCTGGGATCAGTCCCTGCGGGAAAGCCTATGGGCTGGAGAAGAAATCGCCCTCAGCCGTGCTCGCCAGCGCATTGCCCGCACAGCGCCCCGTCCCTCCTTTCAATTCGGGTGCAATGCCTTTGGCCATCCCCATCTGGGGGCCACCTACGACCGCTACTTTAGCGCCCTGTTTGATACCGCCACCGTCCCCTTCTACTGGCAACCCTTCGAGCCTGATCCGGGGCAATTTAACGATACGACCCTAGATCAGCAGGTGGCTTGGTTAAGGGCGGAGGGGATTCAACCCAAGGGCCATCCCCTGGTATGGTTCCACGAGATCGGCATTCCTGACTGGGTGCGCCCCATGACCTACGATCAGGTAAAAACAGCCATCCGCCAGCGCATTCTCACGATTACCCGCCGCTACGGGGATCGCATTCCCGCCTATGACGTGATCAACGAAGCCCACCATGTTCCCTGGAGCAACGATCTGGACTACAGCCCAGACCAACTCATCGAACTGACCCACCTGGCCTGCGAAGCCGCGAGGGAAGGACATCCCACCGTGAAGCGTATTGTGAATAGCTGCTGTCTGTGGGCGCGCAACGTCGCTATCTATGGCCCACCCCAACGCAGTCCGCTGCAATATCTGCGGGCCTGTTTGGCGGCCAACATTGACTTCGAGGTGATTGGCCTCCAGCTTTATTACCCCGATCAAGATATGTTCGAGATTGACCGTATGCTAGACCGCTTCATCGCCCTCGGCAAACCCATCCACATCACCGAAATGGCCACCTCCTCCGCCCCTGGTCTGGATGAGCAATCCTCCCTCGGGGAAGCCCAGGGGCTCTGGCACGCCCCCTGGAGCGAAGCCGTCCAGGCCGACTGGGTGGAGCAAATCTACACCCTGGCCTACAGCAAACCTGAAATTGAAGCCGCCACTTGGTGGGATTTTTCCGACCAGGGCACCTTCTGGCCCTTTGGTGGCTTACTTAACCGTAACCAACAGCCCAAAGCCGCCTACTATCGCCTGAGCGCCCTCAAAAGGGCTTGGGGCCTGCAACCCTGATTCCCTCGGCCCTGGGCTGGTCGTTCGCCAAGCGTCCCCTATGGGGAAAAGGCGTGACCCTGCACTTCCCCGGATGGGCTTTCTCCGTCGGAACATCATTCTGAGAATGGCTGCCATTTCTTGGGGCCTTGGGAATCGGGTCGAGAAATCAGCTTAGAATGGGAACGCTGGACTCAAACTCTCGTTGTTCCGGCGAAGCCTGTTCCCAGGCTGGATGCTGTCACTGGATATGAAAAACGGAACGCGCCCATGATCGTCAAAACTATTGTGCAAGTGCTGTGGCTGATCTCGGCCTTGGGATTGACGGCCCTCGTCATGCTCCATAGCCCTAAGGGGGATGGCCTAGGGGGCTTGGGGGGGCAGGCGCAACTGTTCACCAGTACCAAAAGCGCTGAAACGACCCTAAACCGTGTCACCTGGGCACTGACGGCCCTGTTTATGGGGCTGACGGTGATCCTGAGTGCTGGCTGGCTAGAAGCCCCAGCGGCCTAGTTCACCGACTGATCGCCATGACCCTGGGCACTCATGGGTGAGGCGATCCCGTCTTTGAGTGACCCCATTTGTGAGTAACCCCATTTGTGAGTGACCCCATTGGGAGCCCAATCCCCTCCCTCGGTATCTAGGGCGGGTCGGGGGGTGAACCCGTAGATCCCCCAGCCGTTGAGCCTGGGTCGATGAGGTTAGCTTTAGAGCGCTTGAGGTCTTTCCACAGGCGCTTGATCTCTTGGTAAGCTTGCTTCGGCGGAATTTTCCCCCCGGTTTCCAGGTTGCAGATGAACGACACTCGCTGGGCAAATTCCTGAAGATTGGCGTTGAAGGCCAGATGTTGGGGGCTAAACTCACCCCAGTATTTGCTGCGCGGAAACAAAAAATCGTCCTTTGAGGAGGGTTTGGGATTGGTCATGGCGTCAGGCACCTGGGGGTAGGACGGTCAACGAAGTCTCAGAATAGGAGGGTCGGCAGATCGGCGGTGGGCTAGCGATGGGTGGATCTAGGCTGGTTCGCCTTGATCATAGCGATAATCCCTAGCATCCGGAGATTCCCCCGATGGCCGGGAAGCGGCGGACGGGATGGCCCAGCCGAGACGGGGGCTACCATGCAACGAAACTTGACAATTCATCCTCGGATCCCCTGTTCCAGGGTGGTTTAGATTAAGCTGATCCACAGAGAAAATGGGGATACGTCGTCACCCTTGGCGCTTAACCACCGTCCCCTATTCGATTCCCTACTCCGCTAGCGTGGTGATTGTGCTGAGCTTCTACCGCCATTCTTGCTCCCATGATCGTCATCGATCCCGGCGTTGGGTCATGGTCATGGCGGGGCTCATGGGCTGGCTGGCTGGGGGGCTGGGGGGGCAGCGGGTGGAAGCTGCCGAGTCGGTTCGGCTGCGGTGGGGAGCGCTAACGCAAACCGTTCAAGTCGCCGATCTAGAAACCTTTGCGACCACGGGAGCATTGCCCCCGAGCCTGTGGCTGTATCGGCCCTTCTTGAACGCACAGGTGCGGGCCACCCTCCAGAATGAATTGGCCGTTGACCCGGCGGTGGGCCAGGTCATCCTGGATGAAATTTTGCATACCCCGGGGGGGGCTCCACTGCTGACCACCCTGGAAGCCCTTGTCCCTAACCTCACCCCAGAGGATCTCCAGAAAGCCCTAGAGCAGGTGTCGCAGGCGGAGACCAGCCCAACCTTGATGGCTGTGCTACAGCAGATTCCCCAGCCCACCCTGGAGGTGGATGTAGGGGCCTGGATGGCTTGGGCCTCTCAGTTCTATCTGGCCCAGCGGGAAAGTCGCCTGCTGGGGCAAATTCTGCGGCAAGACATGGAAGTCTCAGCGGACGAAGCTTTACCCCCTAGCGCTCTCAACCCCTTCTCCACTGGCCCAGCGGAGGTAGAGCAATGGGCCTTGCGGTTTCAGGATCGATCCAGAGACCGCAGTATTCCGGTGGATATCTATTGGAGTCGGTCTACCCAGGGGCCTCTGGTGGTCATTTCCCATGGGTTTGGGGCAGATCGACGGTTTTTGGCCTACCTGGCAGAGCACTTGGCCTCCCATGGGCTGACGGTGGTGGCGGTGGAGCATCCCGGCAGCAATGTGGCGGCGCTGCTGTCATTACCGGATTCGGATTTATCTAAATCCTCCCCGGGCAGCCGCGTGCTTCCCGCCACGGAATTTTTGGATCGCCCTCGGGATATCACCTACGTCCTAGATCGCTTGGCAGGCCTGAACCGCCACTCCTATAGCCTGCGGGGGCGGCTCAACACCGACCAGGTGACCCTAATTGGTCACTCCCTAGGCGGCTATACGGGGCTAGCCCTAGCAAGGGCACCCCTCGATTTGCGGCTCTTGGATCAGGCCTGTGAACAGGTGAATCCGGTGCGCCTATCCCCCTCGGACTGGTTTCAGTGCGCAGCCCTCGATCTCCCGGTGAAGTATGCCAACCTGCGCGATCCTCGCATTCGCCAGTTAATTCTGGCGAATCCCTTAACCGGAATCCTGTTTGGAGAATCTGGCCTCACCCAGGTGCAGGTTCCCACCCTGATGGTGGCTGGCACCCTAGACAGCGTCACGCCGATGGCCGCCCAGCAGCTTGGCCCCTACAGCCAACTCGCGGGGCCAAAGTATCTGATCACGGCCATGGGGGCATCCCACCTGAGTGTGGGGGACCCAGAAAACCTCAATCCCAACTTGCAAGCCATCCCCTTTATGCCAGCGCTGCCCGATGCCAGCACCAGCAACCTGAGGCTGTTTTTGAAGGGCATGAGCCTCAGCTTCATTTTCCAGAATACCGATCAGGCCACCGCCTATGCGGGGTTTCTATCGCCGCACTATGCCGAGGCCTTTTCCACTCCGGAACTGGGGCTGGGGCTCAATCAATCGCTACCGCCGCAGATCGTGGCTTGGCCTGGGCTACACCGCCCCGCCGTCTCACCCCAGACCAATCGCATGGGCTATGGGCCATCGCTGCTGCGGCTGCAAGCCATGCTGTGGCAGGATCAGCTTCACCACCTTCAGCGCCGGATGATCACCTACCGCCCCCCCGCTGCGCCCGCCTTTAGCCCCTTGGGTTCCCCCCCTCAGCCCTGGCCTAGGCCAGCCCCACCTCACCCAGCCCTGCTGCCCTAACGGGTCTAGGCGATGCCGCTGCCCCAAGGGCCATGCGGTCCGAGACCTCGCGGATATGGATCGATCAATCCCCTAGCGGGTAAAGCCGTCGGGGAGAACGGTGCCTTGCACATCGGTGTGGCGCAGGTTGGCGTAGTCTAACTTAGCGTTGATCATCACGGCGTCAGTGAGGTCGGCCCCACTGAGGTTCGTCCAGCACAGCTTCGTGCGATAGAGCGTGGCCCCGCGCAAATTGGCCCCGCGTAGGGTGCTCCAGCTCAGGTTGGTGCCGCGCAGGTTGGCCCGAGAGAGATTGACGTTGACCAAGTGCGATCCGGTCATCTTGGCACGGCTGAGGTCGGCCCCCTGGAGATTGGCCCCCTCGAGGGTGGCTCCACTGAGCAGGGCTTCCACCAGGGTCGCCTCCTCCAGGCCGATGCCGTTCATGAGGGCGCTCGTGAGGTTCGCGTGGTCGAGGATGGCATGGGGCATGGCCACCCCTAGCATTTTGGCGCGGCTGAGGCTAGCCTCCGTGAGATTGGCATGGGGCAGCACCGCATGGTCAAAGGTGGCCTCATTCAGGTTGGCCTCCCGCAGGATGGCCCGACTGAGGTTCGTGCGGATCAGGTTGACGCTGCGCATCCCCGCTTCACTGAGATTCGCCTCCACCAAGGAAGCCTCGGTGAGGTCAGCCCCAATAAAGTTACTGAGGGTGAGGTTGGCCTGGTAGAAGTTGGTGTCGGCCAGCTTGGCTTCCCGGAAGTTAACGCCGATCAGCTTAGCCTGGGAAAAGTTGCAGCCTCGCAGTACGGCCTGTCGGAAGTTTGCTCCGCTCAGGTCGAGTTCGGCCAGGTTTCCCCCGACAATTTGGACACTGCGAAAGTCTCGCTCGCCCTGGGCATAGCGATCTAGGAGCATGTCAGGGGTCATCTCGGTGGGCGGTGGCGGCACCGGGAGGTGGGAGTGGGAGGAGTCCAACGGATTAGCCAAAGGAGGTTTCTAACGTAACGACGGACAGAACAGAAAGCAGACCGGGAACTGGAGGGCAGGCGGCAACCCAGACAAGGTAGCGCAATAAAAGGTAGCGAAATAAATTGCCTGGGATTCTTCTATGGTCGTAATTTTGAGGGAAAATTTAACCCTGTGGGATAGAAATATTAACGTTATTGCTCCTAGAGGATAGATCATGCCTGACAACCGTAGAAGTCAAGTCGTCACCCAGGGTGTCCAGCGCACCCCCAACCGGGCCATGCTCCGGGCGGTGGGCTTTGGGGATAATGACTTCACAAAACCCATTGTGGGCGTGGCTAATGGCTTTAGCACCATCACCCCCTGCAATATGGGCCTAGACGGGCTGGCTCGCCGCGCCGAGGCTGGGGTTCGCGCCGCTGGAGGGATGCCCCAACTGTTCGGTACCATCACCATTAGCGATGGGATTTCCATGGGCACCGAAGGAATGAAGTACTCCCTGGTGTCCCGCGATGTGATTGCCGACTCCATTGAAACGGTGTGCAACGGCCAAAGTCTAGACGGCGTGTTGGCCATTGGCGGCTGCGACAAAAATATGCCCGGTGCCATGATTGCCATGGCCCGCATGAACATTCCGGCCATTTTTGTCTACGGCGGCACCATCAAACCAGGTCACTACGAGGGGGAAGACCTCACCGTGGTCAGCGCCTTTGAAGCGGTGGGCGAATATAGCGCCGGGAAAATTGGTGAAGAACGGCTGATCGGCGTGGAGCGCAACGCCTGCCCGGGGGCGGGATCCTGCGGCGGCATGTACACCGCCAACACCATGTCCTCAGCCTTTGAAGCCATGGGCATGAGCCTCATGTATTCCTCGACCATGGCCGCCGAGGATGGGGAAAAGGCCGACAGCACCGAAAAATCCGCTGAGGCGCTGGTGAATGCGATCCGCAACCAAATTTTGCCCAGCCAGATTCTCACCCGCAAAGCCTTTGAAAATGCCATTTCCGTGATTATGGCGGTGGGCGGATCCACCAACTCGGTGCTGCACTTACTCGCCATTGCCAACGCCATCGGTGTGGAGTTGACCCTAGACGACTTTGAAACCATCCGGCGACGGGTGCCCGTACTGTGCGACCTCAAGCCCTCCGGTCGCTACGTAGCCACCGATCTACACCGGGCGGGGGGCATTCCCCAGGTGATGAAAATGTTGTTGGTCAACGGCCTACTCCACGGTGACGCCCTCACCATCACCGGGCAAACCATCGAAGAACTGCTGACGGACATCCCCGCTGAACCCCGTGCCGATCAAGATGTGATTCGGCCCTTCAGCCACCCCATGTACCCCATCGGCCACCTGGGCATCCTCAAGGGCAACCTGGCCACGGAAGGAGCCGTGGCGAAGCTCACGGGGGTCAAAAATCGGCGGATTACTGGCCCTGCCCGCGTGTTTGAGTCTGAAGAAGAATGCCTGCGGGCCATTCTAGACAAGAAAATCGTGGCCGGTGACATCGTGGTGGTGCGCTATGAAGGCCCCAAGGGTGGCCCTGGAATGCGGGAAATGCTAGCTCCCACCTCGGCCATCATCGGGGCGGGGCTGGGCGACTCCGTGGGGCTGATTACCGACGGACGGTTCTCCGGCGGCACCTACGGCATGGTGGTGGGCCATGTGGCCCCTGAGGCTGCCGTGGGCGGCACCATTGCCCTGGTGCAGGAAGGCGACCCCATCACCATCGACGCCGACCAAAACCTGCTGCAACTGAACATCTCCGAGGACGACCTGGCCCAGCGGCGGGCGGCGTGGGTTCCCCCGGTTCCTCGCTACCAACGGGGCGTTTTGGCAAAATACGCCAAACTGGTGTCCTCCAGCAGCCGAGGAGCCGTCACCGATCTGGATTTATTCTAGGGCAGTGTCCAGCCTAAGCATTAGGGCTTCGACCGAAACCCGCTTCCGGCTTCGACGCTGACCTGATCCCGAGCTCAGGTTAGTCTACAGACGCCGAAAAGGGCAGGGTAGAATGCAGCAAGCCCCGTCCTCTTCTGTGACTGCCCCATGCCTCGCCTCCTCCGTGTTCTGATCCGCCGTCGCCTGTCCTGGCTGTTGTTGC
>JAYKHF010000026.1:0-27040 GCA_035285305.1 Leptolyngbya sp.
ATAGCCCCGCCCCCAAAAAGGCCAGGGCCGTCAGCAGAGCACTCCACCCGGGCGAAAGGCGATCGCCCCCGAGGATCAGCCCCCACAGACTCATGGCCAGGGCACCGCCACTGAAGTAAATGCCGGTACCCAGTCCGGCCTTGCTGGCGGGCACCATCGACAGGGCAAAGGGCATGGTACCGTTGGCCACGAGGCTGAAGGCCCCGCCAAGGAACACCGCAACAGCGAGGCCCATGGCGGTACTGTGCACCGCGAGCATCCCAGCGGCCAGCAGGGCCAACAGGGCCAGACCAGTCACCATGGCGCGACGGTTGCCTAGGCGGGTGGCTAGGGCACCCGCTGGCAGGGCGGTGGAGGCTAGGGCCAGGAACACGAGGCCCATGGTGACCGCGACGTTGGCGTTGGGCACCTGTTGTTTCAGGAGGGCGGGGAAGGTGGTCAGCATCATCCGAAAGCCCAGGCTGACGCCGACCCCAGTCCCAAAGACCAGCGCGAGTTTGGCGATGGACAGGCTAGGTTCGGGCTGGGGGCTCGGGCCTGACGTGGTCGGCGAGGACAGGGTTTGATCTGGCCCCACCCGCCGCAGGGCTAGCATGGCTCCCAGCAGCACCAGCGACCCCACCGTAAAGGCCACCCCCGGCCCCAGGCTTAAAATCCACTGGCTGCTGAACGGCCCTAGGGCTCCGGCCAAGCCCCCCACCAGGGTGAGCAGACTGGCGGCCTGGGGCAGCTTTGTCCGAAAGGCATAGCGGCCCAGCAACGATAGGGCCGGACTGCGAAACAGGGTCATCGCCAAGGCCCAGGCCACCAGCACCAGCGGCAACAACCAGCGCAGCACCGCATTTTGCCCCCATATCAGGGCCGTGGGGATGAAAAAGAACAGCCCCGCCGAGAGGACAACACCCAGGGCCACCAGGGGAAAGCGGGTACCCATCAGGTGCTGCTGTCGATCGGAGAAAGTACCCATGAGGGGTTCCATCACCACGCCCAGCAGGTTTTCAAAGACCAGCAGGGCCGCTGCCCAAGCCTGGGGAAAGCCCAGCCCAGTCAACAAGGCCCCCAGGTAGAGGTTGTAGATCACCCAACTGAGGGTGATGGCACCCTGGACGAGGGCCAACCCGCCCACCTGAGCCCACAAAATGGGTTGAGCCTGGGCCGCAGCAGGGGGGGAAGAATGATTCACGGGGGAGGGGTTCCTTTAATTCGGCTTTAACCATCAGACTCCAGCACCACACGGCGGTTTTGGGCCTGCACAGGGCGAGCATTGTTAGGGAAGATCCGGGCAAACCGCTCAATTTGGAAGCGAGACGCCTCAATGGGGGATTGGAACACCACCCAAGACACAATTTCTGAGCAGGGCGGTGTGGTCAGCGATCCGAAGTAGCGGAAGGTATCGCCCTCCGGGGGGAGCAAATCATGGGGGTCAATGCGGATATGGGCCACCGTCCGGGCCTCGCTGGTGCGGGCAGGCATGACGTTCCAAATGGGCCTGAGGTTAGGGTTTTCGCTCCCTTCCTGGATTAAGACGCCCAGGACAGCGAGGCTACCATCCGGGTGGCTGTGCACCAAGTGAAGTTCCATGGGGAAGGCGGTTCCATCCACGGTGTGTTCGCTGGGATGGTGGAAGTGAAACTGCCGCAGGGTGTAGCGTTTCCCGTCTAGCTCGAGGGTGTTGCCGCCGCGAGCATCGTCGTCAATGGCGACCTGAATGGTGTGGCCATTATTCAACAGGGTGAGGGGAACGGGATGATAGCTCAGGGTAATGGGGCTGAGGGTGGCCGGGATGGGATGGCGTAAATCCAGGGGAGATTGTTCTCGGCCCAGCCCGCAAACCTGGAACTCTGGGGACAGTTCTCCCCAATGTTCAGGCCCCGTTTCGCCCACATAGCCCCAGTGGTGTTCGGTTTCCCCAGCCAGCGCTTGATATAAGGCTGTGCCGCCTAGGCCCAAGGCAACTCCAGCACTCCCTAGGGCAAAGCCTTGTAAGACTCGTCTTCGTTCCATAGGTCCTCCATGGTGAATCATCGGGATGCTTACCTGTGCTTCAGGATGCCCCATCGATCGGGCGACCTTGAGGCGGCATAGCATTTTGCATCAATTATTCATAAAGCCTATTCATAAAGCCTGCTCTCAGAACTCCCACCCCACGGAACCTGAGTTCGGGATCAGCCAGGACTTCAATCGTTAGAAACCGGCTTCCGGCTTCGACGCTGACCCACCCTAACGGGAATCAAGCTCCACCCTTGTATCTTAAGAGTCAGGACGGCAGACCGTCTTCTCCCAGAAGAGGGCCGTTGAGCCTTTCTAGCTCCCCTCTCCCCCTGGGGCTGGGGCTGGGGGTGAGGGCTCCAGGGAATTTAGCCGCTGACCCTCTGTCGCCCCCGCGTCTAGGCGGCGTAGGTAGGTCGCCAGGGGCGGATTGTCAAGGGGAGGCTGGGATAGTCAGCCATGCAGAGCACGGGGTTTAGGCGGGCTTGGCAGCGGGCCTTGTCGGTGGGAGTGAGGTCGCTGTAGGGCACGTCGCGGCGCAGGATCAGACCATTGTGACTCACCAAAAAACGCGGGAGTTCGGTGTCACTCACTCGGCGCAGGGTTTGGATGTCGTAGGTGGTGTAGGTGGTGAGATCCGGATCAGCGAAGTCAATGTCGATAACCGTGAGAGCCTTCCAGGGGGCTAGGGTGCCGTCAATCAGCGGACGGGGGCCAGAACCCAGCAGCCCAGCATGGAGCAGTTGCAAGTTGCCTCGGTGAGCCGGATAGTAGGCGTGATGGTGGCCGCTGATCAGGGTATGAACCCCATGGCGCTCTAGGAGGGCTTGCAGCCTAGGGGCATTGGCCAGCACCTCCCCCGGTTGATCGCGCCGTTGCGCAACCCCATAGAGGGGCAAATGGCTAATCACCATGCGGGCCTTAGCCGATTGAGCCGCATCACTGGAGAGGGCCGCTTCAACCCAGGCCAGCTTGTCCGCTGGGATCTGGCTGGAGGAACCATCCCAGGCCATAAAGAAGATGCCGTTTTGCTCGAAGGTATAGAAGAAAGGGAAGTCCGTACGGTCAATGAAGGTGAGGCCCGGATCGTGGGCGGCGGCCTGCCAGTAGGCGGAGGCCAGGTCGCGGTCTTGCTGAAAGAGGAACTGGTTATGGTCTCCCCGGGCACTGGAGGCATCGTGGTTGCCCAGGGTAAACCCAAAGGGGATACCCTGCTGCCGCAGGGGGGCGGCCACGTGATCGTCAAAGGCTTGCCACATGGCCTGGATTTGGCCCGCCGTGAGAGAACGCTGCTGTCCGGCCACCATGTCGCCGCTACACAGCACCAGATCCGGCTGCCAAAAGGGCATCAGGGCCAGGGCCTGATCCACCTCGGGATCATAGTCGGTGGAACCATAGGCACTGTTAAGGTCGCTGATCACCACCAGGCGCATGTCCTTCCGGGGTGGGATATACAGCCCCCCTGGGCCTGCACTGGCAACCCTCGCTGGGGCCTCCGTCGCAGCAGCCAGAACCCCCGGCACCGCTTGTCCTACTTCCGATGCAGACATTTCCATCGCTGGGCCACCCCCTGGGCTCACCGCCGCCATCGCCGCCGCATCCGTCGCCGTCAGATCGGTAGACAAAAGCAGCCGCTGGGAACAGGCCAGACAAATCGCCAAAATCAGCCCCAGCCCCAGCCCCGTCGCAAAGCGCTGAAGGTGGGGTGAGAGGGGGCGAGCCGTTCCTGGGCGAGGAAAAATAACGCGCATGGGGTTGTTCCAAACAGGTGATCGCCGGAGGAGAGTCACCCGATCAGGGGGGCTCCCTCGGCTTGGGAATCCGGCATCCCAGGGATAAACTTACCCCACGGCCTGCCCCTTTGGCGATGCTCCCCGCGTTCTCCCATAGAACAACCACCAACGGCCTAACATTTGTGGAGCCATCGGTGGTGTCAAAGAACAGGCAGATCACCGCCTAGGCGTAGGACGACCTACAGGCCAAGGCTAGAAACGCTCAAAGATAAACTCGGTACCCACTAAGGGGCTTTGCGTGCTGGGCATGGTGAGCAGGGAGGAGGTGTAGGGAGTCGCCAAATCGGGCACGCGCAGGGTGGGGTCTACGGTGGTTTGCAGCAGCATCAACTCACGGAAAACCCCGGAAGTCGCGTTCCCATCCCACTCCAGTTCTTTTTCGGGGAAACCAAAACCCGCAATTCTAGCCCCCTGACGACCAATGGTACGATTGCTGAAAAAATCCCCGGAGTAGTTGGTCATGAGGTCTTCAAAGGCATCTGGGATGGTCGGCAGTTGGGTCTCCATCTCTTGGGCCGAAACCGCTGGGGCGAAAGCGAGGGTGGCCGCCATCAGGCTTGCCATGCCGGAAATCTGCACTAATCGAATGGCCATAGCCATGCCTCCTCAGAACCTTACAGAACAGTGGATGTGATTGTGACCGAATAACCCGCTGTCGGGGCGCAACCAGAGGTCTTTGAGCACACTCCTTCACCCCCTTTATATCGCAAAGGTTGGAAAGCGGCACAGGTTTTCCGATGTATTGTTACGGAAGCGATCGCCCTTTAAAGTAATAAAGCCCCGTCGCTGCCCTTCCCACCCCCAACGTCCCATGGCCAACCCCATCCCCAACTGCTCTCCCCATGACAACGGCCCCGATCTCATCCAGATGGAATTGGGGGATTTGCGGCTGGCCCTGCTTGATCTCATGTGCCAAGGGGCCTACCAAGAGGGGGATTTTGTGCTCACCTCTGGGCAGCGCAGCACCTACTACGTCAATGGCAAACTGGTCACCCTGCACCCCCAGGGAGCGTTGATGATGGGGCGGCTGATGCTGGATCAGATTGGCCCAGAGGTGATCGGCGTCGCAGGGCTAACCCTAGGGGCCGATCCCATGGTGTCCACCGTCAGTCTGGTGGCCATGTATGGCGGACGGCAACTGTTCCCGCTGATTATCCGCAAAGAGGCGAAGGGCCACGGAACCAAAGCCTATATCGAAGGGGTGAGCCTACCGGCGGGAAGCGTGATCACGGTACTAGAGGATGTTGTCACCACCGGACAATCGGCCCTGAAGGCGGTGGATCGACTCCAGGCGGCGGGCTATGAAGTCAACCAAATCCTAGCCCTCGTGGATCGGCAACAGGGGGGATCAGACCTCTATGCCAAGCATGGCATCGCCTTTACAGCGCTGTTTAGCCTACCGGAAGTCCAGGCCCACTGGGCCAGTCGCAAGGCCTAGGCGATGCCCCACCCTCGTCCCGATATTGCCTTCATCCCCACCCCCTCAGATGCCGTTGCGGCGATGCTGGCCTTGGCCGAACTGACCCCATCGGATCGAGTCTACGACCTCGGCTGTGGCGATGGTCGGCTGCTGATTCAGGCGGCGTCAGTCTACGGCGTCAGGGGCGTTGGCGTGGATATCAACCCCGACTTGCTGGCCCAAGCTCGCCTCGATGCTGACGCCGCAGGGGTGGGAGATCGGCTCAGCTTTATTCAGGGCAACCTGTTTGAAGCCGATGTACGACAGGCGACGGTGGTCTTGATTTACCTATTACCCCACCTCAACCTGCGGCTGCGCCCCCATCTGCTCAGCCAACTCCAGCCCGGATCCCGCATTATTTCCCACCAGTTTGATATGGAGGATTGGACGCCAGACGTCACCGTCAAACTAGAGCCCTCCGAGGAAGATTCCGTCCTCTATCGCTGGCGCGTTTGAGCGGAGAGTTTGAGCGGAGAGTTTGGAGGGAGTTATGCTCGCCCCGTTCATACTTTGTCAATATCCACGACCGCTGACTCTAAAAAGAGATTAAAAAGAATAAAGAAATCCGTCATTTTTGATCGACTTCACGGTCTTTTGGGAAAGGAAATATTTTTTCTTTAAAACATAGGTAGATTGATCACTCATATTCGCCATGATAGAGGTGTTCCTATTTTTCCATAGGCTTAAAACTCAGCCTACTCCGTCGAATCACGTGATCCCTATCCCGTTTCCGCCTTCCTGGGTGCATTGCCCTCCTAGGGTGATGATGCGTTAGCGTCTACTCCTAAACTCCTGGTCACGGTTGCCTTGGACTTTAGCTGGCGATTGCCTCTCGACTTCACCCCATCCGACCAGGGAACCTTGCCCCAACTGCCGTGCCCTAGACACCTGTGGAGTCATTGCCATGTCCCAAGTCATCGTCAATTTAACGCTCCCGATTGTCGTAGCCAAAATTGAGACGGTTCTGCGTGACCCAACCTCGCTCAGCCCGGGGACAGATCTCGATATGACCGATCTGCGACAACGCCTCACCGCCTACGTTCTGCGGCGTTTGCCTGTGATCTACGTCACCCTAGACCAAGACGCCATCCGGCAGATGGGCACCCCCTCCCAATGTTATTCCCGCGAACAGCATCGCCATATTGATCACCTGATTCAGCAGGGGCTTCAGGCGGTGATCCACGCCGAGCCCATCTCTGGAGAAACCTATCCTGACCGGGAGGCGATCGCTACGGCCTGTGCCAACCACTGCCTCACCCAGGAAGCCGCTAGGGTTTCCAACTGGTTTGGCTAGGGGCGGTGGGGCAACGCTAGAGGGGTCTCAAGGATCTGTGAGCCCCTCCCGGTACCGGAGCAGCAACGGCAGCAGATAGTCGTAGCCATCGACGCCAATGGTGGCGATGATGGGAGATCGCTGGGTTTGTAGGGTCGCCTGAAAAACCTCTGGCCCCAGTTGGCCGTAGAGAATGCTGAGGAGGGCGGCGGCGGGTCGCCAGTCCTCGGATCCCATTTGGTTGAATAGGTACATCCCCAGACTTCCCCGAAGAATCGCCTGTTCCCAGTTCCCAGCCGTTTGGTAGGCCACCGCCAGATGGGTCAAGTTGGAGGCTACCAGGAAGCGATCCCCAATCGCCTGGGCCACCTGCAATCCCTCTGTCAGGGTCGTAATGGCCCTTTCGGGCTGTCCGATCTTGAGGTGGGCAATGCCGAGACTATTGGCACAGAGGGCCTGACTGGGCCGATCCCCCACTTGGGCCGAGAGCTTGACCCCCTGTTCCAGATAGCCGATCACCGCTTCATAGGCTTCCGGCTCTAGCAACTGGCCCTGCCCCTGGGCCACCTGGCTATAGCCCAGATTGGCAAGGGCATTGGCTTGACCGAGGGTGTCTCCCTGCTGGCGAGCCAAGATTAACGCGCGCTGGCTGTAGCTGAGGGCCGTCTCGTAATCTTGCTGGGCCACAGCGGTACGACTGAGATGGTTGAGGCTAGCAATCTCGCACAGGCTATCCTGGGCCTCGCGGGCAATGGCGAGGGCTTGCTGATGGAAGGCCGCCGCCTGGGCATGGTTGCCCATGGCCCGCTGAGAATAGCCCAGCAGCGTGAGAATGCGCCCCTTTGTCGCCGTATTGGGCACCTGCTGAAGGGGCTGATCGAGATAGTCCAACAGGGTTTGCAGGGGTTCCCCCGCCAGGGCCGTAAACAGGCCGCCATAGAGGGGGAAATAGGGCTGGTTCGCAAACTGCCGTAGGCCTTGGATTACCACCTGAAAACTGCCCTGAGACAGCGTGGTTTGGCCGAGTTGCCCTAGCCGGTTTGCAATGTGGCTCCACAGAACAGCAAAGCTGAGAAAGGTCGCAATCGAGAGGCGCTTCCCGGCCTTGGGGTCGTAGGGTTGCTGGTCAAACCACGTCACTAAGGCCCGCTGCAACCGTTGCAGCACCACCACCCAGGCCACCCAATCAGCGGTGAGGAGGGGAGCCGATAGTCCGGCAGCGGTAACGCTTTGATGTAAGGCTAAGTCTTCAAACAGATACCGCAGGGAGGGCAGAGTGGCATGTTGGCTCCAAAAATGCCAAGGCCCTTGCGGCTCCCGGCCATGACCAAACCCCAGAACCGACTGACCAGACGCAAAGATCCAGCCCACCACCTCCGTTTGCAGCCCTTGCCATGTGGCCATCCCCTGGTCTAACCCTTGGGCTAAATCGGCTAGGGTAGGGCCAGAGGCGTCCTCGGAATCCGTGGCTTGGCGGAGGGCTTGGGCCAGTTGCCTGAGTTGGTCCCCGTCCAGCGGCTGAGCCCGGTTCGCATCCAAAGCCGCCAAGATCCGAGGCAGTCGTTCCGCCGCTGGCTCCCGGGTCAACGTAGCCACAATCTCCCCCAGGGCTGCGGTCGCCTGGGTCTCCCTTTGCCAGCGTTGCCACTCCGCCTCAATCATCCGCAGGGCACGCTGTTGTCGTTGGGCTTTGGCCTGCTTAAACTCATCCGTCGCCGCCAGTCCTTGATCAACCTGGGCTTGGGCCTGGGTCAAGGCCCGTTCAAAGAGTTCGCCACAGCCCGGTTCTAGTTCCTGCTGCAACCGTCGATACACCTGTTGTTTAGACTGAATTTTGCCCTTTAGGGTGTCCGTCACCAGTTGGTCAATCAACGGTTGGTAAGGTTGGGTCATGATGATGAACGCTATCCAAGGCCAGGGTTTTTGATCAGGATAGCGGCTAGATCCGTGCTGTGGGTGAGAGCGATACCCCAGAAGGCGGGTAAAATCCCCCCCAAGCGGTTCATCCCGACGGACGAGGGGGCTAGGAATCTCTGGGGAAATCGTGGGACAATGCCTACCTAGGCATGAGTTCGGCCAGCATCGCGGCTGGCTTCGGCCTCGTCACCCTGTCCATTTACTGCTGTCGCCATGTTTAATCTAGGTTGGCCCGAGGTTGCGATTGTGATTGGCGTTGCGCTGCTCATTTTTGGGCCAAAGAAAATTCCCCAGTTGGGTGGGGCCTTAGGCAAAACCCTACGGGGCTTTAAAGAAGAAATGAATCCTGCTAAGCCCAGCGAGCCAGACCCCTACGAAGAGGCCGAAGACGCCGACTATCGCTAACGGTGCGTCCTCTCGTAAAGGCGAGTATCCCGCTAAGCCAACCTTCCAAGCCCGCCCGCCACGGCCATCCCGTGAACTGCGCCCCAAAAAAATAAAAGTGTCCGACCCCTGAAAGCCCCCTGGGATCGGACACTTTTACCTGTGAGAATGCTGATGAGGCCGGACTTGGCTAAGGCCCAATTGCCCCCAAGTGAACCTTAGTTATCACAGCCCTGCATTCTTCAGAACTGGGTCTATTGTCTGAGGAAGAGAATGGCGAAGGCTTCCAGATAAATACGGAATCTGCTTGGGCAGGCCCCTAGTCAAATTCGACAATATCCGTATGATCACCCATGTATTAGAAGCAATGAATATGAAACGTCATAGTGAAGCTTGGGGTCATCGCAGGCTTCCCTGTCTTGACACTGCCCTAGGCATCCCCAGGTTCCAGGCAAAAGCCGTGCTTGGCCAAAAAGGTTCATCGTTTTTGAAAAAAGTGGCTATCATGGCCGATTAAGATTTGGCCCTATCGGCTAAGCGTTGGCTTTACGGTAGGTATTGTGGCAGTTTCCGCCTCTTTCTATTCTTCAGGTCTCACCATGATTAGCGCGGTTGTTCCCCTCCGACCCATCCCCCAACCCCAACTTCCTCCGACGGTGTCCCCGGTCGTCCGCAACCCCGTGAAGGATCGGGCCGCTGCGGGCTATTTCCGGGACCTGGCGCTGTGGCTGAATGAGCCCTTAGTGAACCAGGGAATTTTTGTTCAGGTGCAGGCGGATGATCGACCGGGCTGCCTCAAACTCACGGTGGAGTTTGAGCGATCCCCGATTCAAGATCGACTGACGCGGTTTCTATGCCATCGCATCTGGCAACTGAACTCGGAGTTGATTGAAGGGATCTATATTTTGGCTCGCCCGGTGGGGTGGCAGCGCGTGCTGTGGAAACAGCGGATCAAGATTTCGACCCCAGCCCTGCGGCGGCGCAAAGCCCAGGAACAACTCCGCCAAGCTGCGCGCATGACCCGATCTCCGCTTCCCTATGCCCAACGCGCACGGCGGCGGCGACGGCGACGGACACCCTTCGCGCTCCTCACCGGCCAGCGATTCAAAACCCTACGCGCCTTGATGTTGACCGGGTCGGCGGCGGCGGCATTTATCTTGGGATGCTTGCTCGAAGTGACGCTGTCGGGGCCATCGCCCAGTTTGCCCACCTTCTCGGCCCAGGCAACCCCAGCGGAAACTCGCCCCGGTGCGGACGATCTGAGGCTGACACCAGAGGCTTCAGCGGCCCCGGGGCTGGCGCTAGGATCGCAGGCAGAGACAGAATCCCTGGAACCGGCGGGAAGAAGCACCAGCGCCACCGCAACTCCGGCAAGCGCTCCCCGCCCGCCGCGCCCATCCTCAGGGTCAAGGCCTTCCGTGGTAGACACAGCCCTGGAACCCGTGGCGGTGATCTCCTATGCCAAGCCCAGCCCGGTGCCCCCCGATCAGGTGACCCTAGCCTTTGGGGGTGATATTTCCCTAGAGGATCTAGACTTTGCCCAACTGGAGAAGGAGGGCGGCTTCTTCGCCGATGTGGAGGATTACTTCCAGGCGGATGTGTCCCTTGTGAATTTGGCCACCCCTCTGGCCACAGCCGCCACGACCCTCAATGAGGAATTTCGCCAACAACTGCGGCCCGAGGCGGCGCAGTTGTTGGCGGACAGCGGCGTGGATATCGTCAACCTCACCCACAGTAGCTTGATGCAGTATGGCACTGAGGGGCTAACTGAGACCCTCACGGCCCTGGATAGTAGTGGGCTATACCGGGTGGGGGCAGGGCGTAATGCCGTCGAAGCCCGCCGCCCTGAAATTCTGGATGTCAAGGGCAAGCGCATTGCCTACTTGAGCTATGCCATGGGTGGCAACGACGCCGCCATGGATACCAGTGCCCTGCGGGAGCGGGCCGGGGCTGAGGACGACGCTGTAGCGCGGGAATTAGAAAACTTTAAGCAGTCAACCGCGTTTCGCGAACGAGCCGGATTTAATGCCCAGAACATGCCAGAAATTGTGCAGGATATCCAGGCTATTCGGGATCAGGTGGACTGGATTGTGGTGAATTTCCGCTGGGTTGATCACCTAGAGGAAACCCCCAATTTTGTACAAACCAACCTAGCCCGCCTCGCCATTGACCAGGGGGCGGATCTGGTGGTGGGCTACCATCCCACCGTGGTGCAGGGCGGCGAAATCTACAAAGGACGACCGATCGCCTACTCCCTAGGGGATTTTGTCTTCAAGCCCGACCAACCCCTGCAAGATCAAGACTCGGCCATGCTGAAAGTGTCGCTCCATGAGGATCAGATGCAGGTGGAGTTTGTCCCCGTGCGCATCCGCGACTCGCGGCCCCACACGCTGTCGGGGGAGGCTGGCCGGACGGTACTGGATCGCATCCAATCGGCCTCTTCCCAGTTTGAGACCCCCCTCCAGCCCTCGGTGGTCTTAGACCTCCAGGCTCCGGCGATGCCCGCCCCTGAATCCCTCGACCCGAGCAGTCCCTTCGTGACCCCCGAGGCCGAGGATACCCTGATGTTGGAGGGCACTCCCCCAGCCTCAGAGGAAACTGCCCCAGATGCGAAGGCGGATACCCCCAGCGATCCCGTCCCTGAAGCGATCCCCGCCGGGGAAGCGGATGACACCCTCACGCTACCGACGCCTGAAGGGGTGCCCGATCTGGATTTGCAGCAAATTCACCAAGACTTGCAGGAATGGGGGCCAAAGGTATCCCCCCAGGATGAAGAATTTAAGCCCGTGCCTCAAAATCGTTCCGGGGCAGAAGAGACCACCCTGGAAGCCCAAGCCCATCCCGATCTCTTGGGGAGTTTTGTCGATTCTCCCGCTTCGCTCAATGCTGAAGCGGTCGAAGCCTGGAACGACACCGTACCAGCGACGCCCACGGCTCCCCTAGAGGCCGATCCGAAGGCCGATGACCCTAGCCCCGCCCCCAGCCCTAGCGGATCACTCCAGTCTGCGCCCGCTGTGGCCCCATCGCTGGCAGAACCGGAGCCGTCCTTCCCGGCAGCAGCGGAGACCGCAGCCAAGGCCGATAAAGCCACCGTCGATGAAGAAGAAGCCATTCCAGAGGCAGCGTTCCCTGCAACCACGGTCATCCCCCCTGAGGCCGAACCCCTCGTGGGGCCGTTAACCCTCCAGAATGATGGCTCGGATTCCGTCCTGGGAGACAGTAGCGTCGCCGTCGCCATCCTGCCAGAGATGCCCTAATCAAACCGCAATTCTCATTTTGGTCAATTGCCCGTTCGCCCTGAGCTTCCCGTTCGCCCTGAGCTTCCCGTTCGCCCTGAGCTTGTCGAAGGGTGAACGGGAAGCGACGGTTCGACAAGCTCACAGCGATCATGGGGTGCCTAGTGGTCTGTCAAGACTCAGAATTAGGGCTTCAATTCTCCCAGAATACGGAACCGCATGTGGTTGACGGCCAGATCCCCCAGCTTGACCTCTGGGCTCCCCTCCGGGCGAATCAGTTTCTCGAAGGGAATGCCCTTGCCCATTTCCACATGCCACCAGGGCAGGCCCATGAAAAAGCGCGTCGGGTAGGGGCCACCGTCCTGGATGTCGTCGGGGTTAGATTCCATCGGTAGCCAGCCAACGCCAGGGATATAGAACTCAATCCAAACATGGTTGAAATCAGGTTCTAGGTAGATGCCTGGTTTATCGGCCTGGGCAGGACATTTGTATCGACCTACGGTGCGGCAGGCAATCCCGTTGAGCCGCATCAGGGCCAGCAGCAGGCCCACGTATTCCCCACAGGATCCGCGCCCTCGCTCTAGCACCACATCCGGGGTTTCAATGGCGGGGGTAACGGCGTAGGAGAGTTGGTCATAGACATAGTTGCGAATGCTGAGCACCTGGCGCAGCAGGTTGGTTTCCCGGCCAACGCTATCACGGGCCGCCGCCTGGATCAGGGGGCTATCCATCGCCAGTTCGTCATCATCAATCAGGTAGCGAGGGCCAAATTCCGAGGGTAGGGGCGGAGCCGATTCCACCTGGCGGGGAGTCAGTTGGTACTTGATGCCATAGACCTCGATCACGGCTTTCCAGCCAAAGATATGGCGTTCGTGGGGGTTGAGGCTGGGAAATTTGAAACGAGCCACCCGTTCGCCGTTTTGCACGACCTCCTCGTAGGGCTGGCCCACGGGTTCCACGGTGCGCAGCGTTTGGCGATCCGTATTGGTGGGAAGGGCCATCCGCCATTCCAGGTTTTCGAGGGCGGCGGTGTCCTCCAGGGTGTCGGTTTCCTCCACGTAGGTCATTTCCACCAAAAAGCCGTTCGTGCGGCAGTAGTTTTGGGCTCTGTCCCAGCGGTAGGTGAGGGGGTGAATCAGGGTGCGATCGCGAAAGGTAAGCTCGAAGGGCACTTCGCCGTTCGGATCATCGCGCACGTAGGGCTCTTCGTTGGTGTAGGCCACCCAGATGGTGCCCTGGTCGGGCTGGGTCTGGGGCGGCACGGCAATCCCCGTCGGCGTGGGAAAGGGCGTGAGCATTTTCACCACCAGTTCCCCGGTAGCCCGATCTAGACAGTAGACCGTTTGCTCCGTCTGGTCGCATACCCAGAGATAATCCCCCCAGACCGAGAGGTTTTGGAGGCCGATGCCCGGGGCCGGAAATTGGGTAATCCGGTGGCCAGAGTCGCGGTCATACACGTAGATATACCCCGCCTTTTTGCAGCTCACGTAGAGGGTGTTTTCCCACACAGCCACGCCATCGGCGGTGTAGGGCAGCGTGAGTACCGGGGTAAGGGCTATCGTCTCTAGGGACGTGACATAGATGCTATGGCCTCGGGCAATCCAGATCCGGCCCTCCCAGTGGGCTAAACCCGTGGCCTGGTCAAACTCAGCGGCGTGGCCGGGGTTCAGAATAGTGGCGTCCCCAGTGGCAGCATGGATATTGAGCAAATATCCCCGAAAGGGATCCACCGCCAGCAGGTGATCGCCGCGTAGGGCCATCCCGTAGACGGCTTTGATGCCAATGGGCTGAAGCAGCGTGGAGACAAACCCAGGGGCACTGGAGGGGGAAGTGGAAATCGATTCAAACATGGGACACGGTCACACCTAGAGAGGCCGATCAACGTCGGGTTGTATGCTAATGGTCATATCCTAGGGGACTGTGCCCGAAAAAAGTGTATTTTGCTAGGCCAAGGGCCAAGCTTACCCAAGCGATCGCCCGACGGGCTAGACCTGGGTATCGGGCGGAGGGGTGATGTCAGGCAGAAAAAGCGCCCACCCGTCGGCTACATGGTAGGCATCGCGTCCGCTCATTTTGACTTGGTACAGGGCATGATCGGCGGCGGCAATGAGGGCACTGGGAAACTGCTGGGAGTCGGGAACAACCGTGGCAATGCCCATACTCAGCGTCACCCGCTGCTGGGGTATTGCTTGATGGGGAATGGCAAGGGTGACTAACGCACGCTGGATATGTTTAGCCACCGCCACAGATCCCTGGGTATCGGTATAGGGCAGAATGATGGCAAATTCCTCGCCTCCATAGCGAGCCACGAGATCCGCCGGACGCTGAGCCGCCTGCTGGAGAACCTTCGCGAGCTGCTGAAGACAGTCATCCCCAGCCTGGTGGCCGTAGGTATCGTTGTAGGGTTTGAAGTAATCCGCATCACACAGAATCAGGCTGATGGGCTGTTGTTCTCGGCCTAAACGCCGCCATTCCTGGTTCAGGTAGGCATCAAAATAACGGCGATTCGCCGTTTGGGTAAGGCCGTCGCTGTGGGCCAATCGTTGCAGTTCTTGGTTAAGCTGGGTGAGTTCTAGGTTCCGTTCCTCCACCCGCTGCTCCAGGGTGGTGAGACTATCCCGCAACTGTCCGGCCATCGTCGCAAAGGATCGGGACAGTTGGCCAATCGCATCCGTGCGGTCGATGGGACGGACTTGGTTCCACTGGCCTTGGGTAATGGCTTGGGCGCTGTGGTTCAGATCCTCAATGGGTCGGACAACCCAGCGCACTACTAACATCCCACTCACCCCGGTGAGGGTGAGGGCCAACAGATAGATCAACACCATCAACTGGTTTTGGTCGTCAATGGAGGCCATGAAGTCCCGTTCCGGAATCACCACCACCAAAATCCAGTCCAGCCCTAGGTGATCAGTAAAATGACTGACCCGCACCAGATGGGGCTGATGGTCGATCTGGGCCGTAAACCGCTCGGGCAACGCTACCCCTAGCAGAGAAGTCTGCCCCGGTGCGATCTGGGCATGGAGTGCCTGGGCCACCTGGCGGATGACACGGTTTTCACTATCCTGCGCCTGAAGCAGCAGATTCTCCTCCCCGGAACTGGCCAGGATGGGATCCGGCGTTGAGGTCGCCACCAGGGCTCCCTCCGAGTCCATAATGAAGGCCAACCCCCCAGGAGTAATGGTCAGACTCCTCAAAAATGCACTGAGTTCCTCAGACAAAATGATATCCGTGGCACACACGCCCAACAGTTGGCCCGTCGCAGGGTTGAACACGGGAGCGTTGGCGGTAATGGTCGGTAGGCCAGTTTCAAAGTCCAGGTAAATCTCGCTCCAATTGGGCTTGCCCTGGGCTTTTGTGGCGATATACCAAGGCCGTTGCCTCGGGTCATAGGGTCGATCACCCACGGAATCCAGACTGCCGCGCCGCCCTTCGGGGGTGATGTCGTAGTAGTACAGCTTACGCTCAGTTCCGGGGTTAGCCTCTTGAATCTGCAAGATCCGCCCCGTCCCCCCCTTGGATCGGCCTACCCCCAAAAAGGCCCCGTCCGCCTCCGTGGCGCAATAGATGAAGTTGGTAGAAGGAAAAATCTTGGCCTGCTGCCAAAAAAGGGACTCTCCTTGGCCAGAGATCAGATCAATGCTGCCCTGCGACAGGGAATCGGCATTGATCTGGTTAATAATGTGCGGGTTGGCAACCGTCCCGTTGAGCTCCTGCACAATGCGGGTCGCCAGCTCATTTTGCAATTGCTCCGCCATGACATACACAGCAGACTGCCCATTGCGATAAGACAGGTAGGCCACCGCTCCCACGGCTAACGCCACCTGAATCGCAAAGGGCAGAACAACGGCTACCTGGAGAGGCAACCGATCCAGCAATTGTCTGGCAAGCGTTCGCACGACGGTGTTTGGAACCCAAAAGCCACACGAAAAAACGAATCAACCCCAGGGTCGGCAGGGCATCGCTAAAGCCAGCATACCCACTTTTCTCTGATTACGAACAAGGCGGCCCCCTAAACGGCCAAAAATTCCTGAATCACGTCGTTGGTTAATTCCTGGGTAGGGCCATTCGCCACGATGGTTCCCCGCTGCATGGCGTAGTAATAGTCGGCTTGGCGCACAAAATGCAGGTGCTGCTCTACCAACAGCACAGAAATCCCGGTGGTTTTAATGATTTTCTTCACCGCCGCTTCAATGTCTAAGATGATCGAAGGCTGAATGCCCTCGGTGGGTTCGTCCAACACCAACAACTTGGGGCGGCCCATAATGGCGCGAGCAATGGCCAACTGCTGCTGCTGGCCACCGCTGAGGTCGCCCCCCATGCGATCCAGCATCGTTTCTAGCACCGGGAACAGTTCATAAATTTCAGCGGGGATGTCCCTCACGGGCTTGCCGCGACGGCCCAGGGCCTCTTGCCCAATCAGCAAATTCTCTCGCACCGTCAGCCGAGGAATCACCTCCCGCCCCTGGGGCACATAGCCAATTCCCATCCGAGCCCGCCGATCCGGTGGTTGGCTGTTCACCCCCTGTCCCTCAAAGCGAATGTCCCCGGTGCGAGGCCGCAACAGACCCATGATATTTTTCAGCAGCGTGGTTTTGCCTACGCCATTACGGCCAATTAAACAGACCATTTGCCCCTTAGGAACGGTCATGCTCACATCCCGCAAAATGTGGCTTTCACCGTAGTAAAAATTCAGCCCCGAAATCTCTAGCATCGGTGCCGTCAGGGGGTCTTGGTAGGTAGCAGTCGGTAAAGTAGCAGTCATGTTGGATAACTGAATATAGGGGTAATCATGAGGATGCGTCGGGTGCATAACGCTTACGCGAGGCTATGCCAACGGGAAGCCATGCACCAGTCTTATACACAAGCTACTCAGCGATGAATGGTGCTTTGCTCGCTACCCCCTTTCCGCCAGTTCTGCTAGGGCAGCGGATTCTAAACGCTGTACCGTTTCTGGCGGCAGGTTCAGCAGGTTCAGCAGCTTTTGGTACACCACCGCTTCGGTTTGGTTGATGGTGTTAGAGCTAATCACCTCGTAGCTCAGCATCAGGGCATCTTCCCGCTGGGCATCGGTGGTCAGTTGGGGCACCAGGTCTTCTAGGGGAATTTCCCTCGCCAGAAGATCCCGCAGGTCGTCGCGCAGGGTGGCCTGCTCTTCGGGACTGTGGGCAAACTTACGGCTGAGGCGATCCAAAATCACCTCCTGCTGCACATCGGCGAAGTTGTCATCGGCCCAGGCCATGGTGGCGGCAATGCGCAGCAGCAGCATTTGCTCTGGGGTGAGGCTGGTTTCCTTGCCTAGGTAGACCTCAATCACCTTAGGATCATTTTGCACGTCGTCCATGGTGCCCTCACACAGCACCGTGCCCTGGTGCAGCACGGTGACTTGGCGGGCAATCTGGCGCACAAATTCCATGTCATGTTCAATCACCACAATGGAGTGGCTTTCGGCCAGGGAGAGCAGTAGATTGCCAGTCTGCTCTGTTTCTTCGTCGGTGAGCCCCGCCACAGGCTCATCCACCAGCAACAAATCGGGGGATTGGGCCACCAACATGCCAATTTCCAGCCATTGCTTTTCGCCGTGGGAGAGCAGTGCTGCCGGAATATCCGCCTTGGCGGTGAGGCCAATGGTTTCGAGCAATCCGCCCACGGTGCGTTTTTCAGCGGGGGGTGTTTTCTTCAACAACGTCGAAAAGACGTTTTTGTTGCGATTACAGGACAGTTCTAAATTTTCCCTAGGGCTGAGGTTGAGATAAACCCTAGGGGTTTGAAACTTTCGGCCAATGCCAAGGCGAGCAATTTCGTGTTCCTTAAATTTCCGCAGGTCTTGGCCCTTAAAATAGGCCGCGCCTTCGGTGGGTTTGGTTTTGCCCGTAATCACGTCTAGAAAGGTGGTCTTGCCCGCACCGTTGGGGCCAATAATCACCCGCAGTTCACCCTCCTCCATCGAAAAGTTTAGGTGGTTGAGGGCTTTGAATCCGTCAAAACTGACGGTGACATCTTGGATATCGAGGACTTTGGTCATGTTGGGTGGATGGGGATGGAAGTTCGGTAGGGTGGGCGCGGCCCACCATGGAAGAGCCTATCGAGCTGATGGATGGTGGGCATGGCCCACCCTACTGTTCGACATATTCGGGGGCTTCGGTCGTGGGTTCAGGATCAGGTTCGGTGCCGTCGGCGTAGGGGATATCGGTGGAGGCGAGGCCCAAGCTGTTGCTAATGATGGAGCCAAATTGGTTGCGACCCCAACCGATGATGCCGTTGGGCAGGGTGGTGACCACAATCAGGAACAGTGCCCCCTGGAAGAACAGCCAAATATCGGGAAATTTCTCGCTGAGGAGACTGCGGGCCATGTTGACCAACACCGCACCCAGCACAGCGCCCACCAGCGTGGCTCGGCCACCCACCGCCACCCAAATCACCATTTCGATGGAGAAGGCAATATCCATAGATTGCGGAGAAATGATGCCCGATTGAACCGTGAACAACGCTCCAGCGATACCGGCAATGGCTCCAGAAACCGCAAAGACCAAAACCTTAAAGGCGGTGGGATCATACCCGGAAAAGCGCACCCGGTTTTCGTCGTCCCGAATGGCTACCAACATGCGGCCAAAACGACCGCTCGTCAGCCATCGGCAGAGGACATAGACCGCCACCAAGACCACCACCGTCGTGATGTAGAAAAACATCCGCATCCCTGGACTACCCACCTGTTGCCCCCAAAAGATCGAGGTCGAGGTTTTGAGACCGTTGGTGCCATTGATTAGTTTTTGTTGACCGTTGAAAAGGTTGAAAAACACCACCAGGGCGGCCTGGGTCAAAATCGAAAAATAGACCCCCCGAATCCGATTCCGAAACACCAAGTAGCCCAGCAACCCGGCCACAATAGCTGGAATGGTAAAAATGGCTATCAGGGTGAACGGAAAGGAGTTAAACGGTTGCCAGAACCAGGGCAGGTCTGTCACCCCATAGAGACCAAAAAATTCTGGAATGCGCCCCTCCGGAAGGGTATTGAGTTCCAAATACATGGCGAAGGCATAGCCACCGAGGGCAAAGAAAATACCGTGCCCTAGGCTCAGGAGCCCCGTAAAGCCCCAAATCAAATCAATCCCTAGGGCGACAATGGCTAGGGCTAAAAAGCGCCCTAGTAAATTGAGGCGGAACCCCGATAACAACAGCGGCATCACCACAATCAAAATCAGCGCAATGGCGACAATCACCGCCGCTTCAATCAACAATTTGCGCTTTTGGCTGGCCTTGACCGCAAGACGCGGCTGTGTGGTTGCGTCAGACACCATCACCCTACAACTCCACGGAACGACCCTTCGGCGGGAACAGCCCAGCGGGCCGCACCTGCAAGAAGGCAATAATTAAAGCAAACACCATTACCTTAGCCATGCTGGTGGTGGCAAAGAAGGTAAAGAAATCGACGGCGGGTTTGAAAAAATCCGTCGGCGGCAAAATCAACGCTAGGGTTCCCGAACCGAGCAGGTAGCTGGTGATCCCAATCAACAGCGCAGCCATAATGCTGCCGACCAACTTGCCCACACCACCGACGACCACCACCATGAAGGCATCCACAATGTAGTTTGCCCCTAGGTTTGGCCCCACGGATCCCAGTAGGGTGACGGCACATCCGGCAATCCCGGCTAGCCCAGATCCCAGGGCAAAGGTCAGGGCATCCACCCGATCCGTCGGAATCCCTAAACAGGCACTCATGGATCGATTTTGGGTCACGGATCGAATCCGCAAACCCCAGGCGGTTTGGTTCAAGAACCAGTACACGGCCACCAGGCACAGCACGGTCAGCACAATGATAAAGAGGCGGGCGGAGGGAAATTGCAAGGTGTTCCCGAGGGAAACGCCACCCCGTAGCCAACTGGGAGGCGTCACATCCACGTTGCGAGCGCCAAACCAGGGCCGCACAAACTCGGCACTGCCCAGGTTTTGGATCAAAATTCCTGCCGCAAGAGCAATGGCCGCCGATAAACCTAACAGAACGGGTTGGGCTGTAGATTGAATCCGTTCCCAATCGGTATACCGTTTCCCACTCCACTGTCCGGCCAAGAAAAGGATCGCAAACGCCCCCAGTCCCAGCACAATGGGCCAACTGACGCTACGAATGAACTGAATCATAATCAGGCTCACCCCCCAGGTGGCCAGCAGGGTTTCTAGGGGTCGCCCGTAGAGGTAGCGAATCACCGTGCGCTCTAGAAACAAACCGATAGCCGCTGCCACCAGAAACGCTAGGGGCAAGGCGATAAAGATGTACAACTCTGGGGCAATGCCGCCCATGCTTTTGGCTGCATTTTGCACCACAAAGGTGGTGTAGGCCCCAAACATCATCAACTCACCGTGGGCGAGGTTAATTACCCCCATGAGGCCGAACACAATGGCTAGCCCCAAGGCCACAATCAACAGCACCGCACCAATGCTAATCCCGTTGAATAGGCCAGTTATTAAGCCTTCTAACACAGCACTTACCGCTTCAATGATACGGGTCTGTCATGGCTTCCCTAGGGAAAGCCCATGCCTTACCGCGACAACAGTGCCGATCCTAGGAGGTATAGGAACCCTAGAAATGTTCATCAGCAACATTTGTTGTGATTCCCTGACCGCCGCCCGAGACGTCGTTCCAGGGCGAATTGCCCCGATCTCCGCCTTGGCCCACAAATTTTAGGGGCAGGAAAACCCTGCCCCTAAGGGGAAATTATCCGGAGTCAGCATCAAGGGGGGAGAAGCTCAGTCCCCCAGGCTGCCGACCTAGGGATCGGTTCTCATCATCTGGGGCTGGAGGTAGGTAATCATTTCATCCATACCCCGCTGAATGCGGCGGGTAACGGTCATGGGGCTAACGCCAATCTTAGCGGCGACCTCCTTCCGGGAGAGACCACTGAAAAAGACAAATTCGATGGCGGCGCGGGTACGACTTTCTAGACGGTTCAAGGCCCGTTGGATTTGCTGGCGATCCTCCTCAAGGGCCTGCATCATGAGATGGTGGTTGTCCGGCAGGGTTTCGCCCAGGGTAATGGTTGAATCCACTTGGTGGCAAATCGTGGCATCAAGACTGAGGGGCATCCGGTTTTTGTAGGCCAGCTTCACTTCGCGCCACTCTTCCACAGGAACGCCCAGGGAAGTCGCTAATTCGCTATCGGAGGGGGCATGACCGAGGGTTTTGGTCAGTTCAGCCTGTAGGTGATGGGCTTCTTTTTGCAGATCTTGCCAGCGACGGGGAATTTTGACCGCGCCTCCCCGATCCCGCAGGTAATGGAGCATTTCGCCACGGATGTAGGGCACCGCAAAGGAACTGAAGGCGCAGCCTTGGGTCGGATCGAACCGCTCAATGGCGCGAATTAGGCCCAGGTAGCCAATTTGTTCAAGATCTTCGTAGGGTTCAGAACATTGGTGGCTGACCCGGTGGGCAATTTTGCGAACCAGCCCAGCATTGAGACGCACCAACTGATTACGCAGCGAAATGGAAGGGGCCTTTTGGTATTCTGCCAATAGCTCCATTCCCCGAGAGCGAATTGCGGAAGTGTGAGTAGCCATATCTGCGGGTGTCCTTGCGAAAGCAAGTTCCAAGGGAACTGGGTATCATTCTCCGAGGATGACACAGGGTAAACCATCGTTGATCCACGGGATTTTCAGGGAAAGCAAATTACTCTCTCCGTAATTACACTGGGTTCACAGGTCTTTTGGAGTGGTTGAAGTTGTCGGAATCCTTACTCTATAAGCAATGTAGCGATTTAGGAGGAGTCTACGTAAAGCCCCGGAGAAAGTCACGGTTGATAGGGGTTTAGCGGAGATGTCCTCCCTTTGAATACCCAAAAACCGGGCTAAGCTAGAGAAAATTTCCTCAAGATATTCATTTCTTTACATTGTTGCGGTGAAGTGAGCGAACCCTATGGCGTTGCGGGCGGTGTTGCTAGATTTCAACGGGGTCATTATCAATGACGAGCCGTTACACCAATCTCTGATCCAAGATCTGCTCTTGGAGGATAACCTGCGGCCCAATCTGGTGGACTATCAGCAGTCGTGTCTAGGACGGACGGACCGGGCCTGCATTACGGATCTGTGGCAGCGTCAGGGCCGGGTTGTAACCGAGGCACAAATCACCAAGCTGCTGGAACGGAAGGCGCTGCGCTACCGTGAGACCCTCGCCACCCTGGCATCCCTGCCCCTCTACCCCGGCCTGGAAGATGTGATCTATCAAATTCGAGCCGCCCACCTCAAGCTGGCGGTGGTTTCCGGAGCACGCCGCAGCGAAATTGAAACGGTGCTGTCCCTGGCGGGCGTGGCCGACCATATTCAGGTCATTGTCTCCGGGGATGATCTCTCCCTGTCTGCCAGTAAGCCCGCTCCCGATGCCTACCTCCTCGCCATTGATCGCCTGAATCAGCAATTCCCGGATCTGTCTTTAGCCGCCCACGAATGTCTCGCCGTGGAAGATTCCTTCGCCGGAATCGAGGCCGCCCGACGGGCAGGGGTGCCAGTTGTGGGGGTCGCCCATGCCTTTCCGTATCAGATGATTCATCGGCGAGCGGACTGGGCCGTAGACCACCTCTATGAACTCAACCTCGCTTGGCTGCAACCCTACTATGGGGAGAGTCCCTTGTCTTCTATCCCTCAGTAAACGGCGTTTTATTATAGGGTATACCCTGGTAATAGCACGGAATTTATCAATCTTTCCTCCGCAACTGCACTATTTTTGAGCTTTTATGCCAATGTAGTTACCGACAGCGCACTCCTAGCGAAATGACCGAGTCGGTAGAATGAAAAGGCAGCTGACATACCTTGGGCATTGGCGTCGGGCCTGGGCACTGACCCACTACTGGATTTATCACAGCACCATGCTCGATTTTGTGAAGTATCGAGTGGGGCAATCGCCCTGGGTCAAACTGGTTGGTCGCACCTTGCTCAAGTGGCAGCAAGACGACTGCCTAGAGATGGGGGCGGCCTTGTCTTACTACGCGGTTTTTTCCCTCTTTCCGATGATCCTGGTGGTGTTGAGCGTCATCAGTTTTTTAATTGGCCCCAGCACTGCTGCCTTTGATACGGTGATGCATTTTGCCCAGGAAGTCCTGCCTCCCGATGCCTTTCCCATCATCCAAACCACCCTACTGAGGTTCCATCAGGGCAGCACCCGTGCCAGCCTGATTGGCTTTACCATTCTCTTATTTACTGCCAGTGGTTTCTTTGGTGCCCTCAGCCGATCCTTCGATAAAATTTGGCGGGTGGATAACCACCACCGATCTGTGAAATGGGTGCCGGGGGTGGCGCTCACATTTCTATGGCGACGGTTTCTAGCCTTTTTGTTAGTCATTGGCTCGGCAGGGTTGGTGTTTATTTCCCTGCTATCCAACATTGTGATTGATACCCTGCTGCGTTTGCTGGCTCGGTTTAGCACCATGCTAACCATCGAAACCATTGACTGGGTTCAACTGTTGCCCTCTTTGCAGATCGGGGTTTCGTTCATCATTTTAATCTTGGTGGTGGGGGTACTCTACAAAGTACTTCCCCGCACCTATGTTGCCTGGGGAGATCTCTGGCTAGGGGCCTTATTTACCGCTATTCTATGGCTGATGCTACAGCAACTCATTACCAATAGCGTGATCAGCCTAGGTAGTCGGTTCCAGTCCTATGGGGTCGTGAGTAGCTTCATGGTGCTGATGCTGTGGATTTACCTCACGAGCCAGATCTTCTTCCTCGGCGGTGAGATTACCTATGTTTACGCTCACCTATTTGGCAGCCGACGCCACTACAAACGCATTAATCCTCACTGAATCAGTCTTGGTCGGCTGACCCAAGATTCTGCACCGGGCGAGAAAACCGCGCCCATGCCGCCTTCGGGCCATATCGGGATTCTCCCTCAGCCTTGGGGATAGATCACCATCGGCTGGGAGGGGAGAACTGGCTGTACCCGCCCACCGACGGGCAAGGGCTGACTGGCGGGCAGGCGGGCACGAAGCACCTGTCCAGCGGGTGTAGTCAGACTGTAGGCATATTCTCGCCCCAGGAACTGACGGCTTTTGACCCAGAGTAAACCGTCCTCGGCCACCGTTAGGGCCAGTTCTTCCTGGCGGATCATAACCTCGCCTTGGAGTACGTGGTCTTGCAGCGGCAGGCCATCGGCTTGAACAACGGAGGGGAGGGTGCCCAGTTCTGTGACCCAGCCCTGGGCCGTGCGGTGGGCGGAGAGAAAATTGGCCTGGGTGACAAAGCTCGCAATAAATCGAGAGGTGGGAGCCCGATAGACCGATTCGGGGGTGCCCCACTGCTCCAGCCGCCCTTGGCACATCACAGCGACCTGATCGGCCATAGCCAGGGCTTCCTCCTGGTCATGGGTGACAAAGATGCCGGAGGCCTTGACCTGTTTCAACACATCCCGCACTTCCTGGCGCAAATGCAGCCGTACCTGCACATCCAGGTTGCTGAAGGGCTCATCCAGCAAAATGATCGTGGGGCGAGGGGCCAAGGCACGGGCGAGGGCCACCCGCTGCTGCTGTCCACCAGAGAGTTCGTGGGGGAAACGGGTCTCCAAGCCCGTGAGCCCCACTAAGGCGATCGCCTCCCTCGTCTGCTCCTGCACCTGCTTGGGGGCCAAACTGCCCAGCCGCACGAGGGACTGAAGCCCAAAGGCCACGTTTTTTTCCACGGTTAAGTGGGGGAACAGCGCATAATCCTGGAAGACAATCCCCACATCTCGCCGCTCTGGCGGTAGCCAGCAGGGATCACAGACAGACTGGCTACCCAGGTACAGGGCACCTTGGTCGGGCCGCTCGAACCCAGCAATGAGTCGCAACAGCGTCGTTTTGCCACAGCCCGAAGGGCCTAAAAGCGCCAGAATCTCGCCCTGGCGCAGGCTAAGGCTCACCCCATCTACCGCAGGGGGAGCCCAGGGGCTATATCGCTTGGTAATCGCATCAAGGCGGAGAATATCCACTGAAGTCATCGCTGTGGCAACCGTGACAAACTAGGGGCATGACAGGCCATGACAACCGTAGCAGAACCCGGATCCCCCGGTTTACCCCACCTACCATCCTACCCTTTATTGAGGATGACTTTCATTAGTCCGGGGTGATTTCAGAACAAGGGTGAACATACGAACCCCTGGCCAGCAAAACCTGACTCGTCACAACACCCAGTGGGTCAGCATCGCAGCCCAACCGAGCACCAGCACCTCAGTCCATTCCACCGTGGCTCCGTAGGTATCCCCGGTGTGGCCCCCCAGGCGGCGCTGAAACCATGCCCCTACGGCCATGGCGATGGCCATCCCACCCCCCCAGACCCCTAGGGCCAGGAGCCACTGATCGGGCCAGCACCAGATCCATCCTCCCGTGGCCAAGCCGCTGGCCCCAAGCCCCCCTATTAAGGCCCAGGGCCAACGCAGGTGGGGTTTATGGAAAGCGCCTTTCCCGGTGGCCTTGAGGTAGGGATAGCGCAGGATCGCCACCACCTGCCCCCAGCGCCCCCACAGTGCGGCCAGCACTAACACCCCCGGTTGTCCTAGGGTTAACTCGGCTAGGGCCAAGGTTTTGAGCCCTAGAATGGCGATCGCCGCCATCACCCCAAAGGCCCCACAGCGGCTATCGGCCATCACGGTCAGCCGCTGCTGCGGATCCTGCACGGCCAAGCCATCGGCACTATCCATCGCCCCATCTAGGTGTAGCCCCCCGGTCACCCAGAGCCACAGACCCACCACGAGGGCACTGCGCAGTAAAACCGTTAGCCCCAGTTCCGCCAAGGCCCAGTTTGCCCCCGCCAGCCCCAGCCCCAGCCCCAGCCCCACCCACGGAGCCAGGGCGGCGATGCCCTCAAACTGGGGCACCCACCACCGGGGCAAGGGCAAAATGGTATAGAAGACAATGGCCCCTCCACATTTGGCCCAGCAGCGCCCCAAGAAAGGTCGTACTCGCCGAAATCGGGGAGTCAACCGTTCCACCTCAACCGCTCACATTCGTCATATTTCAGCATGATTACGGAGACCTCTCATCCATCGGCAGTATTCTACTGAAATTTGCCCGAGGGGGAGACGTGAGCCTCTCTGCTCCTAGGGTTAGCCACAGGAAACGCGAGAAAAGGCAGATCATTCCCGGAAATATCGAGTATCGTGGATGTAGAGTTGCGGGAGCAAAGCTTGCTCAACCTGCTCCAAGGATTGCCGTAGCGTGGTTAAAAACCTATGAGTCACGAGCGTGTTAGAGACCTAGGCACCCTCGCGCCCTGCTTGGTAGATACGGGCATGGTCGTTAACAAGGCCGATATGCTTAGGTTGCTCCAAGACCTGGGCCAGGTCAGCTATAGCCACATTGAAGATGGCGTTGTCCTCTCCGCCGATCAAGGTTTGATTATGGAGGTCTTCGCCGATCCCCAGCAAGCCACGCTCGTTGCTAACCATACGCTCTATATCAACGTTCACAGCTTTGACTACCTCGAAATGGGCAAAACTGACGGGGCACAAAGCCAATTTGACCTTGTTCAAGACAGCCGTCGGCTGCGATTGGTTCCCCTCTCCGACCCAATGAAGGAACACATGACCCGCACCGTTAACACCGCTGCCCTAGAGGCTATGGTGGCCGATGCCCTCTCTGCCCGGTGGGACGCCTGTCTAGACGACGACCGGAATTTCCTGGACTAAGGCTAGAGGCACTCCGCTATCAACGGGAAGCACCTCAGGGTCAAGGACGGTGCGGTTTGATTGTAACGGAGGTTCCCTAAAACGGATCACCGATTTACAAAAAATCCTAAAAGCATTGTCCTAGTGGTTTGTCAGGTTTAAATTTTAGGGTTGCAGATATCCTCAAAGCCCTTCGACTGTTCGACAGGCTCACAGTTCAGGACGACCGTAAACGCTGGTTGGCTGACAAAAGATTCTGCACCGGGCGCGGAAACCGCGCCCCTACCGCATTCGGGCCATGTAGGGGTCAGGTCTCCTGACCCTTTGACAGATACGGGTTCTAGCTAGTTGTGTCAGTCAACCAGCCGTAAACGA
>JAYKHF010000027.1:0-5478 GCA_035285305.1 Leptolyngbya sp.
AAAAGATTCTGCACCGGGCGCGGAAACCGCGCCCCTACCGCATTCGGGCCATGTAGGGGTCAGGTCTCCTGACCCTTTGACAGATACGGGTTCTAGCTAGTTGTGTCAGTCAACCAGCCGTAAACGACACGTTCGGGCTGAGCTTGTCGAAGCCCTAATTCTTAACCTTGACACTGCACTAGCTCCCCTCTCCCCGTGGGAGAGGGGCTGGGGGTGAGGGGGCCGGAGATTTATCGCGAGCCGCCGCCTGCCGTTGATGCTGCACCACTGCCCGCCGAAAGCCCAGCACTACAAAAATGTTAGACAGGGTCAAAAAGGCTTCTGCTCCGCCGTGGAGCCAGTCGATATTCGCCAATTCTTCCTGGCGGGCCACCTGGGCATAGAGCCCCGCCGGAATGGTCACGGCCACAAAAATGAGTAGGGCATAGAACCCAAATAGCGCCATTTTCGGCGTTTCCTTGGTGCGGGTGAGAAACCACAGAAACCCTAGGTAGGGAAACAGTGACAGGGCAAACAGGGCATTTTTATCGAGCATGGGATCGGTGAACGTTGCATATCGATCGGCCCACAGCAGGGTAGGGCTGGCACCAGCTTAGTGTATCAACCCCACGCCCTCCAAAATGCCCCTAGCGACCATAGTCGGTTTCGTTATAGAGGGCGAGGGCACTGCGCCACACCAGGTAGCCATTGGCGTTGAGGTGGAGGCCGTCCGTGGTGAGATCAGGGCGGAGGAACCCTTCGCCGTTGACGAAGAGGGGGTAAAGATCGAGGTATTCAACACCGGTCTCAGCCGCAATTTGTTTGAACTCGGCATTGATGGCCACGATGTGATCGGGGGAAAGCTCGAGGAGGCGATCACGGCCTTCCCAAGTGGCGCTGGGGCCACCGTGGGGCAGGATGGATTGCACCACAATTTTGGCCTGGGGGTGCTGAGTTTGGAGGTAGCGGATAATGGCTCGCAGGTTGTGGGTGAGATTCGTGGAGGAACGCCCCCATATCAGATCGTTGATGCCAATCATGATGAAGGCCGACTCGACGTCATTCTGGTTCAGAAGGGGCAGGCGGTTGAGCAGACCGCTGGAGTTTTCCCCAGAGATGGCTTGGTTGAGCCAGGTTCTGCGCCCCGGCAGCAAGGCGGCAGGAAACCAGAGGGAAATGGAATCCCCTAGGAGGACGGTTTGGCGGGGGAGGTCAGCTTGGGCCGCAGCGGTGGCTTCGGCACCTAATAGCGCGACCCACTGCTGGTAGTCTAAGGTGCGGCGATCCCCCAGGGTGGGCGGGGCCACGGGGGCGGGTTGACCATCGGCGGCAAAGGCATTGGCCGTGGATAGAACGCCGTGGGCGGGACGATGGATTTGCCGAAATAGCACGAGCACCGTGATAAACAGCAACCCATTCAACACTAGGGAGAGCAGTACCCAAAGGGGTACCTCCTCTAGCCGCCGCAGGGCTGAGGCCAATTGTGGAGGGAGAGAGAACCGTGAAGCCACCGTGTTAGGCCACCAGCGAGGAGAACGACAACTTAAGGGTCAGATCAGGGCCAATCTTAGATCTAGATCCGAGAAGCCCAACCCCTGTGGCCCAAATTTTAAGCCTAAATCCTAACTTCATTCCCCCTGGTTGACCGGGGATTTCATGATTTCCCGGAACGTTATACGTTAAACCGGAACAGCATTACGTCGCCCTCTTGCACGAGATAGTCCTTGCCCTCGCTGCGTACCAAGCCCTTTTCCTTGGCGGCGGCCATGGATCCATGATCGACAAGGTCTTGGTAGGCCACGGTTTCGGCCCGGATGAAGCCCCGCTCGAAGTCGGTGTGGATGACGCCTGCGGCCTGGGGGGCCAGCATCCCAGCTTTGATCGTCCAGGCGCGGGTTTCCTTGGGGCCAGTGGTGAAATAAGTCCGCAAGCCCAGCAGTTCGTAGGTGCCGCGAATCAGGGTCATCAGCCCCCCCTCGGTGACGCCGAGGGCTGCGAGGAAGTCCTGCCGTTCTTCCTCGCTGAGTTCGATCAATTCCGATTCCACTTGGGCGGAAATCACCACCACCTGAGCCCCCTCTTGGGCCGCGACTTGGCGCACCTGTTCGACCCAGTCGTTGCCGCTGCTCAGGTCGTCTTCCGACACGTTGGTGGCGTAGATGACGGGCTTCCGGGTGAGCAGCCCCAGGGGTTTGATGATGGCCTCGGCCTCTTCATCCAGATCCACCTGGCGGGCGGCTTTGCCTTCGTTGAGGACGGGCAGAATTTTTTCCAAAATGGCTAGCTCAGCCTGGGCTTCCTTATCCGCACGGGCCAGTTTGCGAACGCGATCAACGCGGCGTTCTAGCTGGGCCAAATCCGCTAGGGCCAGTTCTAGGTTAATCACCTCCATGTCGCGCACGGGGTCTACGGATCCGGCAACATGGATGATGTCGTCGTTCTCAAAGCAGCGCACGACGTGGACGATGGCGTCTACCTCACGGATGTTGGCCAAAAACTGGTTGCCCAAACCCTCTCCCTGGCTGGCCCCTTTCACCAATCCGGCAATGTCTACAAATTCGACCCGCGCCGGCACAATATCGTCAGAACTGGAGAGGTCAGCGAGCACCTGTAGTCGAGGATCGGGCACCGCCACCACCCCCACATTGGGCTCAATGGTGCAGAAGGGAAAATTGGCGGCTTGGGCCTTAGCGTTGGCAACTACGGCATTGAAGAGGGTCGATTTTCCAACGTTGGGTAGGCCCACAATTCCGGCTCGCAGCATGGGTTTAGGTCTTGAAATAAAGGGACAGGACATACCATCATACCCCTTCAGCATAGGGGAAGAGGTTGCCAATTCAGGGGCCATGGTGCAAGGGCCGAGGGTTGCTATACCCTTAAAGCGACATGGGCCTTCGGCAGGGGGCTAGAGACAACATGGGTAAGGAAGGACAGACGCGATGGTGAGGGCAACTTGGCGGGTGAGGGTGGTGGGTTTAGGCTTAGGACTGCTGCTGTCGGGCTGTCAAACCTTGGGGCTGGCGGGGTCTGTGCCCAATTCCCCGTCCGAGGATGGCAACCAGTACGTTGTCCGTTCGGTGCGGGGGAGTCGCCTCGTGAGCCGCAACTTACCCGCTAGTTTGGGCCTGCGGCGAGGCTGGCAGCCCGCCCCCTTTCCCTCCCTTCACCCCAGTTCCGACCTGCAAGCCTATCACCCTGGTCAGGCCATCTTTTTAATTGTGCTAGGGGAAAGCAAGGCCAACGTCCCCCCAGGGACTATTGATCAGCAGGCAACGCAATACCTACAACTCATGCGGACAGGTTTTGACCAAGTCATCAGCCCAGAATCGCGTGCGGGGGTCAACCAGGTAGGGGCCTACCCAGCCGTGCAGTATTCCCTTCAGGCCAACGTCCAGGGCGAATCTGTGGCCTACCTCCATACCACCGTGGAAATGGGGGAACATTACTACCAAGTGGTGGTTTGGACAGATGCCACCCGACAGCCCGCCAACCTGGATGAAATGCGGGCCATCACCCAAGCCTTTGGCCCCGATCAACGCTAATCTTGCCCCTGTTCATGGCCCTTCGATGGCCGAACAAAGGCTTGTCTATGGTTTCTCCGGCGGCGACCTGTGGCCTACCTGTGGCCCATCTATGGCCTAATAGAGTAAGGACAAAACACTCAGAAGGAGATCGTGGGCGTGAGTAAGCAGTGGCTTGGTGGCCAATGGGTCAACGGGATGACAGCATGGGTAAAGGCGCTGCGGCCCAGGCTGCTTTCCTGGGGTAAGGGGCTTGGGCAAGGGGGGATGGTGCTCAGCCTTGTGGCTCTCCTGTGGCTTGGGCTCGGCGGACAACCCAGCGCCCAGGCGGGCCTCACCGACGACAACTACGACGGCAACATTTTTGCACTCTATGCCGGAAATGGATCCCTCGTCCCCCCCAAGGTCACCCTAGAACAATCCCTGAAATACAACAAACCCGCCATCGTTGTTATATATGTGGACGACAGCAGCGACTGCAAACGCTTCTCCTCCACCATTTCTCAACTGCAAGCCCCCTACGGTCGGGTGGCAAACTTCATCCCTGTCATGGCCGATGCGATTCCCGTCAAGGCAGACTATCGCCTCAACGAGCCGGGGTACTACTTCAAAAATGCTGTTCCCCAAACCCTCGTCTTTGACGCCGAGGGACAATTGCGGTTCAACGAAATTGGCAACGTCAGCTATGAAGCCATTGACGACGTGATGCGCGAGATATTTGACCTGTTGCCCCGAACCGAATCCGTAGAACTGCGCCGTCGCCCCATCAACGAGGTCAACGTAGAACTCGTCCCCGCCGATTAAACGCTCCGTCGTAGGTGGGGTGGCGTGATAGGTAAGTCCCAATCCAGACGGTTGGCCTTGGTTTCTCCTCCGTTTCACCCCGCCTACAAAGCTATGCAGCGACTCATTATTCAGCCCGACCAAATTCAGGGGGCTCACCTATCCCTCGCGACTGACCAGCAGCACTACCTCTACCGAGTGCTGCGGCTGGTGGCGGGGGATAAGTTTATTGTTCTGGATGGCCAGGGTCAGCAGTGGGTTGCAACTCTGGGAGAGAGGTCTGGATTGGCCCACCTGGAGCCCTTAGACCTTATGCCCACGGGTTTACCTAAAGTGACGCTGGCGATTGCCCTTCCCAAGGGCAATGGGTTTGATGAGGTGGTGCGCCAAGCGACCGAGATCGGTGCGGCGGATCTGCAACCCCTCATTACCCAGCGGACTCTCCATCAGCCCAGCCCCAAAAAGCTAGAACGCTGGCAACGCATCGCCGCCGAAGCCACGGAACAATGCGAGCGACCCATCTTGCCCACCCTTCAGCCCCCGGCACTCTGGGCTGATTACCTACGCCAAGATCTCCCCCCCCAGCGTTGGATCTGCCTCGCCCGTGGAGATTCTCCGTCGCTCCTAGCCCTAGCCCAATCTGCCGATCCCGGCCTGGAGACCGTCATTGCTATTGGGCCAGAGGGGGGGTGGACGAAGGCCGAAATTGAATCGGCCTTCGCGGCTGACTTTCAGCCTGTTTCCCTGGGGCCAACGGTTCTCCGATCCGTCACCGCTCCTTTAGTAGCAATTACCCTCGCCCTAGCGGGGCTCTCCGGTCGGCCATAGCCACGCCCAATCGGGAATATGAGTTATTCCGAAGCCTTGGAAACCCTGATGATCAAGGACTGAGGCGGGTGGTTGCCAAGAATCGCTGCCCGGGGGGGCTCATCCTGCCGGAAAAAATCCTAGATTTTTTGAATGTTTTTGCGCCAGGGGGGGCTCTTTGAGGCCTGAACCCTTTACTGAGAAAGCCTTTGAAGCCTTTAAAAGTTTTTTCGCCAAAGGTGTTGACACCTTTATTCAGTTTCGCTATATTGATAAAGCGCCTGAGGGAAGCGCGCCGAGCGCGCCACTCCTGAGGGAGTTGCAGAGAGAACCTCGACAATTACATAGCTTAGAAACGAAGCCAAGGTTCCTGTCAATGAAATTGGAC
>JAYKHF010000028.1:0-7609 GCA_035285305.1 Leptolyngbya sp.
AAAAGATTCTGCACCGGGCGCGGAAACCGCGCCCCTACCGCATTCGGGCCATGTAGGGGTCAGGTCTCCTGACCCTTTGACAGATACGGGTTCTAGCTAGTTGTGTCAGTCAACCAGCCGTAAACGAAACGTTCGGGCTGAGCTTGTCGAAGCCCTAATTCTTAGTCTTGACAGACCACTAGCCCTGAATCGCGGCTTTCAGGTCGCGGCAAAACTCGGCGATCGCTGGCAGTGCCGTTTGTGCATCTTCGGTATCAAGCCGCTTGACAAAGGCGCTACCCACAATGACGCCATCGGCTCCCCACTGGCGTAGCTGGGTGGCTTGGTCGGGGCCAGAGACCCCAAACCCCACCCCAATGGCCTTATCCGTGGTTTGTTTGAGGCTGTCGATCAGATCCTTAACCCGGCCTTGAATTTCCTGACGCATCCCCGTCACGCCGGTGACGCTCACCAGGTAAACGAACCCCTGGGCCTGGGTGGCAATGGCTTGAATCCGCTCTAGGGGCGAGGTCGGGGCCACGAGCAAGGTGACATCGATCTGGGCTACCGCCGCCGCGTTCAGCAGCCCTTCCACTTCCTCCAAGGGCAGGTCGGGCACCACCAAACCAGCGACCCCAGCCGCCGCAATATCTGCCATGAAGGTGTCAATGCCACGGTTCAAAATGGGGTTGTAGTAGGTAAAGAGAATAATGGGAGAGGTCAGGCTAGGGCCAACGGTTTTGACCAACTCCAACACCTGATCCAGGGTGACACCCTTTGCCAGGGCGCGGGTGGCCGCCGCCTGAATCACCGGGCCGTCGGCCAAGGGATCGGAATAGGGCACCCCTAATTCAATCAGATCCGCCCCATTTTCGTCCAAGATCTTCAGCGCCGCCGCCGTCGTTTCCAGGTTAGGATCCCCTGCGGTGATGAAGGGAATGAGTGCGCATTCGCCCCGCGCCTTCAGGGCCTGGAAATGTTCTGCAACGCGAGCCATAGGAGGGGCCAATAAATGTCCAATAAAGCACTCTAGCCCAAGACGGGCGCGGCGTCTATCTCGTCAGCGAGGGGTTAACCTATTTCCTGGAGGAAACCGATTCCCTGGAAAATAAACTATCGTTCTCTAAAAAGTCTTGATCTTGGCTATGACCGCATTCCCTGACCCGATCGCGCTGATGATATTTGATATTGACGGTGTCCTGCGCGATGTGGGGAATTCCTACCGCCGCGCCCTCGCCGATACCGTGGAACAGTTCACCCAGGGCGGCTATCGGCCTACCCCGGAGGATATCGATGCCCTGAAGGGAGAAGGGATTTGGAACAACGACTGGGAGGGATCGCAGGAATTGATTCTGCGCTACTTTGAGGGCCAGGGAAAGGCTCGCCAGCAAGTTCCCATCACCTACGACGAGATTGTGGCTTTTTTCCAAAGCCGCTACCGTGGCCCCAAGCAAGGCGAGCAGGATGAATGGACGGGCTACATTACCCAAGAGCCGCTGCTGGTCGGCAAGGATTATTTTGATCAACTCAGCGCTGATGGAGTGCCCTGGGGCTTCTTCAGTGGGGCCACCCGTGGTTCGGCTCGCTATGTGCTAGAGCGTCGGCTCGGGTTGCCCTCCCCCGCTCTAATTGCCATGGAGGATGCCCCCGGCAAACCCGATCCAACCGGGCTATTTGAGGTGGTGGATCACCTGACGCAACTGCACCAGTTTCCTCCCGATCTGCCCGTCCTTTACGCTGGGGATACCGTCGCCGATATGCAAACCCTGGCCCAGGCCCAGGCCCAGCGTCCGCAACGACGATGGATCGGAGTGGGGGTGCTTCCCCCCCACGTCACAGCCATCGGGGGCGACTACCGCCAGTCCTACCGCGACACCCTCAGCCAAGCCGGAGCGGCGGCGGTGGTAGACACCCTGGCCCAGTTCACAGCCCAGTCGATTCCAGCGCTGCTTGGCTCTGCATCGGAGGCCTTGTCCTAGGAGATCCCTATACCGGATTTACGGCGGGCCAAGGGCCAACTACACTCAGGAAATATTGAATCTTATCTCGGTGGTCAAACCTATGGGTATCGGGCGTTTGGGTCGGGCGGTGTGGGGAACGGTGGCGCTGACGGTGGGCCTTGGGCTGGGGGGGGCATTATCGGCCCAGGCCGCCGAGACCGTGGTGCTAGAATTTGGCCTCTTCAGCCGATCCGTTCCGGTGTCGGCCCTGGAGGAATTTGCCCAAGGCAACGAGGCCAATCGGGATCTCGCTCCGCTGCTGCGTCGCCTGACTCCAGCCCAGCGGCAGGGCTTTCGGGAAGGGCTGACGGCCAGCCGGGAGGTGGATCTGGTGCCCCTCAGCCAGTGGTTCAACGACCCCATGGGGGAACAGTCCCTCACCATTTTGGGCGAGGTGATCCGCACCCAGGGGCGGCTGAATGGCGACCGGGCGCTGCGGGCCGCTGTGGTCCTGTCTGCGGCTGAGGATGGTAGCCTCTCCCTGATGGGCGTCATTCGCCATTTCCCGACGGGCACCCTGCGCCTCGATTTGGCCCAACTGCTCTACAACGCCCAACAGACCATCGCCGAGACCACCCTGACCCGCACGGTGTTGGAGGCTGTGCGATCAGAATCCCAACGGGATGCCGCCCAGCAGCCCATCGATCTATCCCGCTTACCCGACCTCACCCAACCCGGCCCCCACGGCAGCCGTCAACGGTCGCTGCAACTCACCGACCCCGCCCGCAACCGTACAATTCCCGTGGAAGTGGTGGTGCCCGAAGATTTAGCGACCCTCCCCGGCCCGATTCCGGTGGTGGTGATTTCCCATGGGTTAGGCGACAGCCCCAGCAGTTTCCTGGACATTGCGGCCCATGCTGCCTCCCACGGCATTGTGGCCGTATTGCCCGAGCATATTGGCAGCAACTTCACCCAGCAGCAGGCCATGCTGAGCGGCATGGCACGGGAAAACTTTTTGCCCCAGGAGTTCCTCGACCGCCCCCTAGATGTGCGGTTTGTGCTGGATGAACTGAGCCGCCGGAATGCCGATGCCTTTGGTGGGCGGCTGAATTTGGATAGCGTGGTGGTGGCGGGTCATTCCTTTGGGGGCTATACGGCCTTGGCCCTAGGCGGAGCCACCATCGACTTTGATCGCTTGGCCCAGCGCTGCGACCCCAACACCAATACTGGGGCGGATGCGGCCCTGCTGCTAGAATGCCGCGCCCTGACCCTGCAAACCCAGCCCGCCGTGGTAGAACAACTGGGCCAGACCGGGGTCGCCGATGAACGGGTGGCCCTAGTGATGGCCTTTGCCCCGGTGTCTAACCTCTTTGGCCCGAGGGGGATGGCCAAGGTTCATCGTCCGGTGATGATTCTTGGGGGGGCGCTCGATATTCTAGCCCCGGTGGTGCCCCAGCAGGTGTCGGCCTTTAGCTGGCGCTCCTCCTCCGACCGCTATCTCTATCTGGCGGACAACACCTCCCACAGCCCTGCGTTTACCCGTTCCATTAGCCAGTTGCTCAACTTTGACGACGACCTGGGCAAGAGCCTAGAGGAGGCCCTGGGCCTTTCTCGGGGGGTGAACAAGGCGCTGATCGTTGCCTTTACCCAGGTCTATGGGGCGCACCGTGAGGAGTTTAGGCCCTTCCTCACGGCCTCCTATGCCGAAACCGTGAGCGCCGACCCCTTCCGGTTTCACCAGGTGCGATTCCTGCCCGACGACATCACCCAACTCCTTGCCCCCTAGGCTTCGCCCTGTTCCAGCGCCCGCTTCCCCACCCACCCGACGATCATGACGGGGCATGGGGACGGAACCCCCAGGAATAGACGAGCCTGAGCTAGGGGGAGAACTCGTAGTCGGTCATTTCGAGGCGGCAGCCGTCTTCCTGGTTGAGGGCACGTTTGATGGGGTTGATGTCTCGAAACCCTTCCGCGCCCTGCTGGTCAAGGGAGTCAGAAAACCGCTCGGCAAAGGTAGACACACAGGAATTGCGGCTGGTGGCCAATTGCCCGAGGGCAACCTGGGCATTGTTAAGATCCCATTGCCCGACGGCTCCGTGCAGTTGTTCCCAGGCCCGTTCGTCTTGGGTGGTGATGGCCACCTGGCGGTCGTAGCGCTCTAAAATCTTGAAGGCCAGCCAAAAGCTGAGGCCCAAAATGCTGGCCACCCCTAGGGAAAGCAGACATCCGGCCCAGGGGGATCGCCGGGGGAAACGGGTGATATCGGCCCCGCCCTGCTTCGCCAGTTGGCTGTAGTAGCTGACGAAGGGCGGCATTTGATCGATAAACCAAACCTCAATGTCGCTGTCCTTCACCTGTTCGGCCATGGCGTAGGCCTCATCCCACTGCTGATCGGGGGTGAGGCCCGCGATGACCGGCTTCTGGTCGGGAAAGTGGCGGCGCTGAATGTCAAGATCCTCCACAGCGGCCTGGATCGCCTCCGCCTGGATTGTATAGACACACCGAATCAGGTAATCCTGGGTCAGAATGTCCACTTTTTGGCCGCTGGGTACGGGAACTTGGCAGTAAACATCGTGCCCGTGCTGTTCTAGCCAGCGGGACAGGAAGGACTGTAGGGTCTCTAAATTGGGAAACTCCATAACGGTGGTGGGACTACCAAAAGGAACCGCCACTTTCCCCAGGAAAGGGCGGCTTGCCCTACATCTTATTGCGCATTCCGTTCGGTGGCACAGGAATTGCCCAGGAGAACAGGGTCGGCGGCGATGGGCACGGATGATGGCCATCATCCGCCGACCTAGGCTGGGATACACCCAAGCCGGGGTGATCCCCTAGGCGGCGAGGAGCTGACGCAGCACGTACTGCAAAATGCCGCCGTTGAGGAAGTATTCCACCTCGTCTAGGGTGTCGATGCGGCAGAGCAGGGGCAGGTCGGTGGTGCTGCCGTCGGCCCGGTGGATGACCAGATTGACGGTCATGGCGGGTTGGATGCCCGCACTGAGGCCGGTCAGGTCGAAGGTTTCGGAACCGTCCAGATTCAGCACGCCGCGATGGGTGCCCTCCGTGAACTGGAGCGGCAACACACCCATGCCCACCAGGTTAGAGCGGTGGATGCGCTCGAAGCTCTCGGCCACCACGGCTTTGACGCCCAACAGACGGGTGCCCTTCGCCGCCCAGTCGCGGGAAGACCCCGTACCGTACTCTTTGCCCGCGATCACGATCAGGGGCGTACCCTCGGCCTGGTACTTCATCGAGGCATCGTAGATGGAGAGGGTTTCGCCATCGGGCATGTGCTTGGTGACGCCGCCGGAGGAACCGGGCACCATCTCGTTCTTGAGGCGAATGTTGGCGAAGGTGCCGCGCATCATCACCTCATGGTTGCCGCGCCGGGAACCGTAGGAGTTGAAGTCTGCCGCGACCACCTTGTTGCCCACCAGGTAGTGCCCCGCCGGACTGTCGGCCTTGATCGCACCCGCCGGGGAAATGTGGTCAGTGGTGATGCTGTCGCCCAGGATGGCCAGGGGACGGGCACCGAGGATATCCCCAAAGCTCTGATCGCTGGTGCTAGAGGCCATCTCCACAAAGTAGGGCGGGTTCTGCACGTAGGTGCTTTCCCCCTGCCAGGGATAGGTTTGCTGCTCCACGGTGTCGATCTGCTGCCAGCTTTCGGTGCCGAGGAAGACGTTGCTATAGCGGCTGCGGAACATGTCCGGGGTGAGGGCCTGGGCCATCACGGCCTGAATTTCGGCGGCGCTGGGCCAGATGTCCTTCAGATAAACCGGGTTTCCGGCGGCGTCTTGGCCGATGGGGTCGGTCTTGAGGTCAATCGCGAGATTACCGGCGATGGCGTAGGCCACCACCAGGGGCGGCGAGGCCAGGTAGTTGGCCTTGGTGTGGGGGCTCACCCGGCCCTCGAAGTTGCGGTTGCCGGAGAGCACGGCCCCGACCACCAGATCATTCTCATCGATGGCGCTAGCAATGGGAGCAGGTAGGGGGCCAGAGTTGCCGATGCAGGTGGTGCAGCCGTAGCCGACTAGGTTAAAGCCCAGGGCATCGAGGTCTGCCTGAAGGTTGGCCTTTTCCAGATAGTCGCTCACCACCTGGCTACCCGGTGCCAGGGAGGTCTTCACCCAGGGCTTCACGGTCAGCCCCTTTTCCCGGGCCTTGCGGGCCACCAGACCCGCCCCAATCATCACCGAGGGGTTAGAAGTGTTGGTGCAGCTTGTGATCGCCGCGATCACCACGTCGCCATCGGTGAGGGGGTAGTCGGATCCGGCCACAGGTACCGAGCGCTTTTCGGCGTAGTCCTTGCCGCTGAAGCCAGGGAAATCCGAGGTCTTGAACTGGCTGGCCAAGTCCGACAAACGCACCCGGTCTTGGGGACGCTTTGGCCCCGCCAGGGAGGGTTCCACCGTGGCCAGGTCGAGGGAGAGGCTGTCGGTGAAGACGGGGTCGGGGGTGCTGGCATCGCGCCACATGCCTTGGGCCTTGGCGTAGGCTTCCACAAGGGCAATGCGGTCGGGGTCACGCCCGGAGAACTCCAGGTATTTGACGGTTTCGGCATCGATGGGGAAGAAGCCGCAGGTGGCCCCGTATTCCGGGGCCATGTTGGCCAGGGTGGCCCGATCCGCCAGGGAGAGGTGATCCAGCCCGTCGCCGTAGAATTCGACAAACTTGCCCACCACGCCCTTGGCCCGCAGCATTTGTACCACGGTGAGCACTAGGTCGGTGGCGGTGGCCCCCTCCGGCAGTTGCCCGGTGAGCTTAAAGCCCACCACCTCGGGAATCAGCATAGAAATGGGTTGGCCCAGCATCGCCGCCTCGGCCTCAATGCCGCCCACGCCCCAGCCCAGCACCGCCAAGCCGTTGATCATGGTGGTGTGGCTGTCGGTGCCCACCAGGGTATCGGGGTAGGCTTGGGTTTCGCCGTCTACATCCTTCGTCCACACCACCTGGGCCAGGTATTCCAGGTTCACCTGGTGGCAAATGCCCGTGCCGGGAGGCACCACCCGGAAGTTATCGAAGGCGTTTTGGCCCCAGCGCAAAAAGGCGTAGCGTTCGTGGTTGCGCTCAAATTCCTTCTGCACATTGTCGCCAAAGGCGTGGTCACTGCCAAAGGAATCCACCATCACCGAGTGGTCGATCACCAGATCCACCGGAGACAGGGGGTTGATTTTGTTGGGGTCGCCGCCCAGGTTCACCATGGCATCGCGCATGGCGGCGAGATCCACCACCGCAGGCACCCCGGTAAAGTCCTGCATCAGCACCCGCGCCGGACGGTACGCAATCTCCTGTGGAGACTTACCGCCATTGTCCAGCCAGCTCTTGATCGCTTCCACATCGGCTTTATGCACCGAACGACCATCTTCAAACCGCAGCAGGTTTTCCAGAATCACCTTCATCGAAAAAGGCAGCCTGGCAACGTCAATGCCCACGGCTTCAGCGGCTTTCGGCAAGCTAAAGTACGTATAGTTTTTACCGTTCGCTTGAAGTGATGATTTGGTTTGGAATGAATCGTGTCCGTATTGCATGAGTATGCCTCCGAGTGGAATGAGTTGTAGAAGATCGTATCATAACAACCAATCGTTAACAAATGATGAACGGCGAAAGAGAAATTTCAGAGAGATGAAAAAGTTGAAGCAACTCAAAGTGATGCAGTTTGAACATATTGCTGACCAGTTTTAAAAGCTATT
>JAYKHF010000029.1:0-11586 GCA_035285305.1 Leptolyngbya sp.
CTGGCCGTGACTTGGGTCATGCCCCTCATTGGCGTCGCGACCTATTTTGCCATTCAAACCCGACAGCGGCGGCAGGCCATGAAAGCAAAAGTCAAAACCCGCATCAATCCTCTCGTGGGTGCCGAGCATGTGCGGGTGGGGCGCTGGCTGGCGGGATCCGTGGTGGGATTAGTCCTGCTGGGGTTGGCCCATCCTATCGTCAAAACCCTAGTGCGGAACCAGGTGTGGGCTGATGACCCGTTTCGAGTGGTGTTTGTAGGGCTGATTTACGGTTTCACCATAGCCGCCTTAGTATTTTTGTATCGCGCTCGTACGGCCCAATGGCGCGGACTATTGGCAACCCTCACCGGCTTAGGCCTGTGGCTCTTGGGAATGCAGCCCGGTGTTTTCCGGCGGGGCTATGAGTGGTATGTGTCCCACTTTTACCTGGGTATGGCAGCCGCAATGCTCATGATTTTTGCCCTAGCGACCCTACCAGAGGTGTATGCCTCCCAGCGTTGGCGGTTAACCCATGCGGTAGTCAATAGCGTTGCGGTGCTGCTGTTCATCAGCCAGGGGGTTACCGGCGTGCGCGACCTGCTAGAAATCCCCCTGCACTGGCAGGAACCCTACATTTATCAGTGCGATTTTGCAAATCGTACTTGTCCCTAGCTGAGCCCACAGATCCTTTGTCTGGAGGTTGGTTTAGGGTTTCAGGTAGAGGGCGCGTTCGGCATCGCGGCGGCGGACAAGGCCAGGGAGGACTTCCCCTTCGGCGTAGACCCAGCGGGGAAATTCGGCGGCGGCCCCTGGAAAGTCTCCGGCGTTGTGTTTGCGCAGCAGCGTCGAGTTTCGGTAGGCACTGAGGCCGACATTAAAGGCGAAGGACACCAGGGCCGAGAAGGGGTTTTCATCGGTGGGGATGGTGAGTGCCTGGGAGACCCCCTGCTCAAACAGGTCTAAATCCTGCTGAAGAATGGCGTCGGCTTCGGCGGTGGTGATGGTCATGCCGGGATAGACCACGGGGGGGCCAGCCATGCTGGTATGGCCATAGCCAATCGTCCACACGCCCACCGCATCTTGGTAGGCGGTGGTGCGCAGCCCCTCAAAGTGTTTGATCAGGGCCAGTCCTTCGGCGTTGATTTGTTGATTGGTCGGGGGCGGTTGCCAGGGTTCCGGTTCCGGATCTCCGGTGCCGAGGGAGATGGTCATGGCGGTGGGGGCATCGGCGCGGGCAAACCAGGCTTCCATTCCGGTGATATCCGCCACCTTTTCCTTGGGGTTGGCCACCGAGGGCGTTTTGGTAATGCGGGAAATCCACACGCCCCCCTGCATCAGGTACATGGCCCCATCGGTTTCTTTAATCCAGGTGCCCATGGTTACATGTCCTCCTTGGCGGGGCCAGTGCCGTCGTAGTTCCAGCGGGCGCGATAGCCCCTGGCGTCAATGTGGGTGAAGGATCGGGAACTGGCCAAGCCGCCCTGGTTGCCCCACCAGCGATCTAAGTCGGCATAGACATCGTAGGGATGGCGACCGGAAACCACAAAATCTACCCCATCTCCCAGCAAATGGCGCGACTGGGACGCCCCCCCCACCGCCGCATTGGTGGCCGGATCGCGATACCAGGAATTGATGATAATCGGTTTGCCGTAGCGTTTGCGAATGGCCTCTAGCGCCTGGGCAATCCGCAAAATGCCGTAGATCACCTCGGAACTGGTGGGGCGACGATACTGCCCGGTGCTGGCGTTGACATGGAGCGCTTCGCCCCAGGTGAAGTTGCCCCGACCGCCGTCCTGGGTTGTCCAGTAAATGGGGTCATTGGAATAGTAGGTGCCCGTAAAGCCCGGAAACTGGAGGGGAATGCCGCGATTGCCGGAGGGGGGCGGCGGCGGCGGCGCTTGGTCGGTGGGGTTATTGCCGATTTCGGTGCCGATGATGTAGATGTCTGGCACGTAGCAGTACCAGGTATTGCGGTTTTGAGCCCCCAGGAACGCCCCCTTAAAGGCCACCCGCACATGATTTTTCTCCGGCTGGGCGTAGGAGCTCACTTCCAGCACCGTGTTGGATTTCACCAACACCTTATCGGTCTCCGGCAGGTCGCTAGACAGGGCGGGGCTGGTTTTGAAGATAGTATCCCCGCGTACCTGGAGCAGTTGCCGCTGGCCCACAATCTGCACATGGGGGTTGTAGACATACCAGGTATCGATTTCATCTTCGCCCATCGTGGTATCAGCGAGGCGCACCTTGGCATGGTTGCCCGCCGCTGGCAGGTGGCCAATTAAGCTGAACTGGGTATTGGCCGGAATCTCAACCTTGTCCTCCGGAGCCAGTTCTGAGGAAGAAATCGGCTCGGTTTTGAAGATCGTATTCGTCACCGCTGTCAGGGTGATATTGGAAATCAGCTTGGTGTCTTGGGTGTTGACATACCACTGGGTCTGCTGGCCGTCCCCCAGTTCTGGCTTCACCAGATCAATGAACCAGCGATCGCTGCCCTGGTCGATGTAGTACTGAATGTTCAACACCTGACCTTTGGGCACCGCCACCTGCTGCGACTCCGGCAAGGATTCCGGCGCTTCTGGCCGCAGGGTAAACACCGTATCCCGCACCGTCTGCACCTGGAGCCCATCGTGGGGGCGGGGGATTTCGCTACCATCGGTGCTGGCGCTGGCATGGAGGTTGTAGACGTACCACAGGCTGTCGTTGGTGGGGCCAAGGGTGGTATCGGCCAGTTCCACTAGGGTGTGATTGTCCGCCGCAGGCCGAAAGGATTTCAGCGGGAAGGTCTGGGCCTCGGCCACCAACACCTTGGCTTCGGCAGGGAGGCTAGTGGAAGGCTTGGGTTCTTGCTTAAACAGGGTATCGTGGGTGACGGTGAGGATGGCCTCGGTGCCCAGGCGGGCATGGAGGGTGTAGACATACCACAGGGTACGGCTGCCGTCGCCCAGGGGGTCTGCCAGTTCCACCCGCCAGTGGTCGCTGCCGTCGTCGGTGTAGTAGCGCAGGGCCAGTTGAGTGCCCCGCCGCACCGACACCTTTTCCGAGGAGGTGAGGCCACTGGATTGTACGGGCCGAATCTTAAAAAATGTGTCGCTGGTGACGATGATTTGATTGTTGTCAGGGATCAGCAACCCCTCCCCAGGCCCGGGCGGTAGGGGCGTGGGCTGCGGTTCTGGATCCCCCGTGCCCACGGCAAACGTCATTCCCCTGGGCCGATCACCACGGGCAAACCAGCCCTGCATCGCCGATATATTGGCCACCTTTTCCTTGGGGTTGGTGGTGGAGGGGCGCTTAGGAATCACCTCCAGGTAGGTGTTTCCAGACATGAGATAAATGGCCTGGTCGGTTTGCTTAACCCAAGTTCCCATAGGGCATCTCGTGGATAGGACTCTGTGCGAGAAATTCGGTGGTCAAGTCAGAAACTCGTTCATCATAGTGCCTCTTTTCCCAGACAGAACCCCCAGCCCCCGGTGGCCCTATCCCCCAGCCCCTCTCCCCGGTTGCGAGGGTTGAACCTGGTTGGCTGACCAAGGATTCTGCACCGGGCGCGGAAACCGCGCCCCTACCGCATTTGGGCCATGTAGGGGGCAGGTCTCCTGACCCTTTGAGGAATCTGGGTTCCAGCCAGTTTCGTCATGGAAATCAGTGTTCAAACAGGTTGTTGTATTGCAGCAAATCGAGGCTGACCAAGGTGGGTAGGCAGCGGAAGCAATCCTGGGCCAGATCCCAGCGGCCCTCGCGCTTCAGCATGGTTTCTAGGCTGCGGTGGATGCTGTGTAGGTAGCGGACATCGTTGGCGGCGTAGCGCAGTTGTTCCTCCGAGAGGTTCATGGCGTTACCCCAGTCAGAGCTTTGGGCGGTTTTGTCGAGTTCGGTGCCCTCCAGTTCCTTCACCACGTCCTTGAGGCCATGCTTGGGGCTGTAGGTGCGGCCTAGCTTGCTGGCAATTTTGGTGCAGAAGACCGGATTCACCGAAATCCCCAGGTGGTAGCGCAGGGTGGCCAAGTCAAACCGGGCAAAGTGGAACAGCTTGAGGCTGGGCTCTGCTTCCAGGAGTTGTTTGAGATTGGGGGCTTCGGTCTGTCCTCGCTCAATCCGCACCACCGCCACATAGCCCTCCGGATCGCTAAGCTGCACCAGGCAAAGCCGGTCTCTCTGGGGCAACAGGCCCATGGTTTCCGTATCGCAGGCGATCACCTCGGCTTGGCGGTAGCGATTTAGTAAATCCGTCGAGATATCGCGATCAAAAATCTCAAAGTTGTCTGTCATAACCAAAGGGATAGGGCTGGGCTGGGGCTGACGTGACGCTAAACCGTGCAGGGGGCCTGAGGCGGAACAGGGCCACGGGCCTCTATCAATCTACCGGATTCGGGAACCGGGACAGAACTGCCACCACCATTCCTTTGTCACCAAAATTCTTCTTTCGCCAAAAATAAGCAATAATACTCATTATCTCCATTGGGGCACCCATAGCCATAACCCTTGATCGACGGGGTCTAGGGGCGCTGGTGAGGATGGATACATTGAGTTAAGCCCACCATGCACATAAGCTTTACGAATGATCGAATGCTACACAAATTGTAATTATTTGTTACCTTGTTACCTGTGAAGGCTAAACAATCATTACACGGAGGTCCTGATGACCTACACACTCAACGCTCCTGCTACCGTTCCCGCTGGCTTGGCCGCTCCGGTATCGAACGCGATTTCTGCCTTCAAAGGCTTGGCCACCGATGAGCAACTCGGCCTGCTCTGGGTGCTATACGACAATATGGGCCGATCGATTACCCCCGCTGCGCCCGGGGCCGCTCGGCTTCAGTTTGCCGAAGGGCTGCTAGCCCAGGTGAAGGGGCTCTCCCACACCGATCAACTTCAGTTCATGCGCGACTTGGTGAACCGCACCAGCACCCCGCTGACCCGGGCCTACGGCGTGTTGACCAACAACACAAAGCTGGCTTTCTGGTTTCAACTGGCCGAGGAAATGCGGGCTGGAACCATTGTCCCTGTGCCTGCCGCCTACAAGCTGGGATCCGCTGGCCAAGCCGTCTTCGGCCAAATCTCCAAGCTCGACTTCAACCAGCAAATCACCATCATGCGTCAGGCCGTCGTCACCATGGGCATTGATCCCCTGGCCTAGGATCCGCCTCGCTCACGCCCCAGGCGTCAGGTGGGGATGGTTATCCGGGATCGGCTAGCCATCCCTTCCCCATATCTAGCGTCATCTCCCGACCCCCGACCCCCGACCCCCGATTCCCCCATGGTGCAAACCCTTCCCAAAACTCCCCTCACCCTAGACCCGTTGGTGGATCAGTATTTCGAGCATTTCAACCAGGGCAACTACGCCGCTGTGGCTACCCTTTTTAGCGATGACGGTGGCCTGTGCCCACCCTTTGAGGAAGTCATCGTGGGGCCGCCCGCCATTGCCACCTACCTCGCCCAGGAAGCGGCAGGGATGCGGGCTATCCCGAAGGACAGCCAGACCCAAGTGACCGAGAACGGTCGCCAAATTACGGTGAAGGGACAGGTCAAGACGCCCTTCTTTACCGTGAATGTGCAATGGATTTTCGCCATGACTGCCGCCGACCAAATTCAGCGGGCCGATATTAAGCTACTGGCCTCTCTGCAAGAATTACTGCAATTTAACCGGGGCTAGGCGACTTTGGCGGCGACGGGCTGGCCCCAGGCGGCGGTAAGCACCGATTGCCCCAGGCGCAGATGTTGGGGGGCACATTGCCAGTCGGGATGGGCCGTCATCAGCAGCGATTCGAGGGATTCGCGATCAAACAGGTGCCACAGGGGGGCCGAGGAATCATCGGCAAGGGCGTAGGTATTTTCTGCCACGCAGTGGATAGTCAGGTCATCGCCCATCTCGGCGGGTAGGGTCAGTTCTTGGCCCACCGCCAAGGCCCGAAAGCTGAGCATCGCCTGTTTAAACTGATCAAAATCTGGGGTACTGAGGCCGGGAAGCCGCCGTACCAGGGTGTCTTCACCATTCACCATCACCCAATAGCGCCGCAGGGGATCAATGCCTTGCAACCAGGCCGACTCGTCATCCAGGCGGTAGCGGGGCGCTAGGGAGAGCTGGGAGAACATGGCTTTCTCAGGAAAAGAACTCCTTTAGCTTGGTCTAGTGGCCCCAGGTTTCTCAACCTAGCGCAACAAAAGTATAGAAAAACTAAACACACTGTTAATATTTCGTTATATATCGGCGTCATGGCTGGGCATTGCGATGGAGAGATCCGATGACCGTTGGGATTTGGGTGCTAGGCAATCAGCTCTGGGCAGGGCAAGCGGCCTTGGCCAGTGTGGCCAATCGGGATACGCCGGTGCTGCTGGTGGAATCCACCCAGTTTGCCCAGGAACGGCCCTACCACCCGCAAAAGCTGGTACTGGTGTGGTCGGCCATGCGGCACTTTGCCAACGCACTAGAGGCCGATGGCTGGCCCGTCACCTATGCCATCACCGACCATACCGAAGCGGCCCTGCGGGACTGGCTTCAGCAACACCAAATCCATGAACTGCGGCTGATGGATCCGGTGGATCATCCCTTTTCGGCTTGGCTGCAAGGGTTGGCGTTGCCCTGCGATCTGGTGATTCTCGACAATAACCATTTCCTCTGGAGTGGGGCCGATTTCCAAGCCTGGGCCATTGCCCGCAAGGGGCTGATCCTCGAAAGCTTTTATCGAGAAGGGCGGCGACGGTTTGGGGTGCTGATGGCTGGCGATCAACCCGAAGGGGGCCAGTGGAACTTTGATAAGGACAACCGCCAACCGCCCAAGGGGAAACTCAACCCGCCCGATCCCCAATGGTTTGAACCCGACGCCATCACCCAGGCGGTCATCGAAAAAGTTGAAAACCTAGCCCTTCCCACCTTTGGCCAAGCCACCCCCTTTCGCTGGGGTGTCACCCGTGACCAGGCGCTTCAGGTGCTCGAAACCTTCATTGCCAACCGCCTAGACACCTTTGGCCCCTACCAAGATGCCATGGTGACGGGGGAGGACACCCTGTGGCACGCGCTGCTGTCGCCCTACCTCAACCTGGGGCTCTTGCAGCCGCTGGCGGTGATTCGGCGGGTGGAGGCCGCCTATCGAGAACGCGCCCTGCCCCTCAACAGCGTCGAGGGGTTTATTCGCCAAGTGCTGGGCTGGCGGGAATATATGCAGGGGCTATATCGCTACTTTGGGGCCGACTATGCCCAGAGCAACGGGTTCGGCCACCAGCATCCCCTGCCCGATTTCTTTTGGACAGGGGACACCCCCATGAACTGCCTCCACCAGGTCATCAACCAAACCCAGCGCACCGGATACGCCCACCACATCCAGCGGCTGATGATCCTCAGCAACTTTGCGCTGATTGCCGGACTCAACCCTCAGGCGGTGGAACGCTGGTTTCACGCGGCCTTTATTGATGCCTACGACTGGGTGATGCAGACCAACGTGTTGGGCATGGGCCTGTTTGCCGATGGCGGACGGCTGGCCTCTAAGCCCTATGCGGCTTCAGCCAATTACGTCAACCGCATGGGCGACTATTGCAAAAACTGCCGCTACAACCCCAAGGAACGCACCGGAGAAACCGCCTGTCCCTTTAACTTCTTTTATTGGGACTTTCTCCATCGCCACCGCCCGGTTCTGCAAGCCCAAGGTCGGATGAGTTTTATTCTGAAAAACCTTGACAAAATGAGCCCGGAGGAACTCAAGACCCTCCAACATCAGGCCCAGGCTTGGCACCAGTCGATGGCCTCCGCTAGGGAGTAGGGCTAAGGCCCAGAGAAAATCGCCTCTTCTAGATCTTGGCGGCTGAGGGAATACTTAAACACCCGCTGCACATCTTTGCCATCGGCACCCGCGTTGATGTAGCGCACGACGAGGGCATCAATATCTAAAATCACATCGGCTTCCCACAGGGGGCGCTGCACATGCCAGCGGTGGGGCAAGTCAGTATTTTGTTCGCAGCCCTGATCCCGTAACCAGTCCTCAATGTCCGGCAACGTATGGTTATAGAGGGGAGTACTCGCGGTGGGAAAGGCCATAGCAGCAACCTCGATCGAATGATAGAAATGACAGAACGAAGGTAGGGACAGGGAAACGGACGGGAAGGGCCTGGGGGCGGGAAGGCCAACCCACTACAGCCAAGTGGGCGAACCTGGGGCCGCCGGAGGAGGGGCGGAGGGCAGGCTGGGAGCCTTGCCAGCAGCACTCGGCAGGGAACCCTGGCGCTCTAGGGGCGGTTTTGCCGCAGGTGCCCCCACCGAAGTTAAGGGATCGGCCTCTGGCCCTTCCGGGTTGATGGCATACTCGCTCCGGGTGAGGCCCACCGTTACCACGAGGGCCAAGCAGGCCGCAAAGGTGAGCCCGAGGATGAACAAGGCAAAAATTTCCCCGGCAGACAAGGGGCGATCCGTGGGGTCGAGGTACAGGTTAGCGGGTTCCTGGCGGCGGGGAGTGGTGCTGCTGGCCCGGGATAGGGGTTCGAGGGGCTGCATCACTGAAATGCGAGAATAGCCCACCTGCTTATCGTAGGTCCAGCGGCGATCGGGACTGCTGAGGACACCGTAGGCTTCATTTAACTGCTGAAATTTTTCGGTGGCTTCCTCCTCCGGCAAAGTGGTGGTGTCTGGATGGTAGAGCTTGCTCAATTCTCGAAAGGCCTGCCGAATTTGCTGGGGACTAGCGGTCGGCTTTACCCCCAGGCGGTCGTAGTAGGTTTCGGGTCTTGGATTGGGTGCAGGCATAGACGCCACGGGGCTGGAATGGGGATCGAAGATCGGCTGGGGATAGGTGAGCAGGAATCGCCCTTACCCTGTCCAATCAGGCTAGCACGGAGCCGATTCCCATTCCGAGAGGGAATGGCTGAGGCGAATTTGGGCCAGGGTAAACACCACCGGAATCACCCGGCCATAGTTGGTGGCAATGGTGCGCCAGCCCAAATCGGCGAGGAACCATGTCCACAGGGCAGGGCCAAGCCAGGTCAAGAGGGTGCGGGTGGCACCATAGCGGGCGGCATTCACCGCCACCCCTCGGGAGGCCATGCCCACAGCCACACGGCTTTGAATTTGGGCGAAGGCCGTACCGCCCCCCCGCATTAGGGCTTGTTTCGCCACCTCATAGCGGGCCATCTGGATCATCACCTGACGGGCTAAATGGTGGAGCAACCAAGGTCGCAGCAGCGAACTCACGACCAGGGCACTGCCCCCCTTCATCAGCAGTCCGGTCGGATTAGCCTGCAAGGCTGGGGGCAAGGTCTGAAACTGGGGCGATTGGGCCAGGGTGTTCTGCAAATTTCGCTGCACCTGCTGCCGTTCGCCCTGGGGCAGTTTTTTCCAGGCCGATTCGATCAGATGCAAAAACACCTCTGCCTCCAAGTCCTCGGTGGGCCAAGCTTCGGCATAGGGCAAGCGCAGGTATCGACAGACTTGAACCAGCGCTTGGCGATAGGTCATGGCCTGACTTTGGCCATTCAGCACCATCAACCCATCCGCAGCCAAAAACCGAAACCGCTGCTCCAAGCGATCCAGCCATTCCTGCCGCGACTGGCTCTGCACCACCAGGGGATCCAGCCGATTCAGGTAGTCTAGCGGGTTAAACTTGGGCCGAAACAGGATCTCGGTTAAGGCCTGGAGTTCATCCTCCGTGGCCAGTTCCAGGGCCGAACGTAGCTCATCCACCACGGCTCACCGCTCGATAGAATTACCCCTTAATTTTTACCAAATTTTATCGGCACAGCATGGGTTCTCGGTAGGGTTCAGGTTTCCTGACCCTGGGACGGATAGGGACAAACGATTCTGGGGCGGGCGCGAAAACCGCCCCCCTACAGCCTTGGCCCTAGGTAGGGGTCAGGTTTCCTGCCCCTTAGACGCCCAGGCAACCAGGCGTCAACGTTCCTCAGAGGGCTTTAGGTGAGGTTCAGATGCCGATTCAAGGTAATCTCCTCAGCCCAGCAATGCCTGGGAAGGGGGCATTGGGGTGCCTAGCATTCCAGGCCCTGTGCTGCCTACACTGAAGAAACTGTTTCCCGATAGCTGCCATGACAACCCTTGGTGCTCCTTCCTCGATCCCCTGGGATACCTTTGCGGCCTCCCTCGGCAACCTTGATGTGGTGCGGGAACCCAGCCAGCTTGAGCGGTTATCGAAGGACTATTACCACTTCAGCCCGGTGCTTCAGGGTCAGTTGGCGGGCTATGTGGCGGACTTGGTGGTGCGGCCTAGGACGGAAGCTGAGGTGATCCAAGTGGCCCAACGCTGTGTGGCGGATCGGGTGCCGCTGACGGTGCGGGGGGCGGGCACGGGCAACTATGGCCAGTGTATTCCCCTGGCGGGGGGGGTGGTGTTGGATTTGAGCGCCATGAACCAGGTGAAGTGGGTGAAGCCCGGAGTGGCCTGCGTGGAGGCGGGGGCGAAACTAGCCGCCATTGACCGAGCCGCCCAGGACATAGGCTGGGAACTGCGGATGGCCCCTTCTACCTACCGAACCGCCACCCTGGGCGGATTCATTGCTGGGGGCAGTGGCGGCATGGGATCAATCACCTACGGCCAACTGCGGGATCGGGGCAACCTGAATGCCGTTCGGGTGGTGACGCTGGAGGATCAGCCTCGCGTTCTCGAACTGCGGGGCGATGCGGTACAGCAGGTGAACCACGCCTACGGCACCACCGGCATCATCACCGCACTAGAAATCCCCCTGGGGCCAGCCTACCCCTGGGCCGAGGTGATCGTGGTCTTCGACGACTTCATGGCAGCGGCGCGGTTTGGCCAGGGGTTGGGCGAATCGGACGGCCTGATCAAAAAGCTGATCACCGTCTTGGCTTGGCCTGTGCCCAGCTACCTTGGGGCGCTCCAAGCCTACCTGCCAGAGGGCAAAGCCGCCGCCTTGGTGATGATCGCGGAGCCGTCGCTAGACCTGTTTGGCGACCTGGTGAAGGAGTTTGGCGGGGAGGTGACCTACCAAAAATCTGCCCAGGAAGCCAGTAAGGGAACCCCGCTAGTAGAGTTCACCTGGAACCACACCACCCTCCATGCCCGCAGCGTGGATCCCAGCCTCACCTACTTGCAAACCCTGTTTCCCTACGATCCCACCCTCAAGCTCGTCGAGCATTGCTATCGCCACTTCGGTGATGAGGTGCTGATGCATTTGGAATTTCTGCGGGTTGGGGGGCAAGTTTGCCCCGCCGCGCTGCAACTGGTGCGCTACACCACCGCAGATCGCCTGAACGACATCATCCGCTACCACGAAGACAACGGAGCCTTCATCGCCAATCCCCACACCTACCTGCTGGAGGATGGCGGCCTGAAACAGGTGAATCAGGCCCAGGTCAATTTCAAGGCTCAGGTAGATCCCTACGGCCTGCTCAACCCCGGCAAAATGCGCGGCTGGCTAGAGCGGCAGCCCTAACAGCGCCGTAGGTTAAGCACCGTAGGTTAACCTCAGTAGTTCGGGTTAAGGTGAATCGGCCCGTTGACCCCATCGCCCATGACTAGCACCCACGCATAGCCCCGCCCCCAAAAAGGCCAGGGCCGTCAGCAGAGCACTCCACCCGGGCGAAAGGCGATCGCCCCCGAGGATCAGCCCCCACAGACTCATGGCCAGGGCACCGCCACTGAAGTAAATGCCGGT
>JAYKHF010000030.1:0-12687 GCA_035285305.1 Leptolyngbya sp.
CTGGAAGACCCAGCCCCTACGGCTTGATCTCGGTGTTTATTCCACGGAAACCCGCCGCGTTTCGACCACCATGCCGTCTTCCCAGATAATCACGGCGGAAATCCAGCGCTGGTCAGGACTGGTGGGGGCGGTGCCCAACTTATAAAGTCCCCCGGCGCTGAGCACATCAAACACCACCGGGCGGGGCTCGAAAAAGTCGGTGGCCGTCACCCCTTCATCCACCGCCACCCCCATCAGGGATCGCTCCTCTAGGGGTTCCATCACAATGGTGTCGAAGGCGAAGGACTGGCCGGGGGAGAGGGTGCTGGGGATGAGCGTTTGTAGGGTGGGCGGGTTGGTGCCGGAGGTGATGCGGCTGGTTTCAGACAGGGTGTCTTGGCGGACGATTTGGCCACTTTCCAACCGCTGTCGGGAGGTGACATCGGCCTCTAGGTTTAGCCGTCGGTCGGGCAAGGTTTGCACCCCGTTCACCCGCGTCCGGGTTTCGATGGTGTAGACTCCGGGGCCAGCGGCCTCCCAAGTCAGCAGTTCCACATCGTAGGAGAGGCTGTCGTATTGTTGCCAAAGGGTTTCGAGGGTTTGGCGCAGTTGGCGGTGGTCAAAGCCCGTATCGCTGGTGAAGGTGCTGCCATAGGCGGCCATCACGGCTTCGAGATCCTGGGCATTGGCGGCGGCTTCAATCCGCTCTAGGGTTTGGCGCACCGCAACGGGGGCCGTTGTGGCCGGAGCCGCTAGGGCTGGAACCGTTCCTAGGGCCAGCGCCCAAACTGCCCCTGTCAGGCTACCCAACCGTCCCATCGACGCCACATCCACACCACACTGCCCCATACCGAATCTCCTCACCAAGGATTGACACCTGTGGAAACGGACGCCAGTGACCCAGATTCCGTTCCCGTAGTTCAAGCTTAGGGCAAGGGCCAAGGAGTTGGTATAGTGAAAAGCGTTTTTGCGGGCGAGACAAGACCGTGGCCCAACCTGATTCATCCCCTCCGTCGAATTGGCCCGATCCAGGCGTAGAGCCCGCTAGGGCAGGACAGCCAATGGCCCATTCGCGAGGCAAAATTCTCGTCGCCGCCAGTGGCACCGGGGGGCACCTGTTCCCCGCCCTAGCCACCGCCACCGAGCTTCAGCGTATGGGGTATACCCTGGAATGGCTGGGGGTGCCCAACCGCCTAGAAACCACCCTGGTGGCGGATCAGTATCCTCTACATACGGTGAAGTTGTCGGGGCTTCAGGGGCGACCTGGGATCCGCACGGTGCGGCTGCTGAGCCAGTGCGCCCTGGCCACGCGGCAGGTACGGACATTGCTGAAGCAGGGCCAGTTCAGCGGCGTATTCACCACCGGGGGCTACATTGCCGCCCCGGCCATCCTCGCGGCCCGTTCCCTGGGCTTGCCCACGGTTTTGCACGAATCCAACGCCCTACCGGGAAAAGTCACCCGCTGGCTGAGTTCCTGGTGTACCACCGTGGCGGTAGGGTTTGATGCCGCTGTGAAGTATCTGCCCAAGGCCCATACGGTGACGGTGGGCACACCCGTGCGGGCGGACTTTTTGACCGAGCCCCCCCCGGAGTTAGTCGATCCCGAAATTCCGTCAGACGTGCCACTGATTCTGATTTTTGGCGGTAGTCAGGGGGCCGTGGCCGTGAACCAACTGGTGCGCCAAGCCGCCCCCGCCTGGTTAGACCAGGGCGCGTGGATTATCCACCAAACCGGCAACAACGACCCCGACACCGACGCCCTCCGCCATCCCCACTACATCCACCGCCCCTTCTTCGACACCATGGCGGCGCTGTTGAATCGGGCTAATTTGGCCCTCTGTCGTTCCGGCGCAGGCACCCTCACGGAACTGGCCATCACCCACACCCCCGCCCTGCTGATTCCCTACCCCTCGGCGGCGGAGGATCACCAGACCATCAACGCCCGTGTATTCAGCGAGGCTGGAGCGGCCCAATTGTTGCCCCAAAGGGAACTGACCGCAGAACGCTTATCCCACACCGTGACCCAGCTTTTGCAACACCCCGACCAACTCACCACCATGGCCGCAGCGGCGGGACGTCTCGCCGTGCGGGACAGTGCCCAACAACTCGCGGCCCTGGTGCGGCAGGTGATGGGGTAATGGCTGACCTCACCCCCGTCCCCCGAGGAGAGGGGAGCTAGAACCGGCGTTCCAAGATTCGCCGAGGGCAGACCAGCGACGCTTTGGTAGGCTAATCTAAAAGGCAATGTTTCCTGATCCTCTGTTTTTCTAGCCCTCATTGGTGGACGTCATCTATGCCCAGAACCCAGCGTAACGATAACTTCATCGACAAGTCTTTTACGGTGATGGCGGACATGATTCTGAAGATGATGCCCGCCAAAAAGAGCGAAAAGGAAGCCTTTGCCTACTATCGCGACGGCATGTCGGCCCAGGCCGATGGTGAGTATGCCGAAGCCATGGAAAACTACCGCGAAGCCCTCACCCTGGAAGAAGATCCCTACGATCGCAGCTTCATTCTGTACAACATGGGCCTGATCCACGCCAGCAACGGCGAACATGAGCTAGCCATGGAAAAGTACCAAGAAGCCATCGACCTCAACCCCCGCATGTGCCAAGCCCTCAACAACATGGCCGTGATCTACCACTACAAGGGCGAACAGGCCGAAGCCGCCGGAGACAGCGACTCCGCCGAAACCTACTTCGATGAAGCGGCCCGCTACTGGCTGGAGGCCATCACCATCGCCCCCAACAACTACATCGAAGCCCAAAACTGGATGAAAAACACCGGACGCCTGAAGAACGACATTTTCTTCTAAGCCCGTCAACCTCATCCCCCGTAGGGCAGCGCCCACCTGATCCCTAAACCGGATGCCTCCAGCCTCTCCAATGGTGGGCAATGCCCACCCTACAGCTATTCTGGCCCCCCTCTCCCCGTGGGAGAGGGGCTGGGGGCGAGGGCTAAGGCTCTGGGGGTGAGGGCCAAGCCCCCACGTTATCCATATTTTCTGTCATTCCACCACCATGATTGATCTCGAACAGGTTCAGAAAGTGGCCCTACTCGCTCGGCTAGAGCTTTCCCCGGAAGAAGAGCAGCAGTTCACCGGGCAACTCAGCCGCATTTTGGAATACGTGGAGCAGCTTAGCGAACTCGACACCACCGCCGTAGAACCCACCACCCGCGCCATCGAACTCCAAAACATCACCCGCCCCGACGCGCTGGAACCCTTTGGCGACCGGGAAACCATGCTGAACTGCGCCCCCGACCGCGAAGAGGACTTTTTCAAGGTGCCCAAGATCCTCGAAGGCGAAGGCTAAGGGGCATTTTCAGGAGATCACAAACATCCTCGTTTGCCGCGATCTCGACCTCACCCTAAATCCCTCTCCCTGGGGGTGAGGTTCTACAAGCCTTGACGTTGCCCAGTTTCGCTTCAGAACGTTGCGCTTCAGAACCCTGTCGGCGTTGCTATGCTCAGGGTATGGTGTTGTTTATCCGTGGGGTAGCCATGACCCAAAGCCGCCTGCCGACCTACTCCCTAGACCCCGATCTGCAACCGAATATTGAGGACTTGGTGATTGAGGACGACAATCCTCCCTACGAACCCCTAGACCCCGATCTCTACCCGAATATCGACGATCTGGTGATTGAGGACGAGACCCCCGTGGATAACTTTTTATCGGCAAAGCTACAACGGCTGCTGGTGGAGATTCTGTATAGTTCCTGGGCCAGCCTGGGCATGGATCGTCCCTTTTTGGCCGATGCCGATATTGGCCTGTTTTGGTCGGTGGGTCAGCCGCCCATCGTGCCCGATGTGTTTCTGAGCCTGGATGTGGCGGTACCCCAGGATTTTCGGGAAAAGCGCCATCGCACCTACCTGATGTGGGAAATGGGCAAAGCACCGGATGTGGTGATCGAGATTGTCTCGAACCGGGTGGGCCATGAACTGGGCCGCAAGCGGGACACCTATGCTCGTCTAGGAGTGCCCTACTACGTGGTGTTTGATCCCCTGCGGCAGTTGGGGGATGATCGGCTGTGGGTCTTTGGCCTCCACGAAGGCCAGTATGCCCCGCTGGCGGAACCCTGGCTGGAGCAGGTGGGCCTGGGGCTCACCCTCTGGGAGGGCAGCTTTGAGGGGTTGACCACCACCTGGCTGCGATGGTGCGACCAGGACGGTACCCTTCTCCCCACTGGGGCTGAACGGGCGGAACAGGAACGCCAACAGGCCGAGAAAGCTCGTTTACGGGCGGAACAGGCGGAGGCCAAGGCGGCGAGACTCGCGGCACGGCTGCGGGAGTTGGGCCTTGACCCCGATGCCCTGGGGGACTAGCCCCCTCTCTCAGGACAGCCACAACGGCTAGGCTGAAGCGACGGCCAGGGCTGCCGTGTGCTGTTGCAGTTCCTCTAGTTTGGCCAGGGCTTGGCCTTGGGTGATCAGGTCGTAGGCCAGGGCCAGTCCTGCCTCCAGAGATTCAGCCGCGCCCCCCTGCCAGAGGTAAAAGCCCGCGTTCCACTGGGCGGTTTTGAACAGTTCCGAGGGCTGGCCCGCCAGCACCGAAAGCAGCGCTTCCCCTAGGGTTGTTTCGTCCTCTAGGGGCACATCGTCGCCCTCAAAGCCGTAGTCGCGGGGGTGGATTAGCAGGCGTTCTACGGGGGCATTGGGGGCGGCAGAAGCCCGGTGAATGCCGACGATGGCAGTGCGGTTGCGGGCGAGGTCACAACTGCCTTCCAGCCCCTTGACGGCCATCCATTCCCGCTGGCCGCGCAGGGCAAAGGTGGCCTGGGCCAAACCTTCGGTGGGGGGATGGACAAATCCCAGCACGAGGCGATGGGGGCCAGCATAGGGCGACCACATCAATTCCACGGTGGCAAAGGGGGGGCGCTTGCCGATTTGTTCTCGGTAGGGCACTAGGGCCTGGGCCTGGGGGAAATGCTGGGGCAGGTACACAAAGCCGAACCCCGTCTGATTCAGCAAATCATGGCTTTGGGCCAAGGATAGATCGGCCAGGTTTACCCCCAATTGCGCCCACAGTTCCACCAGGGGAATCCCTTCTTTAGTGGGCATCCGGTTGCCGCCATGCAGCACGACGGGCACCCCCGCGCCCAGCAGCACCAGGGCGGTAATTGGGGTGACGGGGGCGGTGCGGGAACGGCCATCGTAGGGACAGCTTAGTACCAGGGCTTTGCGGCCATCGGCGATGGCGGGCAGGGTTGGCCCTAGGGCGCTGTAGGCATCGAGGGTGCCCGCCAGTTCCTCTGGGATGGGGCGCTTGATACGGTGGGCGATCATAAACGCCCCAATTTGGGCGGGGGTGGCGGTTTGGGTCAGCATCATCTGGGTGGCGGCATCGGCCTCCGCCCGACTGAGGGGCTTGGAGGTATGGCTACCGCTGCCCACCTTTTTGAGGAGTTCTCGAAATTCCTGACTCATCCTTTCCCCGTCCTTCCGCCCTAGGTCGCTTTTATCCTACCGAGTTCACGTCTTGGAACGATATCGGTCTCGCCAAATTTCTTGCCATTGGATATTGCCTCACCCTAGCGCTTCGCCATGCTGGCCTCCACCTGTTTGACGGAATCGAGCACCGTCGCCGAAACCCCCTGCACCAGGTCATAGAACCGCCGAATTGGGGGAATGTTGAGACGGTCTCGGGTGGTCACCAGCACCACGGTGCGGGTGAGGGTGGGATCCTCGGTGGGGCGCACCGCTAGGGTGGGATCGGTATAGCATTCCACCAGAGCCGACTGGGGCAGCAGGGCGATGAAGTTTCCCTGCCGAATCACGCCCCGAAAGGCATCCAGGGTGTTCAGTTCTAGGGCGGCCTTGAGGCTTTCTCCTCGGTTTTGGAACTGCTCTTGCACGAGGCGCTGCATCCCGTAGCCATCTTTGAAAATGACCTGGGCAAACCGAGACAGCGCCTCCCAAGATACCTGGGGCTGGCTAGCTAGGGGATGATCCGCCCCCATCAGCACCTCCACGGTTTCCTCGAACAACGGCGTGATTACCATCTCCGACTGTGTAATCAAGCGGGGATTGTGCATCACAATGGCCAAGTCCACCAGGCCATCCCGCAGCACCTTGAGGGATCGGTCGCTGCCCAGGGCCGTGACCCGGAGTTGTACCTGGGGAAATTCCTCACAGAACCGTTGCAGCACCGGGGGCAGCAGGGTAGAACAGACGGATTGAATCGCCGCGACGCACAGTTCTGGCTGTTTCCCGGCCATCAGGTTGGCAATTTCCCGCGATACCTGCGTCCAGTCCTGGTGAATGCGTCGAGCCTTGGGTAATAGGCGATCTCCAGCGACGGTGAGCTTGGCCTGAGCCCCTCGGTGAAACAGGGGGGCATCGAGTTCCATCTCCAACGCCTGCACCTGGCGACTCACGGTGGATTGGGTGACTCGACACTGGTGTGCCGCCGCCTGAAAGCTGCCCGTTTCCGCCACCGCCAAAAATGCCTGAAGCTGCTCGATCCGCATGAAACCCCTTACCCCGACAAAGCCTCGACGCACCCCAGACACCCTAGTGGGGATGCGCCAACCCTGTCGTAACAGATTGGGGGACGGCAATTCGTATCAACGATAGCGGACACCCATTTCCTCCCTGGGAAGTCGATGACTTCAGAGGCATGGGTGTTTCCTATCGGTGCCGCCCCTGGGCTATTCCCCGGGGCTAACCGCAATGGGCTTGACCTGCCAGATATCGCGGGTGTACTCAGCGATGGTGCGGTCGGCGGAAAATTTGCCTACCCGTGCCGCGTTGAGGATAGACATCCGCGTCCAGCGAGCCTGATCTTCGTAGCAGCGACTCACATGTTCCTGGCACTGCACGTAGGCTCCGTAGTCGGCCATCACCAGGTAGGGATCGTCCACCAGCAGAGAATCCAGCAGGGGCAGGAACAGATCGGGATGGTCGGGGGTGAAGAGACCGCTGGCGATGCTATCGAGGACGCGCTTCAGTTCGGGGTTGGTGTCGTAGTAGAACCAGGGGTTGTGCCCCACGGCCTTACAGGCGTTGACTTGTTCGGTGGTGAGGCCAAACAGGAAGAAGTTGTCGGCCCCCACCTCTTCGCGGATTTCGATGTTGGCTCCGTCTAGGGTGCCGATGGTGAGGGCACCATTCAGGGCAAACTTCATGTTGCCGGTGCCAGAGGCTTCGGTGCCAGCGGTGGAAATTTGCTCCGACAGGTCGGAGGCGGGGAAGATGCGCTGGGCCAGAGACACGTTGTAGTTGGGCAAGAAGACGACCTTCAAACGTCCGGCCACGATGGGATCGGCGTTCACCACATCGGCCACGGCGGTGATCAGCTTCACCACCAGCTTGGCCATGGCATAGCCCGGAGCCGCCTTGCCGCCAAAGATCACGGTGCGGGGCACCACGGGTTGGTCGGGGTGTTGCAGAATTCGATGATACAGGGTGATGACATGGAGCACATTGAGCAACTGCCGCTTGTACTCGTGGATGCGCTTGATTTGCACATCAAACATAGAGTCGGGGTTGATGTCGATACCGAGGTTGCTGTGGATGATGTGGGCCAGATCCCACTTGTTCGCCTGTTTGATGGCATGCCACGCCTGCTGGAAGGTGGAGTCATCCAGGTGGGCTTCTAGTTGGCGCAGGTCATCCAGATTGGTAATCCAGCTTGCGCCGATGGTTTCGGTAATCAACTGGGATAGGCGCGGGTTGCACTGCAACAGCCAGCGACGGGGGGTGATGCCGTTGGTTTTGTTGGTAAATTTTTCGGGCCAAAGCTCGTAGAAGTCGCGCAGCACATCCTGCTTCAGCAGTTCCGTGTGCAGGGCGGCCACCCCGTTGATGGCGTGGCTACCCACACAGGCGAGATTGGCCATGCGGACTTTCCGTTCTGGGCTTTCGGCAATTAAGGACAGCCGCTCCAGCCGCTCGGGATCCTTGGGATAGCGCAATTTCACCTGGCTGAGGAAGCGGTGGTTGATTTCGTAGATCAGTTCCAGGTGGCGGGGCAGCAGTCGCCCAAACAGTTCCACCGACCAGCATTCTAGGGCTTCGGGCATGAGGGTGTGGTTGGTGTAGCCAAAGCAGCCCTGGGTGATGGCCCAGGCGGGATCCCAGTCAAAATGATGCTCGTCCAGCAGGATCCGCATCAGTTCGGCCACGCCGATGGCGGGGTGAGTGTCGTTGAGTTGGATGGCGGCAAAGTCGGCCAGGGTTTCCAGGTGGCCATGATCCCGCAGGTGCAGGCGAATGATGTCTTGCAGAGAGCAGGCCACGAAGAAATACTGCTGTTGTAGCCGCAGTTCTTTCCCCTGGCGGGTTTCGTCATTGGGGTAGAGCACCTTCGTGATGTTCTCGGAGATCATCTTGTCGGCCACCGCCCCAAAGTAGTCTCCGGCGTTGAAGGCATGGAGATCAAAGGCACTGCCAGCCTCCGCCTTCCACAGGCGCAAAATATTGACGTTCTCGGTGCCGTAGCCCGGAACGGGCGTATCGTGGGGAATACCGATCACCGTCTGCCCCGGCATCCAGCGCACGCGATAGTCGTTGTCGATGTCTTTGTAGACCTCGGTGTAGCCGCCGAATTTGACCTCCACCTGGTAATCCGGGCGGGCGATCTCCCAGGGATTGCCAAAGCTGAGCCACTTGTCGGGCTGCTCATGCTGGTAGCCGTTGTGAATAACCTGGGTAAAAATGCCGAACTCGTAGCGAATGCCGTAGCCAATGGCGGGTAGGTTGAGGGTGGTGAGGGAATCCATAAAGCAGGCCGCCAGCCGCCCCAGGCCACCATTGCCCAGGCCCGGTTCCGCCTCCCGTTCCAGCAGTTCATCCAAATCGAGACCCATATCGGCCAGGGTGTGGCGCATGGTTTCGTGCAGGCCCAGGTTGATCAGGCCATTGCCCAGGTGCCGCCCCATCAAAAACTCCGCCGACAGGTAATAGACGGCCTTGGCCTTAGACTTGGCGTAGGTGGTGGCGGTTCGGATGCGCTTTTTCATCAGATCGTTGCGCACGCTGTGGGCCAGGGCCATGTAGTAGTCATGGGCATTGGCAAACTGCTCATCCTTGCCCTGTTCGCAGTAGAGATTCGTGAACAGCGCCTGCTTAAGCGGCTCCGATGGCTCGCTGTAGACGGGCTGCAACGGCGGTGCCGCGTAGGCTGATGGATCCTTCGGGGGCTGCACGATATCGAGGGGAGGTTCAGCCGTGGGGGAGGTTTGGGACGCTGGAGAGGTCTGGGAAGTCCGGAGTGATGGTCTGGTCATGGTTGGCCCCTAACTACAGGGTGATGGTCTGCCGATAAAGCCTCTGTGCGGGGTTAACCCAAGGCTAAGGTTAGGCGAGACTGAAATGAAACAGGCATAAAAGCGAAAGACATGAGCTGAAAGCAAAGGGGCAAGGGCTATAGCCGTGACCGAGGGTGGTCATCATGCTGGGGGAAAGCAAGGTAGAAACCATAGCGGTCGCGCCAGGGAAACTAAGGCGTGACGACAAATGTGCCAGCAACTGATGCGAATCAATTTACTAAAGTAATAGCTAAGTCAATTTCAGTGATTTCATGGTAGCGGCTTTCAAGTCGAAGCGCATCGGCCTGCGTAGGGCCTTCATTCCGGTCGTCGGGGTTAATTTTGCTATCCCAACCTTCGGCCTGAATGGAAGCTATCCGTGGGATCTAAAAAATGAGTGTTCCTCCCTCAGCCTAAGCCGCATAAACCCCTGATTTAATCGGCCTTGGGAGAATTTAAGCGCAAACTTAAAAATGAGAAAAACGTATCAAAATACTAAGTTCCATGAACCAATACGTTGATCTCTAAATTTTCGATCCAGCCTCAAATCCGAAGTCCTGGTGTATGGAACCGCTGGGAATATTGCGAAACATTGCAAAGCAGGGCTGTTCCAAAGGGGATCTTGCTGGACTCGTCCCCTAAGCCCAGCCTCAAACCTTGTTCTTTCCCCAGGGGGATGTTGGGCGAACGCCGAGTTCAGGGCGAATCCCTTATCCTGCCGACACTGGCTGTAGTGCTTGAACTAGCGCAGCCCCCTGAGGCAACCTCCGGGGGGCTGGCAGGACGCCCGCTCTACGACGTTTTTCGATAGATGGCGGCTAGGATGAACGCCGCTGGGGAGGACGTCCAAAGCTGGGGAGTTGAACCGCTGCCAAGGATTGAAGCTTGCGTGGAGCAGCCGGAGGGGTGGTTGCCGGAGGATCTGAAGACCGGGGCGGCTGTGGCGGGCTAGCCTGAATGGGGGCGGCCCAGGCGGGCTGGACGGCAACCCCTGGCAGATCGTCTGGCCGCAGGTTGTCCGGGTGGGGCGCTGGCGGCTGAGGCGCTGGCGATTGGGGGGCTGGCGCTTCCGGCTGGGCGGCGGCGGCGACGAGCGGATTGCCCCAGGGGGAGGGTTCGGTAAACCCAGGGGAAGGCTCGTCGGCTGGGGGTTGCCAGGGATCGGCTACGGAGGAGAAGGTTTGATCCTCGGTGGGGCGAGCGGCGTCTGCGGCCATCTCCGCCACCGCATCCTCGAAGCTAGGGGACGGGTTGGTTCCAGGGCTTGGGCTGGGATCGGTGGCTGGGGCAGGCTTTTGGCCGATGGCCTCCAGGATCTCCTGAATCGCCCCCTCCATGGCCCGGTCTGTCCCCGGCGGAAAGGGGGTGAAGGCCGCTGGCGGCATGGACGGGTTGGTGGAGGGGTTGGCGGCGTCTGAGGGGGCCTGCGATGGGCGACTGGCCGCTGACGGAACCGGGGCTTTAAGGCTGTGAATTAGGGTGGACAGCCCAGCGGCCTGATCCACCTCCAGGTTAGGGGCACTCCAAGGCTGAATCTTCTGGGCCTTGGGCATGGCCATAGACGGGTCTTCGGTCAATCCTAGCCCGGGCGTTCCCCCGGCCATCGCCATGCTCGATGGCCCATCATTGGCCTTTAAGCACTTTTCCAAGGCGGTCTTAAATTGCAGGGTATAGCGCTGCTGACGATGGAGGCGAGCCTTGAGATCGCGACAGGTGTCCTCGGCTTGTTGCAGGGCGGTCGTTTTCTCACTGAAGCGCTGTTGCAGTAGGGTACATTCCCGTTCTAGTTGGGCCACTCGCTGCTGGCTAGACTCAAGCTCGGTTTGCAAGGTTTCGTTATGAATGCTGGCTCGCCGGAGACCGTCATTGGCGACGTCCAATTCGCTCAGCAGTTGGGCAATTTGGGGCGGCATCACAGCCCGGTCTGCCCCCGCTGTCCCTTGGGCCTCGTGGCGATCAATTTCTGCCTGTAGGGCCGCCTGGGATCGCTCCAAGGATTCCTCTAGGTCGGAGACCCGAATCAGCAAGGCATCATTGCACTGGTTCAAATCTTGGATCAGCTGAATCAGTTCTTCGGTGCGATGGGGTGCCGAAGCCTCGGGGCTGAGGGAGGCCTCTGGGGCTACGGTGGAGGTATCGGTGACCGCGATTTGACCAGGAAAGGTAATCACTTCCCAAGGTTGCGATGGCTGGGTTGATCCGGTGGCTGGAGTGCCAGAGGCTTGGTCGGGGCAAGGCTGATCTTGGGGGCCGGGGGCCGAGGTAGAAGCGGTATGGTCAGTCATGGGCTTGCCTGATCCTGGTCTCGTAGTTTCAGATTGCATCCCCGAAGATGAACAGGGTGACTTGACCACCTAGGTTACCGAACTTTGCCAATTTATTCACCCAAAATTCCGGTTCTCAAGACCGAATACATACAAAACTTTGCTAAGAGCAGTCCAAGTAAATAATCATCCATTAGAGTAGGAGCAGTCTGTATTATTCTCCAGCTTCGATGATGGATATTACCCCTCTGGCGTTAACCGATGGCCTCAAGGTGTTGCTGAAGGACACCGCGACTCGGCTGAAAGGAACCGAGCGCCGCCAATTTATGGCGCAAGTGGTTCAAGCGCTCGGTCGTGGGGGATCCGTGCAAGCCGAACGGGAGCTGGGTTGGAATCGGGGCACGGTTCGTAAAGGCCTGTATGAACTGGAGCACGGGCCGATTCAGGATGCCTTTGCTCAGCGGGGGCGCAAACCGATAGAAGCCAAGCTACCCCACTTGCTGTCCGATATTCAGGCGATTGTCGAGCCTCAAACCCAAGCCGACCCAACGCTGACCAGTCAGCGGTTGTACACCCGTCTAAGCGCCCCTGAAGTCCGCCGCCAGTTGATGGCGCAAAAGGGATACAGTGAGGCTGAACTGCCGAGTGATGAAGTGATCCGCCAGCGATTAAATCAGTTGGGCTATCGCCTGAAGCGAGTGGCCAAGCTGACACACCCTTCCCAGCCTTAAAGCATGAAGCAGGGAGCGATCAGAATTTTGTGTAAATCCCCATTTCGGGAACGAGACATCAAGGGTTTAAGCCCTGTCAAGCACGACTTTCTGAACACTCCACGCTACATGCTTCTTGGATCAGCAGAGATAATGTCGGTTAATCATAGACTTCTCGACGGTGTTTAATCAGCAGAACAATAACTTCTGTGGAGTCGTCATCAATGCGATAGACTACGCGATAATCTCCTACCCGATAGCGGTAGCGTCCAGCCAGTTCTCCCTTTAACGCTTTAATGTTGGGATGCTGACGCGGATTTTGCTCCAGCATCTCAAACGCCTTGGCTAGCCGTTTAGCCAAGGTCGCCTCTACCGACCGATAGTCCTTAGCGGCAGTCTTGGTCAGTCTAACCCTATACATCGCTACGCAAAACCCGCCAATCAACGAGTTCCTCGGTGTCGGCTTCCTGTTCAGCCCGGTCTAA
>JAYKHF010000031.1:0-7038 GCA_035285305.1 Leptolyngbya sp.
GGCAGAGTGGTTGAATGCGGCAGACTCGAAATCTGTTTTAGGGTCAAACCTAACGAGGGTTCGAATCCCTCCCTCTCCGTTGAGTTTCAAGGCTTTTGGCCCCTTGGCTAGAGCAAGGCCAAGCCACAGTTAAAGCAGTTTGAACGGCTAAAAATGCCTTAATTGCGTGGAAAACTCTCTAGGGTGCCCATGTTCAGGGCGGACTAACAGGCTGCCCCAAAATAGTCCTGTAATGGTTAGGGGGTTCCTGGCGTTAGGTCTGCCCCTGGATGGCTTTCTGAAAGGTGTCGTAATCAATCGGCTGGTCTATCTGGCTGTGGATGATCTCTGGGAATAGCGGGCTTCCTGGCGACCATAGTTCAACGCTGTCGGAATTTTGATCGTAGAACTCAGGATCGGTGGTGACGCGGACGGCCTGGGGCATTCCTGGGCTGAGATAGGAAAAGTCTTTGGTGCCAGCCGCCTTGATGGTAATTCCAGGGGGAAGCAGGTCGGGTCGGTTCAATAGGCTTTGCAGGTCGGCCAGGGTGTAGGCAGGGTGAGGACGCCTGGGTTCTTCTAAATCCTCCGCCGTGACCTCATCAAGATCGAAGCTGTTCTGATTCACCTCCTTCGTATCTTCTTCCAGTTGCGATAGCAGGGCCGTGCGCTCCCGGTCTCGGTCTTCTCGGCGGGTGAGGGTGAGGTTAGTGATGGCTCCGGTGAGACGGGCCAAAATGGGCTGTAGGCGGCCTACAAAGGTCTCAAATAGGTTAATGCGGTCTCTGAGGGCAATGTAGACATCGGTTTCGACGGTGTTTTCATAGTGCAGGTTGTAAATGCGGATGGTGGGGTGGGTCTGGCCTAGACGGTCAATGCGGCCAATGCGCTGCTCCACTCGCATGGGGTTCCAGGGCATATCGTAGTTAATCAACGCGCCACAAAATTGGAAGTTCAGCCCTTCGGCGGCGGCATCGGTACAGAGCAAGATTTCGGCTTCCTGGTTGCGAAAGCGGCGTTTGGTTTCTTCGCGACTAATCGTGCGCCAGCGGCCATCCCGTTCCTGAATTTCGCCCCCTCGCCCGGAGAAGCACATGATCGGGCACCCCAGGCTACGGGCCAGTTCCTGGCGGAGAAAGTCGAGGGTGTCGGTGAACTGGGTAAAGATGATGACTTGGTGATAGCCCTGCCGTTGGAGGCGGGTGATCAAGGTTTCCAAGGTTCGGGCTTTGCTATCGGTGGGGAGGGCACGTACCTGGGCCAGGAGGTCTTGGAGGTCGGCGGATTCCTCTAGGTTGAGGGCGGCTTTCTCTAGCTGGGCCGCTTCATCCATATCGGGGCTTTCATCGTCCAGGGAGAACTCGTCGGGCAGGTCTTCCTCTAGGGCAGAAAGTTGACGATCATCCCCTTGGAGCTTGGCTAAGCGTCCTTCTAGGGTTTGGGCCAGGGCATGGAAACTGCTGGCTAGGCGGCGGCGGTAGATAGTCATGACGAAGCCCACGGCGTTACGCTCGCCCACGGCGGCATTGTTGTAGGTGGTGGAAATATAGTCTTCGACGGCATCGTAGACCTGGCGTTCGGCCTGGGAGAGGGCGATAAATTCGTCGCTAACCTGGCGGGTAGCAATGGGGGTAGAGAGTTTGCCTGCTTCGTAGTATTTCCTCAACAGTTCGCGGGTGTGCCTTGAAATGAGAACTTTCACAGGGGTATGGGCCTGCACCACACGAATCGCAGCCTCGCGTTCCTGGGTTTCCAGTTGCCGTAGGGGAATGCTGGATCCATCCCGCAAGGCCCGCAGAATTTTCTTCGCCTTGAGGCCGCTCTGGCGAGGGGCTAACCGTTTCGCTCGGTCATCGTTGATGGGGCCATAATCCCGTTCAATAACCCGAAAGAGTCTGGCCAGATAGGCCAGGTCTTCGTGGCTGGGGGCGGGCTGGGCGGCCACCTCAAAGAACCGCAAAAAGTTGATCGCGTTCCACTCTGGGGGCATTCCCAGCAGTTCTAAGAGATCCCACACTTCAATGGGGTCTACCTGCATGGGGGTGGCGGTGAGCAAGACTAACCCTTGGGTGCGATGTTTGAGGCTCTGCATCAGGGCCAGCAGGCGGTTGGGGCGCTTATCCGTGAGGTTGCCCGATTGCATTCCACCGCTACGGCGGGCATGGTGGGCTTCATCCAGAATGATCAAGTCCCAGGGGTCGGCTTGCTCAAGCAGTTCGGGCACCCGATCTTTGCGCCGCATCAGGTGGCTGGAGACCAACACAACCGGCTCCTGGTGCCAGGTCTGGCGGCTGACGGGTTTTTCTAGCGGCCCCTGGAATCCGGGGGAGGGGCACCAGTGCAGGGCTTTGCCGTCGTAGATGGGCCAGTTGAGGTTGAATTTTTCCCGCAGTTCAATTTGCCACTGCTTGAGCACCGAGGCCGGAACCATGATGAGAATGCGCTGGGCACGGCCACTCATCCAGGCTTGGCGCAGAATTAACCCGGCCTGGATGGTTTTGCCCAGCCCTACCTCGTCGGCAATGAGTAGTTTGGGGGGCCAGTTATCCCACATCCGTTTGAAGGCCCGCACCTGGTGGGGCCAGGGGGTGATGGCGGCTGTAGCTTCCCCCACCCCTTCGCCGTTGGGAACCTGCTTGGGAGCCTGGTCAAGGTAGATCCAGACGAGGGTTCTGGGGTCGATGGCGGTCTCTGGTTCTGGCTCTGGTTCTGGCAGAATTTGGGGAGCGTTGTAACTGCCGCCGCGCTCTTTGAGGCGGCGGGGAAGTTCGTTGGGGGGCGGGGTAAACCGCAGCAGGTCATCCCGCACGGCTTTGGGAATATCGATCACCAGGGCATGGGAGGCTTGGTCGTTCCACAGGCGGCTAAAGGCCACTTCGTCTTCGTCAACGTGTTCGGTGGTTTTCCAACTGGTGTGGACGTGGATGCTGTCCCAGTTCCAGCGCCAGCCCTGGGGGGTTTCGTTGATGCCTCCGGCAAAGGCAAGGCGGTGGCCGTCGGCGTCTTCGATGATGCCGGTTTTGTCGTGGAAGATGGGGGTGCCCCCCATGGGCCGTTTGTGGTCATCGCAGACGATGGCCAGTTTGATATCCAAAATATGGTGCTGCACCATCCAGGCCAGCAGTTCCAGGGCATCTTTACCCGCATCGTCGGGAGGATCGAGGGGGCGTTGGGCCAAGTGCTGATCCACCACCGTCCTTAGATCCATGCCTTTTTGGATGGCGTCGATTTCGCCCTGGCCGAGGATACAGCCGACGATCATCCGCATTTCGCCCTGGTTGTGGATTAGCCCCTCAATGCCGCGCAGGGCCATGGCCAACGCCTCAGCCTGAAAGTAGCCCGTGGTGCGCCAATAGCGTTGGGCACATTGCAGGGCCGGAATATAAAACGCCTCGACAATGTTGGCGGTGTTGTCGGGGGTGTATTTGGCCTTCCAGGGGTAGTCTGTGAGTTTGGGCATTTTATGGAAGTTTTGTAATTAAATCGCCACGCCGGAAGGTTGCAGAGAGTTGCTGCAAGGAAATCTTCTTCTCACCATAGAGATCCTGAACACCATAGAGATCCTGAAGGGCTTGCTGAATATCTTGAACGGAGCCATTAAAATAAGCTTCGCTCTTTTGTTCGATCAGCTGTTGGGCTATCGGAAAGTTTTGGTGGCTAATTGCTTTGGCCGGAATATTCATGTCGGCCAAAAGTCTTTTCCCCATCTGCATAGCGATAAAGCAGGAGGCATAGCGAACAAAATCTGGGTCGGTAGGCTCAGGACGTTTGCGGCGATTTTCTGAAATTCGATAAAGCTGAACGGCAAGGACGACTTGTGCTCCATTTAAGGCTTCTGTGAAGATGGCAGGATATAGTTTGCCAAAATGTTCACGGGAGAAAAATTTGGCTTGATGAGGCTTCCTTCTCCAGACCGACAAGACAGCTTCGGCGGCGACCCCTGAGGTAATATCACCGGATCGGGTACTCTTGTCAGACCGCTTACGCCGATAATGAAAGCCTAGCTGCTGAATATCCAGCTCCAATTTTTTCTGAAGATCATCATTGGCTCGTAAATCTTTGAGATCGACGGGATTCTGGCTATTGGTGGCGTAGGTGATGCGTTGCACTAAGTCTTGGTTGTCACTCGGCAACTTGTAAATTCTTAGCAACACATAGGCTTGGGAATTTTGACTGCTTAAATCAGATTCTCGTAAGGTTTTATAGATAGTCATACAAGTTTGACCACCATTGATGATTTGAAGATTATCGACATGCACTTGATAATCTTCACGTTGCAAGGCGTTGTAGGAAAAATCATCACAGGTCAAGGTGATGCCATTATTGTAGAAGTAGAAATTACTGCTCTCGTCACTGGTTAGGGTCTGTCGAATTCCTTCATTAACCCGATTACCTTGTAAGCCTAGATAGCGACGAATATTGCGCTCTAGCAATCGTTCTCCATGACGTTCAATCAGGGCTGCAATTTCAGTAACAGAAATCCGGCCGATGAGGACTCGGCTGAATTTCATGTCTTCAATGATGGCTTTGCCGCTGAGATTTAACTTATCTTTAACAGGCTTAGCCGATTGAAGAATTTTGACTAAACGCTCGTGGTTAACATGCTCCCAAGTGACTTGATCGCCAAATCCGGCGAGGTCAATCAATTCCTGGGCCGACGCTTTCCAGATCAGTCCATTGTTGCAAGCAAGGGCGCGAATCTGTGGAATATAGCCATCTCGAATTAAGCTGCGGGCCTCTTCTACTTTGGCTAACAGCCTAGGATTAATATGTTCTAGGATGGCGGCTGGGTTAAATAGGTATTGAATCGCCTTGATTAAACTGCTGATCCCATTTTCAGGAAAGTTGGCGTTTCCTTCGAGATTATTCTTGTACTTTGCTTGAAATAAGCTGACGGTAAACTCGCCATCATACTCCTCAGAGATATGCATGGCATCAACGCCAAAGTCCCCCCCGCCTTCTGTGAGGCAGTCAAAAACATCATCGACCTCTAAATCTAAGATGGTTTGAACACATAAATAGACAAAGGCTAGGGGCTTGAGCTTATCCTCCTTTATGTTTAACTCTTCGGTTGCCCTTTGACGAATATCATTAGTGATGGAAACTAAGCGTTGATCAATAATCGATGCGTTAATATTCATGTCCAAGAATCTGTTTCTAGCTTGCACTGTGGCCCTCACCCTAAATCCCTCTCCCCAAGGGAGAGGGACTTTGAAACTCTAGCTCTCCCTATCCTCATGGGAGAGAGGGCTGGAGGGTGTAGCTTGCTTCCCGCAGGTTGGGCTGATCGGGCATCGGGCCACTGAACTTCACCCGAATTGATTTTAAACCAGCAGCCTTCACAGGCGTTTCCCCTCGGCTAGGATGGCCGCTTTAAGGCTCGGTTTGCAGCGTTCTAGTCTCACGAGGTCGATTTTGAAGGGAGACAGGTCTTGGAGTTGGGCCACGGCTGTGAAGTAGTCGAGGGGGGCTAACCCGGCAACGGCGAGGTCAATATCGGAGCTGAGATGAAATCGCTGGGGGTCTAGCAGGGAGCCAAAGAGAATCACCTGGGTTGCGCCAAAGGTTTGACGGAGGAGCTGGGTGGCCCTTTGCACGACGGGCTGGGCGGCCTGGTAGCGCTGGGCGACCTGGTGCTGGTAGCGGGCCTGACGCTGATCCATGGTGTGTTTGAACTGGGCGATTTCTTGGGGGGTCAAGGTTCGCATGGCAACTCCGGGATGATCTGAGTGAGCGGGTGGATGGGGACGTTTAGGGGTTGGCCTGGTCTTCGCCTTGGCTGGCCCACACTTCTAGCTGTTTGGGTTGATCTATCTGTTCGGTGAAGGCGAGGCGGCGCAGGTTTTCGAGGGCTTCAAAGTCGCTGGCGGCGGGGATGGCGGCATTCACCGGATCAAACCCGGTATAGGCTTTGGAGGGGGGCAGCACCTCTAGCACGGCTTCTAGGGCGGCCAAAAAGCGCGGCTCTTTGCTGAGTCCGGTGGTGTCTAGCAGTTCGCGGGCGGCGTCTAGGCTGCGGGTGCGGCCCAGGTAGGCGGCGTGGTGGATGGCATCAATCAGCCCCCGACTGCCGCTGGTGGGGCCAAGGGTGCCTTTGGCGGCACGGGTGGCACTGTCCCAAAGAATCAAATCGCTGCTCTTTTTCTCGGCCAGCACTTTAACCACGTCTTTGTCGATGTCTAGGCCCACCACACGGGCCAGCCGCAACGCTTCATCGTAGGGGAACTGGGGCGCTTGGAAGGCATCCCAGGCCAGCACAAACCATTCGGTGAGGGGGTCTAGGTCGTGGATGCGCTGGGCGTTGGTGAGGGTTTCCATTTTCCAGCGTTTTACCTCTCGGCGGGCCGCTTCTAGGGCATCTTCGGGGGTCACACCGTAGGGATCTTCCTCGGCAAGGGTGGTTTTGCGCGATTTGCCAACCGCCCCCTGCACTTTGGGCTGGCCACGCTTGACGGGCCAATGGCGAGAAAATTCCTCTAGGGCAGGCCCAAAACACGACAAATACAAATCCACCCCACGAATGCCCGCCTGCTGAAATTCCACAATCCGCTTTCGCACGGCCTGGGCCACCAGGGGTTCTAAATCTTCCCAGTACATAATCTCGTCCTCTGCCGACTGGGTGCGAGGCCGACACACCAGAAAAATGGTGCTATTCGCCGCCGATTTATCTTTAATATGCAGCGACCCCTCGGCCTCGGTGTTGATGGGCCAACTGGCGGTAATCACAAACCCAGCTTCAATCAACCCCTTGGTCAGCGCATCCCACGCCCCTGCTGCTTTGTGGGTAAACATCAGGGTCATAATGCCGTCGGGCTTTAGCACCCGCCGCGCCTCAATAAAAATTGCCGCCATCCGCTCTTTATAATCTTCTCCGGCCAGGGCTTTGGCCCCTTTTTGGCCCTTAAACTTAGCCGGATTCGCCACAGCTTCTTGGTCTTTATCCGTTAGATGACGGGTAAACAGTTCTGGATACACATACCCAGCCGTGCGCTTGAGCCACACATAAAAGAAGTCGGATAGTTCCGCATACATTACGTTGTCGTAATAGGGCGGATCGAG
>JAYKHF010000032.1:0-24108 GCA_035285305.1 Leptolyngbya sp.
GTGGTACAAACCGGTCAGTTCTCGGCGGCTTTGGTGCAAACTGGGCAGAGTTCCTACGCGGTTCGGCTCGGTGAACCGTTGAGTCAAAGCCCCTGGCAGTTGGTGGAGGTGCAAGATGGATCGGTGACCCTCCGCTATGGCAGCGAGCAGCGGGTTATCCGCGTGGGCGATACTTTTTAATTCGCGATACCAGATGGCCACTCTTTACCAACCCAAGCGGGATCGCCACCTAGAATCCTCACATCTCAGCGGTTTCCTACGATAGCCACAGTTCGGGTTAGACATTGTGACCAGAACCCCTGGCAGACCTCACCCCCAGCCCCTCTCCTACGAGGAGAGGGGAGCTAGAGCAGTTCAAAGTCCCTCCTGAGCTTGTCCAAGGGTTAGGAATGGGCTTATTCTGTGGTCAGCGAAACCACGGGTAGCGTCGCTAGGCGAGGGACAGCCGCACCCCGAGGAAACTGACTCGCCCAATTTTGGTAGAACTCTTCGCGATTTTCAAAGACCTCGAAGAACTCAAACATGCTGGTGAGTTGTAGGAGCTGATAAATTTGAGCCGGTAACGAGCAAATCGCCATCCGAATGCCCATGGAATTGGTCAATTTTTGAAGCCGCACTAGCACCGCCAGACCTGCACTATCTACAAAGCTGAGATGCCCTAGATCGAGTAATAAATTTCCGGCTTGGGCCTTAATGGATCGTTTAATTTGCTCCAGAGACTGTTCTGTTTTAGCCATGGTAAGGCTACCGCTAATTTCGATGATGATCAGGTCTTGATGCATGGCTACTGAGGTTGACAGGGTTGAACGGGTAGATCGATTGGGTGGAGGGGAGTTTCATCGTCATCTACCCTAGACGTAGATATCTATCCATGATGATCAACGCTGAAAAGGCTGATAGGCAAGGGAATCAGCCCTTTCTCCTGGAAATGGTAGGGCAGGATTAGCTAGAGAACCCCGCCTGTAGTATAGATCGCTCTAGTTCTCAATGATTAAGGTTCGGGTTTCTGCATCCCAATTCACAACGACAGCCAGATCCTTTAAGTCGCCGGATCGTAGGTAGGTGTTGCCTCGATAATCGATTGTATGATCAGGGTTAAGGCGGCTACTGTCTAGATTCAAGGGATCTAGCCTCCGCTGGGGAACGTAGGATCGATTATCGACAATGATGCCCGCTGAGGGCCAGTTGCGTCCTTGAATTCTCAGATTAATGGTTTCCACCGACTTCGATTGACAGCAGTCTAGAATCGCTGTCCGAGACTGGGCCTTCCACTCCACAGGGGTGCCGGTCGCCACGAGATAGGAGAGGCTGACATAGGGCTGGCCCTGGTATTGGCGCTGATATTCCCCGGGCACCTCGCCGGAGACGACCCCCCACTGTTGGGCTTGTTCTAAGGATAGATAGGCTTTCTGGTCTATCAAAACACCCTGTCGGTTGTAGCGCACATCGCCCACCTGAACATGGATGCGATTACTGTCCGCAGGGCTGACTTGAGCGGGGGGTGGCGTTGAGGAATGGGCCTCAGAATTCGCCATGAGGACATGGCGCACTACCCCAAACCCCAGCCCACCGAGGATAAATCCCCCCAGACCGCAGGCAATGAGCATGGGCAGTAGGGGCCAGGGTGCTTGATTCGTGCTGGTCTCCCCTCCATCTTGAACCCCGGACATCATTGGGGGCGACCCCCCTAGAGGCTGAGAAGCGGCGTAGCTGGCGTCGTACCAGAGACAATCTTGCAGGTTTTGGGCCAGTCCCCCAGGACTGGGATGGTAAATTTTCTGTTCGGGTATCGCAATACGACGCCCTTGCAAAGGGCCATAGTCTGAATTCAGCAATTGGGGGGCCAGGAGCACTTCTCGCGTAGTGGGGTGGATGGCCAACAGTTTGAGCTCATAGAGCGTTCTTAAATCAGCCCGCAGTACGAGGCATTGGGATGGGTGATCTGCCCGTTCTCGGTCATGGTTGGTGACAAAAACGGTCTCTAGTAGGGGCTGAATATCGCAGCCCGTGATGGCGCAGCGGTTATGGTACAGATCCAGCAACCGGCGCTGGAGCGTATAGTTGACCCGTCGCCCGAGGGCCGCCTGAATGGACTGCACCATGCGGGTGTTGACGGCGGGGATGGTGGATTTGGTCGGAGCAGCGCTAGATAAAGGAGTGGACGTTGCCCTTGGCCGAGAACTCGGGGGCGTAGCGGCCCGGTGGGGTTCTGCCGTTACCGCTGGATCGAGATCGGTCTCGTCTGGGCCTGGGGCATCGTCCCTGGGGAGGGCCGGATCCGGTTCCGGAGTGAATGCCGTGGGAGTGCTGTCGATGGAGGGTAGGGCTTCGGAGGTGAGCCCTGTCACCGTCAGATCTTCCGCTGTGATGTCATCCCCAAGGGCATCCTGGGTCTGAAACGCATTGATGGGTGGGGTCTCTGGATTCAGGGCCATGTCCAACGTGGGGGAATCTGCCCCTTCCGTCGGGAGTGATCCCCAGGATTCCTCGGAGAAGACGGGATCAGAGGGGGTATCTGAATGGGCCTCAAACCCCTGATCGATGCTGGCCCCTGGATCAAAGGAGCCTTGAAATTGCGTGTTCTCCTCCCCGTCATCATCGATGCCTCCGGCGTCGAAGCCGACTGTACCCTCGTTGGAGGTCAACGCATCATGGGGAACATCCGTGAAAAAATTGCCCCCATTGGCGTCCTGAAGGTCGTCCGCCGCCGCCCTGTCTAGGCTAGGTGCCACCCAAGGATTGACGGAACTGACTGGATCGAGCGGGGCCGATAGGGTCGCCTCAGGATCAGCGGCGGTAGGACTGGATAACGGTGCCTCAATCCAGGATGGGTCTGGATCGAAGATCTGATCCCTGTCTTCAGGGGTGGCCGAGAATGCGGCGGAGGCCTCTGGGGCAAAGGGGGAGGAGAAGGGTGATGATTCGGCGAGGATCTCAGTCCTGTCTTCCTCGGCAGCGTCTAGGGGAAGGGTCGTATCCGCGACGGGCCACGGCTGCTGCACCTCGGTTGTATCGGCTAGGGCCATGGCATCCATGGCGTTTAGGGCATTGAGGGAAAGGGCCTCATCTTCTGGGCTGGGGTGGGCATAGTTGGGGTCACTTTGGTCGCCATAGCCCGTCGCAGCGTATTCCCCTTCGGCGTACCCTGCCGCTTCGTCCGTTGCCACCGGCGGATCCCCGGGCAGCAGGTAATACCCCCGGGCGTCGTCGGCCACCGCATCGCCCTCCTGATTCGCCGTTTCCTCAGGGATATAGTCTCCGGTGGGATGTTCCCAACCGGGTACCGCTTCGCCAAAGTTGGCACTGAAGTCTCGGTTGTCGCTCATCCACTGTTGGCCAGCTAGCCCCACAGGCAAGATAGTTTCTGTGAGATCAACGTCGCCCAGGTCAATTTCACTCAGATCTACCTCACTGAGGTTCGCCCCCTTTAAGTTTGCGCCCCCCAAAATGACGTTACTCAAAATGGCCCCAGAAAAATCTACCCCACTGAGATTTGTGCCCGCAAAGATACAGTTTGTGAGGTCGGCCTTACGCAGGTTTGCGCCGCTCAGGTTTGCGCCGCTGAAGACTGCCCCGGTTAAATTAGCGTTGCTCAACCGCGCCCGGACTAAATCAGCGGCAATGAGGTTGGCATTGGTCAAGTTAGCAGAGGAGAAGTCAACATGGTTGAGGGTGGCCCCGGCCAAATTGGTACCGGTTAAGGTAGCCCGTTGGAGCGAGGATTCCTCTAGATTGATCATCACGAGTTTGGCGTTAGCCAGATTGCTCTCCCGCAAGTCAAGGCTATGGAATTGCCGCCTCCCCTCGGCATATTCTGCCAGCAAGTCTTTGACCGACATGGGCGTCAACTGATCTGAGTCGTGGGAGAAACCAAAATCTGAATGATGAAGGCTCATGGGGCTATGAGTTAAATAATTTAATGACGTGTTTTGTCTTAGAACTTTGCTAGTAAGGTGCCGCCCAGAAAGCACTCGGGGGAGAGGATGCATTGAGCCTACAGCCCTCTCCCTCGGGAGGGGGGAGAGGTCGGGTGAGAGCCAACGACGCAGCAAGAAGCCGATATCGTTAGCCTTGCCTCTGTGGCCCAACCGTCGGTCTAGGGCACACCTAGGCCGTAAATGGGGCCGTAAATGGGGCCGTAAAGGGCACTGGGCAGACGCTAAGGTGGAACAACCTGGGCAACAACCTGAAGACATGATGCCATAGCCAACCCGTTCCCGCTAACTCCGCTCCCACGAACTTTCAAGGGATGAAGTGACCCGGGCGAAATCGCGCCACCGGGCCACGGGAGTAGCACCGCCCTAGGGGTACCATGGCGATATAACAGCGAATGGTTCTGGCCCATGCCTACGGTGACGTTTCCCCTGTCTTACCTTCAGCGTCTTACCCACACCCCCCTAGCCCAATTGGAGGCGCTGGCCTTTAACTACGGTTTAGAGGTCACGTGGCGCGATCAAGACCTGGAGGTGGACGTGACCGCTGAGCGCCCTGACCTCCTGGCGGCAGAGGGGTTTATCCGGGCCATGAATATCTATGGCGGACAGCCCCGTGGGGTACCCGAAACCTTGATCGAGTCAGGGTTCCGGGTCACGGTTGAGCCAGCGGTGTTGGGGCTGCGGCCTTACCTCGCGGCTCTCGTCGTGCGTCAGGCCAACCTTCAGGATGACGGCTTAGCGGTATTGATGCAGTTTCAGGAGAAGGTGACCCAAACCTTTGGTCGCCAGCGTAAAAAAATCGCCATTGGCGTGTACGACCTGGAACGCATCACCGGCGATCTCACCTATACCGCTCGCCCCGCTGCCGACCTTCGGTTTGTCCCGCTGGGGGCCACCAAACCAATGACCGCCGCCGATCTCCTCGCCCATCACCCCGCTGGACAACTCTATGGATCGACCTTGCCCTCCCCGGATGTGGTGCCGGTTCTCCAGGATGCCCAGGGGCAGATCCTCTCGGTTCCCCCCATTATCAACGGGGCCGGGGTGGGAGATATCTCCGCCCATACCCGCCACCTGTTGATTGATGTCACGGGGATCGTGCCTCAGACCGTGCAGGAAACCGCCAACATCCTGGCCCACAATTTCCTTGATACCGGCGCTGAGGTGCAAACGGTGACGGTGGTCACCCCGGAGGGATCGCAGATGACCCCCAGTTTGGCCCGCCGGGTCGTGCCCTTTTCCGCTCGTTTCTTAAACGAAATTATGGGCTCAGCTATCCCCAAGGCTAATCTAGGGCAAGTCTTGGCCCGCATGGATTTGACCGTGAGCGGAACCCACGACTGTTATGTGCCCACCTATCGCACGGATCTTCTTAGCCAGGTCGATCTGGCCGGAGATCTGATGGTGGCGCTGGGCCTCGATCAGATCCAAGCAGAACCCCTGTCCGTCAAGTTTCACCTGGGGCAGGCCGATGATCAACGCCGGTTTGGGTTTTGGGTGGGGGCGCTTTCTCAGCGTCTGGGCCTGATGGAGGTGAAGAGTCATGTCCTCACGGATCCGAGCCTCGTCAGCCTGTTTTCAGACCATTACCTACAAACCAGCAACGCCAAAAGCCGCATCCATAGCGCCGCCCGCACCACCTTGCAACTGGGTCTCCTAGAGGTGCTCTCCCGTAATATCCAGGCTCCCAAGCCCATCAACCTCTATGAAACGGGGGAAGTCATCCATCTGACGGCTACGGGCCAGGGTGAGGAATCCCAAGTCTGGGGCTTTGCTAGTTTGGATGCCCGAGCCTCGTTTTCCGCCGCCAAGGCCTATGTCCAAACCCTCTTGCGGGCCTTAGATCTCAGCTACACCCTCACGGCAGGGGATCGCCCCTACTACATCCCCGGTCGATCCGCCCAGGTGCAGGTGGCGGGGGAGGTCATCGGTGAATTTGGCGAATTGCACCCCCGCTTACTGAACCAGTTCTCCTTTCCAGACCCCATTGCCATGGGCGAGATTAACCTCACCCGTCTCTATCGCCTGAGCCAAGGGGGCCAGCCCGCCAGCCACCCTCCAGGTCTAGGGGGCGAGGGCCTCTGAGGGCCGTCTCGGGCAACGGTTTGCCCCGGTGGAAGCGGATCTGGAGGCGCGAAAAACGCCGGGACGCTAGACCAGCCTTAATAGCTCAGCTTCAACGCGTTGACCGGGACTTCATCCCAGGAGTTGACGGTGCGCAGTTGGGCGACCCAGCCTTCCTGGCGCTGCTCGTCACTGAGGTTGTCTACAAAGGACTGGTGACAGGCCTGGGCCTGGGCTTCGTTGGCACAGGCAATGCAGGAATAGATGATGCCGGAGGGATCGATTTGCTCGTTGATCCAAATCATGGGCAGGGAACCCCATCAGAAACATAAGGAATCATGACTTCACGGTACCACGGCCACTGAGCCCGCCGCCGTGGTCCTCAATCTGAGGAAGCCCTTAGGACGCCGCCATTTGGTGAGATCCGGCGTTCACGGCATTCATGACCGTTTGGCGCAGTTCGGCAATGGCCTGAAGTTGGTAGTCGTTGAATTCCTGAATCTTCGTCACCCCCCCCGAGAGCGTGTCGAGGGACTGACGCAGACCGTTACTGCTGTCCTGGGCCGGATTGAGCAGTTCCTCGCTCACGACCAGCTTGCCCGCCAGGGCGGCTAGATCGCGCTGGCGCTGATTCAGATCCGCCTCAAAGGTTTCGATGGCCGTGCGACGTTCTGCTAAGTCGCGCTCTTGGGCCGCTAGGGCCTCCTTGGCCTGACCCATGCCCTCCTGCCCCTGCTTCACCTCGGCCTCCAGCGCTTGGATCGCCTCTGCGGTCTGTTGCCGCTGATCGTCCACCGCATTGAGCAACGGCTCCAGGTTGACGGCATTCACCGGGGCTTCTTCCACCGCCAGTCCCTGTCGTCGTCGCAGGACGGCCTGATGCTGACTCAGCACCTCCTCGCGTTCCAGCAGGTTACGCCGCTGGCCCACGAGGGTTTCGTTCAGCATCTGGTAGCGATCCTCTTCCTCCTCCAGTTCGGTCTCAATTTGTAGGCGATCAAACTCGTTGGCCTGCCCAAGCTTGGCCTTGATTTCCTCAATGGACTGACGCTCTAGGGTCAGTTCCTCCTCCTGATCGGAGACAAACCGGGACACTTTCTCCATGTCCTTTTCTAGATCGCTCACCAGGGTCGCCAAATCATCCAGGGGCATGGCCTCTAGGGCGGCCACATCGACCTTCTTGCTCAGGCGTACCTTGTCGCTGGTGTTCAGCAGGTCGTAGAGCTGTTGATGGACATTGCCCTGGCTTTGAAGGGTTTGGGACAACTGTTGGACTTGTTCTTGCTTATGCTTTAGGGTTTGCTGCCGCAGTTTGAAGTCTTCCCGCTGGCTGATCAGGGCGGCCTCGGCCTGACGCCAGTCTGCCCATTGTTGGGCTAGATCGATGCGTTGCTGATCGATGTCTTGCTGCTGGCGATCCACATCTTGGCGCTGGTTTTCGAGGGCCTGACGGTAGTCGCTGAGTAAGCTCTGGTGATAGTTTAGGCCGTTGGTCGCGTTACCGAGGGGATCCCGGAGTTCCTCCATCGGCATCACAGCCTCGGTGAGGCGATTCAAGACCGCCTGGATCTGATCAACCTGGGCCTGATCGAGCCCCGCTGCGGTGCTTGCTTCGGCTTTATTCTCCTCAAAACGGCGCATCTCTCCGTTCAGATGAGCCCAGGCTCCCTCCAGGTCTCGATTTTGGCGCTCCACTTCCTCCTTCTGCTGGGCTAGGGTTTGGCGGAGCGTCTCCAATTCCTGCCGATGGGCCTCCAATTTCTCAAGGTCGGCCTCCGCTTGCTCAATCTGCTCTTGGCGGGCCTCAATCTCCATCTCCCGCCGGTTCAGTTCCTGGCTCTGGAAGGTGAGGGACTGCTTCCACTGCTCGATCTCCTCTTCCTGGGTCTTAGACTTCTTGCTGAGGTTAGAAAAGGTTTGCAGAATATTGGTGAGGGTGCGTCCGGCTTCGTAGTGGCGCTGGATTTGGCGGCTCCCACTCACCTCCACCATCACCAGAGCTCCAGCGTTGTAGGAGGCATCATCTGGAGCCGCCAGGGTCTCTTCTCCGGTGACGGCACTCCAACTGTACTCGTTGCGCTGGCAGGCTAACAGCTTAAATTCGGGCTTGCCGCTGCCAATAAATCCGGTCTTTTTCTGGACTTCTGCTAGGTACAGCACGCTGGTTGATCCTCGATACGTTAGACGTGAAGAAACTTAAAGATAGGGCTACATCTAGGGAACATGGGCCAAGGGTGGAGGTGGGGCAGGGCTCCTGTGGCTAGCAGCAGAGGGCTAAGGCGAAACGGGATGCCCGATCAAATCCCTGGCCTTGGTCAGCGTGGCAAGGCCTATGTAAATTTACAGTAGTTAATAACGATAACCCATCACCGTAGCGCGATCACGCCGCTGACTAGACCCCCATTCCCCCGATCTACCGGAGCAGTGGGCCTCTAATCAAGTATATCTATTCAGTACCGGAGGCGACGGGGCATGGGGTAAATTCCAAGACAGATTCGGAGCAATGGGGCGTAGGATGGGGTTCCGGTGTCAGGAAACATCCACAGAACAGGAAGAATGGGCCTAATCTGACAGCGGGGTAGGTCAGACCCTCGGCAACCAGTGTGCATCAAGACGATATCGGCCTTATACTATAGCCATGCCGATCTCCCCTGGGCGGCCTCTGACCACTCGTCTTTCCCTACGGTTTTCTTACTATCGCGTTGGTTGCTGCATGCAGGGTTATCTGTCTGAAATTGATATTCGCAGCATTTTGCAGTTGATTGAACTGGGGCAGCGCACCGGGGAACTGTACCTGGAAAGCTATGGGGCGCATTCCCACAAGTACCTAGGTCAGAGCACCGACGGTGGCCCTGAGATGGCGGATACCACGCAGTCTTGGCTGGTGTTTTTGGCGAATGGTCGGCTCGTCTATGCGGGCACCACCGATAACAGTCTGGCCCGACTGCGGGATCACCTCCATCGCTATGGCATTGAAAAGTCCTTGCCCGATCCGAGTACGATCTCCGCCATTGCGGCACTCAATTCCCTCGAGTATGGCACCCTATGGGCCATGCTGGAGCAGCATCTGCTCACCCCAGAACAGGGGCGGGCTATCCTCAGCCACATGGTGCGAGAAACCCTGTTTGATCTGCTCAGTCTGCGCCAGGGATCCTTCGTATTCCAACTGAGTTCGGCCCTCAGCCCGCAGTTGATGACCCATAAGGTGAGTTCCCTGGTGACGGGGATTACCCAGCAAATTCAAACGTGGCACAAGCTGCATCCCCAACTCCAGTCTCCAGATCAATGTCCATTACTGGTGGACGCGGAGGCTTTTCGGAACAGTCTTTCGGAGATCGCCTGTCAGCGTCTTTGCCCCTGGCTAGGTGGCCAGACCTCGCTACGGCAGATTGCCCGCTACCTCAACCGCGATCTCGTAACGGTGGCCCGCCTGCTACTGCCCTCGATTCAGCAGGGCTATGTCACCCTGGTACAGTCCACCGGTCGCCATGGGGCTTCAGTGCCACCGGCCAAAAACTGGCCCCAGCGGCTCCCCCGGATTGTCTGCGTCGATGATAGCCTGACCATTCGCCAAACCGTGGAGCGCATCCTCGATGGCCAAGGCTATGAAGCCACCTCCATTGGCAACCCCCTGAAGGCGCTGGGACTGCTGTTCCAGCTTCAGCCCGACCTGATTCTCTGCGATATCGCCATGCCGGAACTGGATGGCTATGAACTGTGCGCCATGCTGCGCCATGCCAGTGCCTTTCGCCAAACCCCCATGGTGATGCTGACGGGGAAAGATGGCTTCTTGGATCGCGTCAAGGCCCGTATGGTGGGGGCCAATGACTACCTGACGAAGCCCTTTGGCCCCGGCGAACTGTTGGCCCTCGTGGAAAAATATGTCGGCCCTGGGGACCCGGATCGCCCGCGCCCTGACAAACTCCTAGCCGATGCCCTAGAGGGGGATATGGATCTTGACCTCAGTGGTGCCACCCCCGTGCGTTAGCCGACTGGGGCTCGGATTTGGCCCTAGGGCACCTTGGAGACACCGAGAAAAGGTCTTTTTCATAAGTATTTATTGCCGGGGCAAGCCAAGTCCGCCAAGATTCGCCATAATTTGAACCATTGGCCCCAAGATGCCTAGGACATGGGGGCTAGTCAATAGATATGTGTTGGGGCGGTTATGAAGTGGCGATCGTGGGTACGTTATAAATAGCATCCTCGGCGTGTGGGTTAACGCTAGGGTATCGCCTGGTAGGGTGTTCCCTGGAAGGAGCTACCGAAACTAGGGGTTATTCGCTGGAAGGCCGAGCCGTTTTATCCCCCATAGGGTTTGCATGGATCCGTATTATGAGTACAGTTTTGGTGGTCGAGGATAGCCTGCCGCAGCGAGAAATGATTACCAGCTTGCTACGGGGTGTTGGGCTACAGGTAGACACTGCCGGGGATGGGGTGGAAGCCCTAGAACATCTGCAAGGGCCACTGCCAGATGTGATTGTGCTGGATATCGTGATGCCACGCATGAACGGCTATGAGCTGTGCCGTAAGCTGAAGGCGGATCCCAGTACTCAGCATGTTCCCGTAGTGCTCTGTTCCTCTAAGGGGGAAGAATTTGACCGCTATTGGGGCATGAAACAGGGGGCCGATGCCTACATTGCGAAGCCCTTTCAGCCCGCCGAACTAGTGGGCACCGTCAAGCAACTGCTGCGGGGATAAGTGACGTATCGAGGCGACACCATGGTTGGCAATCCCGATTTTCTTACCCAGGCCGGACAGGATCAGGATCCGGAACTTCAGGCCCTCGAAACCCCAGAAGGTGAGCTATTCCTGCGGTTTTTTGTGACCGGCGACGACGAATTTGCCCTGCCCGCCACGGGCATTCGGCGCATTATTGAGCAGCCCCCAGACCGGATTACCCCCATTCCCAATGTCTCCCACCTGTTATTGGGGACGCTCAACGAGCAGGGGCGAGTGATCTGGGTTGCCGACTTAGGACAGTTTCTGGGCTACAGTGCGCTGCTCAACACCGACCGCCCCGAGATTTCCGTGATCGCGATTGAAGATCAAGGAACTATGTTAGGCTTAGCCGTCAACCGGATTGTGGGTACCCGGTGGCTAAACCCTGACAAAACCCAGGTATCCAGCAGTAGCCCCGACACCATGGCTCCCTTTTTGCGGGGAGAGTGGGTGTTGCCCTCTGAGGACAATAAAGCCCTGAGATTGTTGGATCATGTGGCGGTCATTCGATCAGCCCGGTGGGCCACCTAGGTGTTAGGTTCCCCGGATAGCTCTTCATCCCTTAGACAAAGGCATTGGCAGGAGAAGGTTATGGCTTCAGGCATTGATTACTCTCAGGCTTATCAAAAAGCTGAGAGAGCCTATATCCAAGGCAACTATCAGGATGCCGCAGCCGTTATCGACGCGCTGGCGGAGGAATACCCTGAGGATCCCAGTGTACTGCTGTTGCGCGGGCACATCTACTGCTACGGGCTTCAGCAATACGAGATCGCCAGTGAGCAGTATAGCAACGTCCTCGCCTGTACCTCCGAGTCAGAGTTTGTGGACTATGCCACCAGTGGCCTAGACTACGTCAGCCAGTTTCTAGGTAGCGCTGGCCCACCGGCCTTCGATCCTGAATCCCTCGATAAAACCTTCTTTGATGGCGGCGATAACCCCGCCTTTGACACCCTCAACCACGATGTCACGGGCAACGGGTCGAGCCAGTGGGAAGACGACGATCTGGCCCTTGATGCCTTCTCCGTGGATACCGATGAGGCCACGGGCATCCTGATGGAAACCCTGTCCGAGGATACGGCCAACCCCTTCGCGCCGCTAGGGGCCAGCGGCGACACGATTCCCGATGGCCCCCAGGGCCGTTCTGGTGCGGCTTCAGCGGGGGCGGACGCCAACCCCTTTGGCCTAGGCGACCAGGATCCCTTTGGCACCAACGACCAGGATCTCGCCTTTGAATCGGATATGGGCACCTTTGCCCCGGGCGGCGGGTCGGTCTTTGTGAGCTTTGATGACGAGGACGATGTTGAGGAATCCTGGCCCGCGATCGCCGATGATGGCAGCGATGATATGACGGTGTTTGCTTCGGACTCGGCCTTGGGGGGGGAATCTCTGGCCCCAGAGGACTTGACCTCGGAGACCATGATTAGCGATGACAGCTTTAGCCGTAACGGGTTTGGCACCGCCTCCACCCTCCAGCGGGAGGATAGTGCCCCGGCGGCGGCGGACTTTCTCGATGAATTCAGTGAGTTTGATGACCTCGGCAGTCTGCCCGACTTTGAACTCTCCGACAGTTCCGCTGGGTTTGCCCCTCCCTCCGCCGATAATACCGGATCTGGATCCACCGGCGAGATGTCAGACTTTGGGGGGAGTGTCTCCAGCTTTGACATGACCGGATCGGTGGATCAAACCTCCCTCAGCGATGATGAAATCTTCAGTATTGCTGGCGGTGCCGACAGCCTACCCGTCTTTGCCCCCACCGATGATACGGAGGTCGAAGCGCTCCATGAGCAGGACTGGCTGAGCTTTTTAGACAATGCTCCCCTGCCCACCAAGAACGTCATGATTGCCGCGACGGCAGGGGTGGCATCGGCCCTAGCGGTGGGGGTCATCAACTTCGCGGCCACCAGTCTGATCCCCAGTCGCGAAATGCCCAAGGCGGTTCATGCGGCCATGGCCCTGGGGGCAGGGGTGGCTGGGTTTGGGGCGGCCTACGGGGCTGGGTATTTGTCCCAGCGGCGGATGCGAGCCAGCATTAACGACCTTCAGAATCAGTTTAATTCTGTGATTCACCAAGGCAATCTGTCGGCCCGGGCCACGGTGCTCTCGGAGGATGAATTTGGCCTGCTGTCTAGCAGTTTTAATAAAATGGCCCGGGTGGTGCTGACCACTACCAGCGAAGCCCAGCGCAAAGCCCAGGAACAGGAACAGGCCAAGGAAGACCTGCAACGCCAGGTGATTCGGCTACTCGACGATGTGGAGGGGGCGGCCCGGGGCGACCTCACGGTACAGGCGGAAGTGACCGCCGACGTGCTGGGGGCCGTGGCCGACTCCTTCAACCTCACCATTCAAAATCTCCGGGGAATTGTGCAGCAGGTGAGCGTCGCCGCTCGCCAGGTGAGTAAGGGATCGACGGAAAACGAGATTTTCGCCCGCAGTCTGTCGGCGGACGCCCTGCGCCAAGCGGAGGAACTGGCCGTGACCCTGAACTCCGTACAGGTGATGACCGACTCCATTCAGCGGGTGGCCGAGAGTGCCCGCGAGGCGGAGGAAGTGGCCCGGTCGGCGTCGTCTACCGCGTTGAAGGGGGGCGAATCGGTAGAACGAACCGTGGCGGGTATTTTGGAAATCCGCGAAACGGTGGCGGAAACGACCCGGAAGGTGAAGCGTTTGGCGGAATCTTCCCAGGAAATTTCTAAGATTGTGGCGTTGATTTCCAACATTGCCTCCCGGACGAACCTGCTCGCCTTGAACGCCAGTATTGAGGCCGCCCGGGCCGGGGAAGCTGGTCGAGGCTTTGCCATTGTGGCCGACGAGGTGCGACAACTGGCCGACCGGGCGGCGAAGGCCTCCAAGGAAATTGAACAAATCGTGTTGCAAATTCAGAGTGAAACCGGCGGCGTGATGACCGCCATGGAAGAGGGTACCCAGCAGGTGATTGAGGGGACCCGATTGGCGGAACAGGCGAAACGGTCTCTGGAGGACATCATTCAGGTGTCCAACCGCATCGACGTGCTGGTGCGATCCATTACCGCTGACACCGTGGAACAAACGGAAACCTCCCGCGCGGTGGCCCAGGTGATGCAATCGGTGGAACTCACCGCCCAGGAAACTTCCCAGGAAGCCCAGCGCGTGTCGGGATCGCTGCAAAACCTGGTGGGCGTTGCCCGTGATCTGCTGACCTCCGTGGAACGGTTTAAGGTGGAAAAACGCGAAGGGTGAGGAAGCCTTGGTCGGCCCTAGGCTTTGGGAAATCTAGCAAGTGTTTGGAAGGGAACCGTCATGCTGCCTGAAGATCAAAAGCGAATCTTAGGGTACTTCATTGAGGAAGCCAAGGATCACCTCAACACCATTGAGCAGGGAGTGCTCAATCTAGATGCCACCATCCATGACGCGGAGATGGTGAACGAGGTGTTCCGGGCCGCCCACTCGGTGAAGGGGGGAGCCGCCATGCTGGGGATCACCAGTATGCAGCGTACGGCCCACCGCATGGAGGACTTCTTCAAGGTGATGAAGGAGTCGCCCCTCACCCCCGACCAAGACCTGGAATCGATGCTGCTGCAAATCTTTGACGGCTTGCAGGAGCAACTCGAACACCTACAAAGCCCCTACGGTCTCAGCGACGAACAGGGACAGGCGATCATCGCCAACCTGGAGCCCGTCTTTGCCCAGGCCGAGGCCCATTTGGCCAGTCTTTCGAGCGGGGCCGCTGCTGCCCCCGCTGCCCCGCCGACCAAGGCCGCCGCTGCCCCGTCGGCCAAGCCCGACAGCGCCACCGAAACCAGCGCCCTGCACCTGGTTTTCCGGAGCGACATTCCAGCCCTGCTGCGGGATATGCTATCGGCCTTCAAACAGGCCGACAGCGATGCGTCACGCCAACAGTTAGCCCATTTGTGCCAGCGGTTGCGTAGCCTGGGGGAACAGTTGGAGGTGCCCCAGTGGTGCGACTTGGTGCAAGCCGTGGAGCAAGCCGTGGGCAACCGGAGTGAGACCTACCGCGCCCTGGCTCCCGTTGTGATCAAAGACCTCAAGCAGGCCCAGGATCAGGTACTGGCGGGTCAGGCGAATCAGGTGGTGGCCTCCGACGCCTTGTTAGCCCTGCGACCACCCCAGCCCGTGGTTGAGGATGATTCCGACCTCGATGCCCTCTTGGCTGAAGCCCTGACGGAAACCACCGACGGGGAGGATCTGGCCGATCTCTTTGCCTCCGCTGAGGCCAGTTCCGAGGCTAGCCTTGCCCTAGATGAAGACGACAGTTGGCTCGATCAGCTCACCAACACCGAGGCCGAGTCCTTCGATGATGGCGGGCTGGAAGCGGTATTTGGTGACCTGGATGAGGTGACCTCCCCAGCATCGACCAGTTCCGATACGGAATCCTTCGGCAGTCAGCACCATCCCGGCATTGGCCCCCAGGTTGGCCCTGAGGAGTTGAATAGCCTAGCGGATTTGTTTGAGGGAGAACAGATTGGCCTAGGGGACATGTTGGAGGAGATCGATCTCGGTGACGACACCCTGGGCGATATCGCCACCAAACCCAGTGCTGACGACATTGATAGCGAGTTTGCCGATCTCTTTCAGACGAGTTCGGCCCCGGCGGCGGCCCAGGCCGAGGATGAGATGGCCAGTCTGTTTGGGGATGCCCTAGATCGCAGCCTAGAGGGTGACGCGGCGGCCTCGGCGGCAGAACCGGCCCCTGCGCCTGAACCGGCGGCGGTGGAGTCCCCGTCGGATGTCGCGTTGTTTGACCACCCGGATGCGGCCCCGCCGATCCCCGACCAGACAACGGCCCCCGCCCCGGATCTGTCCGACGATATGGACGACTTTTTCGGATCGGGTGCCCCATCGTCGCAGATTCTCAAACCCACCGACGATGATGTGGATGACTTCTTCGCCGAGGTGACGGTGGCCTCGCCTCGGGATCCTGTGCCCCCAGCCCCCACCGCAGGTAAGGCCCCATCTCCCCGGGGCGCGGCTGGGACGACGGTGGCCACGGCGGTGGCCACGGCTCCAGGGATTGCCGCCCCAGCGCCGACCGCCCCCAAGGCCCCGGTCACGGCATCCCTAGAAACGCCCCCCGCCCCGCCAGCCGCCAGTCCAGCGGAACCTGAGCCGGAACGGCCTCCAGCCGATCATGAGCTTGACCAACTCTTTGACCAGTTGAACCAAGACATGGAGGAAGAGACCACGCCCGATGCCGCCGCCGATCCCTTTGCCTTGGCCGAGGCGTTCGATCTCGATCAGGCCCAGGGGCTCGAAGAGGACTTCACGCTAGGGCTAGACACGATCACCCTAGCGCCCGCTTCCCAGGAGGCTGGCCTCGCCTCGACCGAAGACCTTGATTTTGATCTGGACTGGGATAACGACCTTCCCCCGGCAGAGGGGTTAACCCTGGATTTTGACCTGGATGAATCCGCCGCCCCGACCCCGGAAGCCGAGGAAACTGGGTTGACCGATCCCTTTGGATCCATCGACCTAGAGGGTCTCGATCTCGTCGCTAGCCGTGCTGATACGCCCTCGGCGGCGTCACCCCCGGCAACCCCCGCCCCTGAGACCCCGGATGGCCTAGCGGTGGAGGATGACTGGGCTGCCGAATTGGAAGATCTGGTCATGGAGGAGCCCCCCCAGACCAATGGGGCGGCGAGTAATGGCGCGGCCACCAACGGGGCGGCCAGTAATGGCGCGGCCACCCCAGATTTAGTGGACTTGGAGGACTTTAGCGATTTAGAAGCGTTGCTGGGGGATGAAGGCCCCATCCCGTCTGCGGCCCCGACCCCTCGCCCGACCGGTCTGCCCCCGACCCCAAAGGTTGATGAGGACAGCTTCGACGATCTTGAAAAGTTGCTTGGGGAGGCCGATCAACTGGGGGGATCCGCGCCCTCAACGGCGGGGCGTCGAGGGACAGGGATGGCTAGTGGTCGGGCTCCCCGGCGAGCCGCCGCCGTGGCTGACCAAACCATGCGGGTCAACGTCAGCCACCTGGATAATCTCAATAACCTGATGGGGGAATTGGTCGTCAACCGGAACTCCCTAGAGCAGGATCAAGAACAACTTCGGCAGTCCCTCGACAACCTGCTCAACCAGGTGCAGCAACTCAACGATGTGGGCCAACGGATGCGGGATTTGTACGAACGATCCCTACTGGAAAGCTCCCTGATGGCGAACCGTCAGGCCTTTGCCCTGGGGAATAGCCACGGGAATAGCCATGAGAGTGGTAGCCACGCCACGGGGGCTACCTTCGATGCCCTAGAAATGGATCGTTTCACGGGGTTCCACACCCTCTCCCAGGAGATGATCGAGCTGATTGTCCGGGTACGGGAAGCCTCCTCCGACATTGAAATGACCGTTGACTCAACGGATCAGATTGCCCGCCAGTTTCGCCAGGTGACGACCCAACTCCAGGAAGGGCTGAATAAGGCTCGCATGGTGCCCTTTGGCCAAACGGCGGAACGCTTGCCCAGGGCCGTTCGCGATATTTCCATCAAGTGTGGCAAGGAAGCCAAGCTGGTGGTGGAAGGGCAGGATACCTTGATTGACAAGATGATCCTAGAACGCCTGTATGACCCGATGACGCACTTGGTCAACAATGCCATCACCCACGGCATTGAAACCCCTGAAGAGCGCTTGGCGGTTGGCAAGTCCCGCGAGGGGATGATTACCGTCCGGGCCTTTTACCAGGGCAACCAAACGGTGATTTATATCGCCGATAACGGGGGCGGCATCAACCCCGCTGTGGTTAAGGCGAAGGCCATCAAGAAAGGGTTGATTACCCCCGCTGAAGCCCAGACCATGAGCGATCTCGAAGTCTACGACCTGTTGTTTGAACCGGGCTTTAGTACCCGCGATCAGGCCGATGACTTCTCAGGTCGGGGGGTGGGCATGGATGTGGTGCGCACCGCCCTATCGGAGATTCGCGGATCGATCACCATCGAGTCGGAGGTGGGCAAGGGCACCAGTTTCACCATTCGACTGCCGCTCACCCTGAGCATCACAAAGGCGCTGAGTTGTATTAATAACCAGGCTCGCATTGCCTTCCCCATGGACGGGGTGGAGGATATGTTCGACGTGCCCAAGGAACGGGTGCAAACCGACGACCAGGGCCACAGCAGCATCCTCTGGCGCGATACCCTGCTGCCTGTGCGGCCCCTTAGTGACCTGCTGAAATTCAATCGCAGCCTAGGCCGAGGGCGGGTGTATGGCGGATCCCACGACGAAAACATGACCTCCATTGTGGTGCTCCGCAGTGCCAATTCCTTCATCGGCCTCCAGGTGGATCAGGTGCTCGGTGAGCAGGAAATTGTAATTAAGCAGCTCGAAGGCCCGGTGCCCAAACCCACGGGCGTTGCCGGGGCCACGGTGCTCGGGGATGGCCGCGTCATGCCCATTGCCGACGTGCTGGAACTGATCGACATGGCGACGGGTCGGGTGCGGCGAGAAGCCCCCACCTCCCTGTGGGCGCAGCCCGTGGATGAGGAACCCGTGGACGACACCACCCACACCGAGCCCACGGTGCTGATTGTGGACGACTCCATCACCGTCCGCGAACTCCTGTCGATGAGCTTCAACAAGGTGGGCTATCGGGTGGAACAGGCCCGCGATGGCCAGGAAGCCTGGGAAAAACTCCGATCGGGTCTGCCCTGTGACCTGGTCTTCTGCGACATTGAAATGCCCCGCATGGACGGTCTGGAACTACTCTCTCGCCTGCAAAAGGATGAAACCCTCAGCCACCTGCCCATTGCCATGCTGACCTCCCGGGGGGCCGATCGCCACCGCCAAATGGCCGTGGATCTGGGGGCCAAGGGCTACTTTACAAAGCCCTACCTAGAGGAAATGCTGCTGGATGCCGCCCAGCGAATGCTGAAGGGCGAAAACATGATCAGCCTGAAGGAAGAGTAGTGGCCTGGGCCGTGGCTCAGGATCGTGATCCTAGGCGCTGGCTAGCATGGGAGCCGCTTGGAGCAAGGTTTGGGTGTAGGGGTGCTGAGGGTTGGCAAAGAGTTCCTGGGTGGGGGCCAGTTCCACAATTTGCCCGCCCTGCATGACGGCAATGCGATCGCACATAAACCGCGCCACCCAAAGGTCGTGGGTGATGAACAGGTAGGTGAGGTTGAAATCCTGCTTCAGGGCCAGCATCAGATCCAGCACCTGGGTTTGCACCGTGGCATCTAGCATACTCACGGGTTCATCGCAGATCACCAGCTTGGGTTTGGTGATCAGGGCGCGGGCAATGGCCACCCGCTGCTGCTGCCCCCCGGAGAGATCCCCCGGAAATCGGTGCAGGTAGTCCTCGACGGGGATGAGGCTAACGTGGGCCAGCATCTCGCGCACCTGGGCTGCGGCCTCGGTGGGGGTGGCAAGGTTGTGGATGATCAGCGGATCGGCGATGCTTTGGCCCACGGTCATCATCGGGTTCAAACAGGCGTGGGGGTCTTGGAACACCATTTGTAACTGTCGCCGCTGTTGCCGCAAGTCCTGGGGCGAGAGGGTGGTGAGGTCGGTGCCGTCAAAGATCACCTGGCCAGCGGTGGGCTGAATCAACTGCAAAATGGTGCGGGACAGGGTGCTTTTGCCGCAGCCCGATTCCCCCACCAGGCCCAAAATTTCGCCGGGGTAGATGTCTAGGGAAACCCCGTCTACGGCTTTGATCACCTTGGGTGGTTCCTTTCGCAGCCACCGGGCGATGGGGTTGGCCTCCAGGGTGTAGTGCTTTTGCACCTCGGTCAGCCGCAGCAGGGGAACCGGATCCGAGGCCGGATCGGGGGGCGTGTAGGCGAATCCTTCGGCCTGCTGAAGCTGGCGGGCGCTGTCTACCAGGGATTGGGTGTACTGGTGCTGGGGCTGCTGAAACACCGCCAGCGCCTTGCCCTCCTCCACCTTTTCGCCCTTATACATCACCGCCACCCGGTCGCAGTATTCCGCCACTAGGGCCAAATCGTGGGAAATCAAGATCAGCGCCGTGCCCAGGTCATCGCAAAGGCGGGTGAGTTCGTCCAAAATTTGGGCGGAAACCGTCACATCCAGGCTGGTGGTGGGTTCATCCGCCACGATTAGGTCTGGCTCTAGGATCATCGCCAGGGCAATGGCCACCCGCTGCCGCATCCCGCCGCTAAATTCGTGGGGATATTGGCCAAACCGACTGGCGGTAATGTTGACCTTTTCCAGCACTTCCATGGCCCGATCCTTCGCCGCCGCCGCCGAAATTTCCGGTCGGTGCGCCCGCAGGGTTTCGATGCAGTGATCGCCGATGGTCATCAGCGGATTCAGCCGGGTCATCGGGTCTTGGAACACCAGGGCCACCGCCTCGCCGCGAAATTCTCGCAGCCGCCGAGGGGTGAAATCTAGCACCGATTCGCCCTTGAACCACACCCGCCCCCGCAGATCGGTATGCCTCGGCAACAGCCGCAGCATGGCCCGCCCCAGGGTGCTTTTGCCGCAGCCCGATTCCCCCACCAGGCCCAGCTTTTCCCCCGCCGCCAGGGTCAAAACCACATCATCCACCGCCGGAACCGTCTGCCCTGGGTAGGTGACGGAGAAATGATCCAGTTCGAGCAGGGGGTCAGCCATGGGGGGATGGGGGGCGACGATAGGAACTGTGACGAGGAAATGGGGGGACGGGGAGAAAGGGTTACTTATCGAAGCGGCGCATCAGGTAGGCGACGCCAAAATCGCCGTTGGGGTGGTCTTCCAGCCGTTTTGCGAGGTCGAAGATGCGATCGGCAATCTCTGGGCCTAGTTTATCGATAATGGCCTGCTGTTCCCGGGCAATAGTCTCCTGCTCCCGCACCTGGGACTGCCACTCGGCGGAAAACAGGTAGCCGATGTGGGTATCGAGGCTGAGTTTTTGCAGAATGTCCCACTCTCCGGCATCGCACCAGATGCCCTTGCAGTTGGGGCAGCGCTCCACGTAAAAGGAGGTCTGTTTGAGGCTAACCCGCCCCCGTACCAGGTAGCTGCGGCAGTCGGGGCAGAGGGCGGCGCGGTTATCCAACCTCGCTGGCTGAAAGGGCACCTCCAAGGACAACGGGAGCACCGCCACCTGGGTCGGCGCATCGGGGTCGATCTGGGGTTTCTGCCATGCGTCGTAGATCTCCGGCGGAATCCAAGACCCGCCACAACTGGGGCAAGCCTTGGCCGCTAGCCCTGGGGCCAGTTCGCTGTCTTGCAGGGGCACGTTCCCCTCTTTGGGACATTGGTACAAAACGGGTTCTCCTAACGGCTGGCGCGGGGCCACGGCTGGCCGTGGTGCCCCCAGGAATCCCTACCATTAAACCATTCTGCGATGCCGATCCCCTAGGCCGGAATCGACACCGTGACAGCGGCAATGGCCACGTACATATCGTCGTTTTTGTCGTCAAATTCGGGGATGGCTCGCCCCGCCACCACCATGCCGCCCTCCTTCAGAACCAGGGTTTTCTGGCCAAAGGGCAGCACCGCCAGCACCTCCTCCTGGCGTACTTGATCGGGGCAAGGCACGGCCACCTGCACTTCGACGATCATCTCGTTGGGATGGCTGAGGCCCGCCACCTCCCACACACCGGGCAGGGCATTGTGGGCAATGGCATTGCGCACCGCCCGCGCCGCCGCCACCGTGGGGTCTTGGCCATGCTGATCCACACCCATACCCATTTCAATCACCAGTCGTTTTGCCGCCATGGGTCGTTCTCCGCGTTGATGATGTTGATAATGACGATTGTTTCAGCCTGATACCGCGTTGTCGTTTCGACATTACGGCCCCGGCCTCAGGTGCCCAGCCTCAATTGGTCGTATCCGCCCAAGAACATCAGCCAGACAAACACCACCAGCCAGTGTATCGCCACTGGCACCCAGCCCGATCCCGAGACCCAGTAGGTCAGGGTGCAGATCAACCCTAGCAGGGTGGTCGATAGCAAAAATAACGGTGTCACAAAGGTCGGAAAGCCTTGGGGATAGATAGTGAGGCTGCTGATCACATGGGCCAACACAAACAGGCTCAGCATCAGCACCCCCACCCGCCAACGCCTGGGCGGGGTGAGCCTTTCCGTTTTGTGGGGCAACATCAGCACGCGCCAAAAGCTCTCCTCTGTGAGGGCGGGAATGACCAATACCCGCAGCGCCAAACCCATAGCCTGGGGCCAGGGCAACGCCACCCCCAGCGTTAGCCAATGTTGCCATAGGCCCAGGGGGATAATCAGCGCACTAAAGCCAGCTAACAAACCCACGGCCAGCCCCCAATCTGACCAGCGCGGGCAGGTTTTTCCCGCCATCTTTAGCCGATGGAGACCGACACACAGGGCGATGTATAGGCGCAATCGAAGGACGTTCAAGGGTAGGACAAGGTGAGGATCTGCCCCCATGGTACTGAGGAGATCCGGAACTGGGGGGCAGATTGTTCCGGGTGAACGGTTTTGTCTAGGGGAGCGGTTTTGTGAGACAGTAAACCTGATTCGGCCATGGCTCGCGGTTCATGGCAAGGGTTTTGTTTAGAATTTTTAGGATCAGTGGGGATAGCGATGACCAAAACAGCATGGGTCTTTCCGGGACAGGGTTCCCAAGCCATCGGCATGGGGATGGATTTGGCTGAGCTACCCCAGGCCCAGGCTCGGTTTGCGGCGGCGGCGGCGGTGCTGGGTTGGTCGGTGCCGGAGGTGATTCAGGATACCGAGGATAAGGTGTCCAACACCCGCTACACCCAGCCCTGCCTCTACGTCCTCGAAACCCTGCTGGTGGATTTGCTGAAGGAACGGGGCCAAGTTCCCGCCGCCGTGGCGGGGCACAGCCTGGGGGAATACGTGGCCCTCTATGCCGCTGGCGTGTTTGATTTTGCCGACGGTCTCGCCCTGGTGAAACAGCGGTCGGAATTGATGGCGGCGGCCTCCGATGGCATGATGGCGGCCCTGCTGGGGTTTGACATGGATGACCTAACCGCCCAACTGGCGGCCCATCCAGAGGCGGTGCTGGCCAACGACAACAACCCCGGCCAGGTGGTGATCTCCGGCACTCCGGCGGCGGTGGAGGCGGTGATGGGCGCTGTGAAAGCCAAGCGGGCGGTGAAGCTGAACGTCAGCGGCGCTTTTCACTCGCCCCTGATGGCCCCAGCGGCGGAAACCTTTGCCGCCGTACTGGAGCCCGTGGCCTTCCGGGAGGCCCAGGTGCCCGTGTTGTCCAACGTCGATCCCACCCCCGCCACCGAAGCATCGGTGCTGAAGCAGCGCCTCGTGCAGCAAATGACCGGGTCGGTGCGCTGGCGAGAAATTAGCCTTGCCCTGCCCGGTCTCGGCATTGATACCGTGATGGAAGTGGGGCCAGGGAACGTGCTCACCGGGCTGATTAAGCGCACCTGCAAGGAGTTGGCCCTGGTGAATGTGGGCACCCTCGCCCAGCTTGAGGCCCAGGGATAGCGCTCCATACCCAAGATAAAACCGCTCCCGTGGCAGGCTAGACGCCTGCCCTAGCCCTTGGCCCGCCGGACATCCTCTGAGGACTTGACCATGGCCCGCGATCGCGAACCTGCCACTAACCTGCTGCTCTATCACCTGTTTAAGTGGACGGTGGTGAGCCCGCTGTTTCACACCTACTTTCGGGGCCGGGTCTATGGGGCCGAGAACGTCCCCAAGGCAGGCAAACTCCTGGTGGTGGCCAACCACGCCAGCGACTTCGACCCCCCCTTCCTCTCCGCCGCCGTGCGCCGCCCGGTGTCCTACATGGCCAAGGAGGAACTGTTTCAGGTGCCCGTCCTCAAACAGGCCATCACCCTCTATGGAGCCTACCCCGTGAAGCGGGGCAGTGCCGACCGCAGCGCCATCCGCGAAGCCCTCAAGCAGCTTGACCAGGGCTGGGCGGTGGGCATTTTCCTGGAGGGCACCCGCACCGCCGATGGCCGAGTTCCCAACCCCAAAATTGGAGCCGCCATGATTGCCGCCAAGGCCGAGGCCGAGTTGCTGCCGGTCAGCATCTGGGGCAACCACCACATTGCCCCCAAGGGGACAGCCTTGCCGCGCCCCGTACCCCTCACCATTCGCATTGGCCAACCCATCGCTCCCCCCGCCACCACCAAGCGCGACGCCCTAGAAGCCGTCACCGCCCAATGTGCCGAGGCCATCCACCAACTCCACGACCTAGGCCGCTAGGCCAATCCCTAAGATCCCCATGGGGGGATGCCGGTCGGTCAATCAACCCTGCCCCTAAAACGTTTTAGGTGGCGTGGAATTACTGGATGACGAGCAGGGTACTGTCCACCACCAGTTTCAGATTCGAGGCGTCCGCCGCCACCCGAAAAACCTGCGCCGTTTGGGCCGAATGACCGGGCAACACCCGCTGTACTGGGCTATCCAGCCCTTGGCTGCTCAGCCACTTCAGGACACTCACCCGCCCTTCATACACTTCGTCATACTGACGGCCCTGGCTGTCGATGAGGCTAAAC
>JAYKHF010000033.1:0-17130 GCA_035285305.1 Leptolyngbya sp.
CCCTGGCCCCACGCCGCTATACCCAGCCCTTGACTTCGGTATCGGTGAGGGGGCGCTCCAGTTTTAGGTATTCGCTGCGGGCCGCTTGCAGCAGGTGTTCCATGGCAATGGGCTGGTTGGCATCGGCGGCCAGGAAGGCCGCATTGAGGGCGATGTTGCGGATGTTGCCCCCGGGGACGTTGAGGCGGGCTAGCTTGGCGAAGTCTAAGTTGGCCTGGGGGGCCTGGGGCGGAAAACTGCGTCGCCAAATTTCGCTGCGTTGAGCCACATCGGGGAAGGGAAACTGCACCACAAAGCGAATCCGCCGCAGAAAGGCTTGGTCGAGGGAGGCTTTGAGGTTCGTGGTGAGGATGGCCAACCCTCGGTAGGCTTCCATGCGTTGCAGCAGATAGCTCACCTCTAGGTTGGCATGGCGGTCGTGGGAATCCTTCACCTCGGTGCGTTTGCCAAACAGGGCATCGGCTTCGTCGAACAACAGCACAACCCCGCTGCCCTCGGCGGCATCGAACACCCGCCGCAGGTTTTTCTCGGTTTCGCCGATATACTTGCTGACCACGGCACTGAGGTCGATGCGATAGACATCCAAATCTAGGGCATGGCCCAAAATTTCGGCGGAGAGGGTTTTGCCCGTGCCGCTGGCCCCGGCAAAGAGGGCGCTGATGCCGAGGCCGCGCTGGCCTTTGTTGGCAAAGCCCCACTGTTCGTAAACCTTCGCCCGCTGGCGCACATGGGCCGCCACTTCTTTCAAAATGGCCATTTCGCGGTCGGGCAAGACCAGATCGTCCCAGGTGGCGGCGGGGTGGATGCGCTCGGCGAGGGCATCGAGTTGGGGACGGGCCTGGGTGCGGCAGGCTTGCCAGAGGGCCTGGGCCAGGTCGGCATCAGGGTGGCCTTGGGCGGTGTAGAAGGCGGTTGAGATGGCCTCTGGGCTGAGGTTGAAATGGGCGACAAGGCGGTCTAGATGATCCTGGAGGGCATGATCCTGGAGGGCCTCGACCTGATCGCCCAACTGGGCTTCCCAAATCTGTCGCTGCTCCTGGGGGGAGGGCAGGGGCACCTCCTGGGCCACCTGGGGCCGCTGGCTGGGGGGGCGGCGTTCTGGAGCGGTGACAATCACCGGGGCGGTTAGGGTATCCAGCAAGTAGGTGATGGCTCTCTCCCGCTCTGGGTTGGTGGCATCGGCTTCGCCATAGAGCAGCAGCACCCGTCGGTTGAGTTGCCATTCCCGTTCCCACAGGTGGCTCAGCCGTTGGATCTGGGCCGGGTCGGTGGGCAGGGCGGCCATGGCCATGGCCCACAGTTCTAGGGCGAGGGTATCGCACAGGGATGCGGCGGCGGTGGCTAGACTGGCCGCATCCCTGCCCCACAGGTGGAGTAGGGGCAAGGGCCGCTGGGCCTGGGACGCCGAAACCCAGGTTTGGGCAAGGCCCACCACCAAGGTGTGGTGCGCCGCGATGATCGCCTCCGACCCGAGGCGACGCGCCCCTAAGCCCAGGATCGGCTCGGGGATGGCACCATGGCCCATCAGCCCATGGACGATGGCTTCATCCAGCCGCAGGGGGCTATCCACCAGAGCATTGCCGGGGCCAACCTCCACCACCTGCCAGCGCCGCAGGGGAGCGTCTGGGGGCAGGGCCGTCCAGTGGGCCTCAGGGCTGAGGGCGAGGGCCAAGCTCCAGGTGGGATAGGGACGATGGGGTGGCAGGGCGGCGCACAGGGCGGGCCATTGGGGATCCAATTCCATCCCCAGGCACAGGAGAACAACCTGGCGCTCGAAGGGGGAGAGACCCAGGCGATGGCAGAGGTGGTCGAGGGTGGGGGCGGCGGGCGGCGGACGGTGATCGGTGGAGGTTGGGCGTTCGGCGTCCGGCGGCGGGTGTTCGGCATCCGGCGGGATGAGGGCGAGAAGACGGTGACGCAGTTGGGCCACTTCGGCCCAGAGTGCGTCGTAGGGGATGCCCGAATCAGCCCCGGCAGGGACGGGCATTGAGGACGGTGGGGAAACAGCGGTGGTCATCGGATCAACCAGGGAATCGACAGGAATCTAGGGCGGGGCAGCTAGGGAATCTGCACGGTGAACTGCCCTGGATTGAGGATGGAAATCACCCCCGCCCAGGCACACATACATTTGCTGCTGTTGTTCAGGGCGGGGAAGGTGCCCAGCAACACCGTGGGCGATCCCGGAGCCCAGGGCGCAACCGTCACCGGAACGCAGGGCATGGGGGTGAGGACGCCGAGGGCGGCGGCGGTGGCGGTGGCCACGGTGGGGTTGGCCAGGGAGGTACACATGCCAAAGGGCAGAATATTCACCATCGGCGCAAAGTCCATAATGCTGGCGGCAAGCGGCCCTCCCACCACGGTCGGTGGCCCCTTGGGAATCACCATCAACGAACTGGGGGCGACCCCAAAGGAACATTGCAACGTGGCTCCCATCACGACCTGAATTCCCATCGTTCATTCATCTCCCTTGGTGTGACCGGGCGAGGAGACCTCGCCCCTACGGTGGTGGGCCTGGGCGGGCGAGGAGACCTCGCCCCTACGGTGGGTTAGATGCCCCCGATTCCCGACTCCCGATTCCCGATTCCCGACTCCCGACTCCCGACTCCCGACTCCCCATTCCTGATTCCCTCAATTAATCTTCACCACTCCCCCCTGAATCTTCGTGATGCCGCTGCCCTGTATATCCACCATGGCTCCCTGCATTTTGGCTGGCCCCGTGGCTTTGACCGTCACCTGCGTACCGCTAATTTCAATGCCAGACTGGCTGAGTTTGATGGAGTTTGCGCCGACCTTGAGGGTGATTTCTTGGGTGGCGGTGAGGGTAATTTTGCCGCCTTTGAGATCGATGGCGCGACTGGTGCCGCTGGTGCCCGACTGAAGCGTCATGTCTCCCGTGGAGGTGAGTTCGACCTTGGTGCCGCTGTCATTGAGGCGCAGGATATGGCCGCCGGTACTTTTGACCTCAATTTTTTTGTTCTTGTCATCCAGGCGGGCTTGGTGTCCGGCGGTGGTTTTGAGTTCGATAAATTGGTCGGTGTCGTTGAGGTGCAGCTTATGGGCATCCACGGTGTCTAGGTAGACGCCCTTTTTGCTGCTGCCCTTATCCTCATCGACAAATTGCAGGGTGTGGCCCTCGCTGGTTTTGAAGGTACGCAGGCGCACCTTGCCGTTGGCCACGTTGTTATCGGCGGTTTCGGGGGGGGCATCCTTGCCGTTCCACAGCCCGCCCAAGACGTAGGGGCGATGGATGTCGCCATGTTCAAAGGCCACGAGCACTTCGTCGTCAATTTCAGGTAGGCAGTCTAGGCCCCGGCTGGCCCCAGCCCCCACCGAAACGACCCTAGCCCAGTTGCTCATGTGATCCTCGGTGAGGGCCGGAAACTTGACCCGCACCCGGCCCCAGTTCTTGGGATCTTTGTTGTCGGCCACAATGCCAATCAGGCAGGTTTGTCCGGGCTGCAACTGGCGCGGGGGAGCCAGTAGGTGGAGCAAATCGCCCCCCCGCAGCCCCCGCACGCTGAACTCGGTGGTGTAGATGCGTTCATAGAAAAGGTGGCGGGTTTCGGTGACGTAGTAGTCCCCGCTGTATTTGTCCATGTTGGTGAGCTTGACCACCTTCCCCGGTCGAATTTGGGGATTTCCCTCACTGCGGGCGTCGGCCTGGACAAACTCACCGCCCACTTCGCCATAGATGGCCCCGGCCAGGGTCGCGGCCTCCGCCATTTGGGACATGACCTGATCCACCACCACGAGGGTGGGGCGGCTGGGCTTGCCCTGAAACTTGGTGGTGTTGGTGCCGGTGCCCTGGTTGGTGCTGGTGAGCACCGCGCTGCTGCGGTTGCTAGTGCCCACAATTACCTTTTTGTTGCTGTAGTCCCAGCCCCGCACCTCCACACCATCCACCATCTCCGCACTGCTCACCTGTACCCGAAAACTGTGCAGTTCCTTCAGCCATTCCAGACTCAGGCTGCCATTTTTCTTGGGCTTACGAAAATTCAGCCTGCCATCTTGCACAAATAACTCAAATCCATGGCGAGCGGCCCGCGATCGCAGGAATTCCATATTGGTTTGGTTTTCCTGAAAAATATAGCCGTTACTGCCCCCAATATCGCCATAGCCGTAGGGGCCACCGGTGCTGTCTAGGGTGCCCGTGGGTAGGCCCACTTCGCCTGCAATTTGCCTCACAATGTCGGTGTCGGTTTTGTTTTGAAAGGAACGACTTTGCCGCCCTCGATGGAGGCGGTGGGAGGCATCATAGCCCCGAACAATAATGGGGGCTTGGGCATCGCGGGTAAACTGGGTTTCGATGGCGGTGATCTCCCCCTTTAAAAGGATGTCTTCCTCCGCGTCGTCAAACTCGGCATCCTCCGTAGTGCTTGACACAAATCCGAGTTCCATGGTTTTGCCAATGGCGAATAAATCGCGATGTTTCCACACCGTATCGGCCTCGGCACCAGGGCGGTAATCATTGCGTAATACCAGGGTAAACATGCCGGGTAAATGTAAACTTTCTTCCACCGAAATTTGCAAAATATCCTCTAATATCGCCGCCCCTACGGCCTGACCATCGACCTTCAAAATGGGCTTGGCAACGTAGGAAATGGCAGGCATAGGGAAGGAAAAGGTAAGGAATCAACCAGGAAACCGTTAGGCCTAATTGACTGACAAAACGGGCTAGAACCCCTATCCGTCGAAGGGTCAAGAGCCCTGACCCCTCCGTGGAACCCATGCCGTAGGGGCGCGGTTTTCGCGCCCGACCCAGAATCTTTTGTCAGTCATCCAGCCGTTAGGCTGAAGCTCTCAGACGTTAAGAGCCCTGTGAAATGGGGCCTTTGCCTGCTCAGCCCGGATCCTCTCAGGGTAGGGGATGGGCCGGAAGCTGGGTATTCCACTTAGGTCGAGTTTTGCCCCGGAACGGTTTCTGCCCCGGAACGGTTTCTGCCCCGGAACGGTGTCAGCGATCCTCCAGGGGGTGCACAGGGCTGAGATGCACCTGATGCAGGTAGGTTTGACCCTCCTCCGTGAGCATGAGTTCGGCCACCTTGGGGCCAACGGGGGGCAGGCGATTATCCCGGCGATAGACCACGGCCACCGGATAGGCCAGGGGATAGTCAGACTGGCTCAGCACCGCCGGGTCGATCTGGTAAACCCCCTTGGTGCGGCAGAGGTCAACATCGGGGTGAATGGGCTGGCCGGAGTCATTGCGTAGGGGCTGCACGGAGTGCCGTCGGGAGGGGCCAATGGCCAGGGGATAGACCGAACACTGCCCACCGATGGAACTGAGGGGGGTGATGCCTACACTGCCGACCCCAGCGGTCTCAAAGTCGTTGATGATGGTGCGCAGCATGGGAATGGGGGGCAGCCCAATGGGGTTGGCGCTGCTGGGGGGATCCGGACTGGAGGCTGCGTCGGGGGTGGGATCCTCTGGGAAGATGAAATGGTCAATGGCCGCTAGGGTGGTGGGGCTGGGGTTTAGGTATAGCTCTAGGGGCAGGCTTAGACCAGACCGGATTTGGCCCCAAAAGCGGGTCTGGCCCTGGTAGAGATCCTGCACCTGGGTCAGGGTGAGGAAGCCCTTAAGCTGGTCGGGCAATCCCTGACTGCGGCCCCGGTAGCTGAAGGCAACAACGACCGCAAGGCCATCGTAGGCGATGGGCTGGGCGGCCAAGTCTGGCGGCAAGGGCTGCAAGAGGGGCACGATGGCGAAGGCGGCTTGGCGCGTTTGTACCACCTCTAGGGCCGCTGCGATGGAGGGGGTAGGGCGATAGATCAGGTCTAGCCCCGGCTGGGCTTGGGCGAGTTGATCCTCCCAGGGTTGGGTGAGGCCATCCTGGGGCTGCCAGCGCAGCAGATCTTCCCACACATCCCCGGCCAGGGCTGTATAGACAAAGGTGCCCTCCGGCACCGCCCCCACGGCCCCAAAGCAACAGGGTGGGTTTGCCACCTCGGCCCCGGCTTTGGGCCGCAGCCATTGCCACAGCACATAGGCCCCTAGGCCCAACCCCGCGAAGATGAGCAGGGCAACCAAGGCGGTTTTCCACCAGGCCCGCCTGTGCCGATCTACCACGCTGGGCGGGGCCAATTGGCTGATGATCGGTTCCGGCGGCAGATTCAAGAGGGCTTGGTAGGCGGCTTGGGCCTGGGGGAAGGGATCCTCTAGCCCCAGCAGTTGGCCAATAAACTGCTTCAGGGGCGGATAGACCGCTGGCCAGTGGGCCTCACGCTTGGGGTTCAGCCGTTGACCAGTAGCATCGGTGGGGCCACCCGTTAGGAGGTAAAACGCCACCTGCCCCAAGGCCCGCAAATCCTCCTGGGGTGAGGGCACCGCCGCCTCAATCACCAGGGGGTTGATGGCATCCTCCCAGAGGGCAAAATCCGTCAGGTAGACAAAGCCTTCATCCCCCTGGTTCACCCACAGTAGGCTTGAAAGCTGGATATTGCCGTGGATAATCCCCGTCTGCAACCGACCGGGGGATAGGGCATAGCGCTGTTGGTGCAGCCCAGTGAGGGTTTGCAAGACCTGACGCAGCACCCGGTGAACTTCCCCCGAGGTGAAGGGAGGGCGCTGGGTTAGCAGGTGATTGAGGGAAACCGCCTGATCCTCCACGGGCAGCACCAGGTAGGCCCGCGCTTCCCCCAGCGGGGCCAGGGATTCAATTGGGGCGATCACCCGCAGGTCTTGGCGGCGGCCATCGGCCAAGCTCACCCCCACCTGGTTCAAAAACATATCTCGCCGCTGCTGCTGATCCCGTGGGTTAAAGTAGCGATCGGGCAGGAGGTATTCCCTCAGGGTCACGGGGGTTTCGGTGCCCAGCATGGTGGCTTGGTAACGGCGGCTAATGCCCTGCTGCCCCAAACAGCGCCCCACCCGGTAGTTGCCCACATCCCCCTGCACCATCGCCCCCAGCGGCAGCGGGGTCATAAACCCACAGCGGGGGCAGGCCGTCGCCCGGGGGTCGTCCGCCAAGGCGCGCTCTGCCAAGGCACAATTGAGCGGAGACCCCATCTCGCAGCGATATTGGGAATAGTGATTGGGCCAAACCGCGACCCCCATCGGGGCCAACCAGCCAGTTTCCCCAGGGGCCGGGTCAGGGCTCTCTGGCAAGTCCTCGGGCGGCAACACCTCGGGCTTAATCTCCTCCAAGACGGGTTGCAGCCACGACCACTGGGACAACTGCTGATAACGCATCACCCGCAGCGGCTCAGGATACCGCAGCAGATACCACCTTAGAACAGACTGGGGGAGTAAATAGTTCAACACAACTCGACGATCCCGAGGGCTTTTCCATCATAGACAGAAGCTCTGTCCTTGCCTTGGGCGATTTGTTAAAACTTTGTTCGTTTTTCCAGACTCTCCCAAAGGGTTTTCTATGATATCGGAGAAAACCGGGAAGTTCCAAGGAAATTACCTAATGTCCCAAACCCATGTTGTTCGACTCTTCCGTGATGCCCAAATCAATCCGGATCTGAGAAACCGCCTCAATGCTTCATCTACCCCAGAGGAATTTGTGGCCATGGCCAAACGGCTAGGCTATGAATTTACCGTAAAAGAATGGCAAGCTTCCACCCGCTTTTCGGTGGAAGAACTCGAATGTGCCCTGTCGGAAATTCCGGGTATTTAGACTTAAAAAAGACGCGCCCGATAGCGTCTGTCCTGGTTGGCTGACAAAAGATTCTACACCGGGCGCGGAAACCGCGCCCCTACCGCATTCGGGCCATGTAGGGGTCAGGTCTCCTGACCCTTTGACAGATACGGGTTCTAGCTAGTTTTGTCAGTCAACCAGGCGTCTGTCAGGGTAGAAAGTGACCGCTGAAATCGAGCCTAGAGGGCCTAGGAGTCATTGTTCAAGGCATGATTCTAGGATCGATCTCAGTGGTCATTACGGTCGCCAAGATCTTCGTCAACAGGGTTTTTCAGCCAGGGAAAACCCCCACGGCGGAGCAAAGGGTATTCATTTTTACAGAAAAATTCGAGCATTACATTTGTTTCAATCCTGTGACTTTGGCAACCTTGTGACTTTCGCAACCTTGTGACTTTCGCAACCTTGTGACTTACGTAACCTGATCCGCAACGGTTCTCAGGCTGATACTGATATTTTTCTTAAGAGATGAGGGCAAATCAATCATCTGCCCAGAAAATACGGAGGGAGTAAGCCAGAGAAGGGGTATCCTGCCCTGGCGTGTTTACCCGTCGTCGTTACTTCACCCGACCCGTATGAGCCGAATTCAGCCGCCCCAAGCCCAAGGTCTGTACCATCCCCAGTATGAGCACGATGCCTGCGGTGTGGGCTTTATCGTCCACATGAAGGGGGCGCAGTCCCACAGTATCGTGCAGCAGGGGCTCACGATTTTAGTGAATCTGTCCCACCGGGGGGCGGTGGGGGCCGAGGCCAACACGGGCGACGGGGCGGGGATTTTGTTGCAAATGCCCCACAAATTTATGGCCAAGGTGGCGGCGGCGGAAGGGATTACCCTGCCCCAGCCCGGTCACTACGGCGTGGGCTTCTTTTTCGCAACGCCGGATCCAGCGGATCGGGCCAAGGGGCGGCGCTTGCTGGAGCGCATCGTGGAGGAAGAGGGGCTGCGGGTGTTGGGCTGGCGGGATGTGCCCACGGATAACGCTTCCTTGGGAGAAACCGCTAAGGCCAGCGAGCCGTTTATGGAGCAGGTGTTCATCGAGCGCACCCCCGATGTTGCTGACGAGATCGCCTTTGAGCGCAAGCTATACGTGATCCGCAAGCGATCCCATTCCGCCCTTCGCCCCACCGGCATTGACCCCTACTGGTATGCCACCAGCCTGTCTTGCCGCACCCTGGTTTACAAGGGGATGCTGACCCCGGAGCAGGTGGGGCTGTATTTCCCCGACCTGGCCGACCCGGATATGGAAAGCGCCCTGGCCCTGGTGCATTCCCGCTTCAGCACCAATACCTTCCCCAGTTGGGAGCGATCCCACCCCTACCGCTACATTGCCCACAACGGCGAAATCAACACCCTGCGCGGCAACATCAACTGGATGTATGCCCGCCAGTCGATGTTTGAGACCGACCTGTTTGGCGATGACCTGCGGCGCACCCAGCCCGTGATTAATAAGGACGGCAGCGACTCCGGCATTTTTGACAACACCCTGGAACTGATGGCCCTGTCGGGCCGATCCTTGCCCCATGCCATGATGATGATGGTGCCGGAACCCTGGACGGCCCACGAGTCGATGAGCGCCGAGAAGAAAGCTTTCTACGAGTACCATGCCTGTCTGATGGAACCCTGGGATGGCCCCGCTGCCATCGCCTTCACCGACGGCACCATGATGGGGGCGGTGCTAGATCGCAACGGTCTGCGGCCCTCCCGCTACACGGTGACCAAGGACGACCTGGTAATTATGGCTTCGGAGGCGGGGGTGCTGCCCATCGCCCCAGAAAACGTCGCCTACAAGGGCCGCCTAGAGCCCGGTCGGATGTTCCTCGTAAATATGGAGGAAGGCCGCATCGTCGCCGATGAGGAAATTAAGCACCAAGTCGCCAGCGAGCAGCCCTACCGGGAATGGCTGGATCAGCATTTGGTGAAGCTGGCCGACCTGCCCGCATCCCCCGTGCCTGCCGCGCCCCAACCTGCGCCCCTACCGATTCTGCAAACGGCCTTTGGCTATACCTTTGAGGAACTGCGGCTGCTGCTGAAACCGATGGCGGAAAACGGCGTGGAAGCCGTGGGCGCGATGGGCACCGATACGCCCCTGCCCGTGCTCTCCAACAAGCCCCGGCTGCTGTACGACTATTTCCACCAGCTCTTTGCCCAGGTGACAAACCCGCCCATTGACTCCATCCGTGAGGCGATTATCACCTCGGCCCAAACCACCATCGGCAGCGAGCGCAACCTGCTGAAGCCGGAGCCAGAAAGCTGTCGGCTGATTAGCCTCAATACGCCGATCCTCACCAACGCCGAACTGGCCAAACTGAAGGCGGCGGGGGACAGCGGCTTCCCCTCGGTGACGCTGCCGATGGTGTTTAAAGCGTCCGACGGCGAAGCGGGGCTGAAATCCGCCCTAGATAACATCTGTGCGGCGGCGGATGCGGCCATTGCGGAGGGCACCAGTCTGATCATCCTGTCCGATCGGGAGGTGAATGCCGACCAAGCCCCCATTCCCGCCCTGCTGGCGGTGGCGGGTCTGCACCATCACCTGATTCGCAATGGTAGCCGTACCCGGGTGGGTCTGGTGCTGGAGTCGGGCGAACCCCGTGAAGTTCACCATTTCGCCACCCTGATCGGCTACGGCTGCGGCGCGGTCAACCCCTACCTGGTGTTCGACACCATCCAGGGCATGATGGACGACCAGCTTTTGCCGCCAATGGATTTTGACAAAGCCTGTCAGAATTTCATCAAGGCCGTTACTAAGGGGGTGATTAAGATCGCCTCCAAGATTGGCATTTCCACGATTCAGAGCTATCGCGGTGCCCAAATTTTTGAAGCCCTGGGCCTGAACCAGACTGTGATTGACCAGTACTTCACCTGGACGGCTTCCCGGATTCAGGGGGTGGGGCTAGATTTGCTGGCCGAAGAAGCCCTGAAGCGCCACCGCCACGCCTTCCCCGACCGTCCGACCGAGACCGTCACCCTAGATGTGGGCGGCGACTACCAGTGGCGCAAGGAAGGGGAGGCCCACCTGCTTAGCCCGGAGGTGATCCACGCCCTGCAAAGGGCGGTGCGAACTGGCGATTACGAGGCCTACAAGCAGTACGCCAAACTGGTGAACGACCAGGACAAGCAGCTTTTCCGCCTGCGGGATTTGCTCCAGTTCAAGCAGCGGGAACCGATTCCCCTGGAGGAGGTGGAACCCATTGAGGCGATCACCCGCCGCTTCAAAACCGGGGCCATGAGCTACGGATCGATCTCCAAGGAAACCCACGAAGCCCTGGCCATTGCCATGAACCGCATCGGCGGCAAATCCAACACCGGGGAGGGCGGCGAAGACCCCGAACGCTACACCTGGACGAACGACCAGGGCGACTCGAAAAATAGCGCCATCAAACAGGTGGCCTCCGGGCGGTTTGGGGTGACCAGCCTCTACCTCTCCCAGGCCAAGGAAATTCAAATCAAAATGGCCCAGGGGGCCAAGCCTGGGGAAGGGGGCCAACTGCCCGGTCGCAAGGTCTACCCCTGGGTGGCCAAGGTGCGCCACTCGACCCCCGGTGTGGGCCTAATTTCGCCGCCGCCCCACCACGATATCTATTCCATCGAAGACCTAGCGGAACTGATCCACGACCTGAAGAACGCCAACCGCGAGGCCCGCATCAACGTCAAGCTGGTCTCCGAAGTGGGGGTTGGTACCATCGCCGCTGGGGTGGCCAAGGCCCACGCCGATGTGATTTTGATTGCCGGGTTCGATGGCGGCACCGGGGCTTCTCCCCAAACCTCCATCAAACATGCCGGACTGCCCTGGGAACTGGGCCTCGCCGAAACTCACCAAACCCTGGTGCTGAATAACCTGCGTAGCCGCGTCGTGGTCGAAACCGACGGCCAAATGAAGACCGGGCGGGACGTGGTGATCGGTGCCCTGCTGGGGGCCGAAGAATTTGGCTTCTCCACCGCGCCCCTGGTTTCCCTGGGCTGCATTATGATGCGCGTCTGCCACCTCAATACCTGCCCCGTGGGCGTGGCCACTCAGGATCCTGAACTGCGCAAGCACTTCATGGGCGACCCCGACCATGTGGTCAACTTCATGCGGTTCATCGCCCAGGAAATGCGCGAGTGGATGGCCCAACTGGGCTTCCGCACCGTGGATGAAATGGTGGGCCGCACCGATGTTTTGGAACCCAAAGCCGCCATCGACCACTGGAAGGCCAAGGGGCTGGATCTCTCCCCCATCCTGCACCAGCCGGAGGTTGGCCCGGACGTGGGTCGCTACTGCCAGATGGCCCAGGATCACGGCCTAGCGCAATCCCTCGACATGACGCAATTGCTGGATCTCTGCGCCCCCGCCATCGAACGGGGGGAAAAGGTCAGCGCCACCCTGCCGATCCAAAACATCAACCGCGTGGTGGGTACCATCCTCGGCAACGAAATCACCAAGCGCCACTGGGAAGGATTACCGGAAGACACCGTTCACCTGCACTTCCAGGGCAGTGCTGGCCAAAGCTTTGGGGCCTTTGTGCCCAAGGGCGTCACCCTCGAACTAGAAGGCGAGGCCAACGACTACCTGGGCAAGGGCCTGAGTGGCGGCAAAATCCTGCTCTACCCGCCCAAGCAGTCCACCTTTGTTCCGGCGGAAAACATCATCACCGGCAACGTCGCCTTCTATGGGGCCACCAGCGGCGAAGCCTTCATTCGGGGCTTGGCCGGGGAGCGGTTCTGTGTGCGCAATTCCGGCGTCACTGCCGTGGTAGAAGGGGTGGGCGACCATGCCTGCGAATACATGACCGGCGGCAAGGCCATCGTTCTTGGCCGCACCGGGCGCAACTTTGCCGCAGGCATGAGCGGCGGCATCGCCTACGTGCTGGATGAAACCGGCGACTTCCCCACCCGCTGCAACCGCGAAATGGTGGATTTGGAGCAGCTCACCGATCCCGAGGAAATTCGCGACCTGCAAGACCTGATCCAGCGCCATGTGGGCTACACAGAAAGTAAACTCGGCCAGCGCATCCTGGATAACTGGGACACCCTGTTGCCCAAGTTCGTTAAGGTCATGCCCCGCGACTACAAACGGGTGCTGCAACACATCCAAAAAGCCTTGGCCGATGGGTTAACGGGGGACGAAGCCCTCACCGCCGCCTTTGAGGAAAACGCCCGCGATGTGGCCCGCATTGGCGGCAGCTAATCGCTGGCATCGGATGAACACCCTGAGGGGCTTGGAATAGAAGGAGTAGCTGGTGCAGGGATTCTGGATTGTGATAGGGGGATCCCTCGCACTGGCGATGCAAAATGTGCTGCTGCGGGTCATTTTCTCGGAAAGTGCGATCCTTGGAGGAGACACCTGGGGCGGTTTTCTCCCCCCCACCCTGTCCCATTCCCTGCTGGTGCTGCACATGCGGTCGATTCTGATTCTGCCAGCGGTGATGCTGTTGTCCTATCGGCTGTATCCCACCACCACCGAGGCCCTGAAACATCTGCTTCAGCCCGCCCAACGCCCCACCCTGCGCTTAGCCCTGATGAGCAGCAGTTTTTTGTACCTGGCCATGGCGCTGCTGTTTGTCGCCATTGCCAGCATTCCCACCGGAATTGCCACGGTTCTGTTTTTTATGCATCCGGTGATTACGGGGATGTTGACCTGGGTGGTGTTTGGCAGTCGGCCCAGCCGGTTGCGGTTGGCGGTCACGATGGGGGTGATGCTCGGCAGTTTACTGGTGGTGCCGAGCTTTGCTGGGCAGGCCGCCGGGGCCATGGGGCTAGGGGTGGGGGCCGCCCTAGGAGCTAGTGTGAGCTATGCCACCCAGGGGGTGCAGGCCCAAATCTGTTTTCGCCATATCCACCCGGTTCCCTTCACCCTGATTAACTTTGCGGTCATGGCCTTTTGGTCAACCCTCAGCCTCTTCGTGATTCAGATCGAGGTCTTGCCGGATCAGTGGGGGCGACTGTGGGGGATCAGCATGATCCTCGCAGGGCTGACGCTGCTGGGGCAGCTTTGCTACAACATCGGCATTCACCTTGTGCGGGCAGCATCGATGTCCATTGTGGCGGTGAGCAACCCCATGTTGACCGTGACCCTAGCCTGGTTAATCTTGCATGAAAGTCTTCAGGGACGCCAAGTCCTGGGAATCGGGCTAGTGGTTGTGAGCATTGTGGCCCTCAGCCAGGATCAAACCCGCAACCAATCCTCCACGGCCTAGTCCTTCGTTCCCCCTGGGATTGTCCCCCTGGGACGGTATAGTGACAGAATTGGAAAACGGTGGGCCAAGGCGACATGCCCCGAGCCCAGGACAGCGGTGAACGTTGGGGCACCGATCACGTCCTGGGGCCGGGTGCCCGCCGTCCATGCCTGTGCAGACCTAGGAGCGTATCGACATCACCGTGATTGAAGCCACTTCCCCCAGTCCCCTAGCAGCGGTTCCCAGCGGTAGCACCGATTCGGCGGCAGCGGCCCCCGATCCGGCTCAGCCTGAGATTCAGACCACCTACACCACAGAAGAAATCCAGGCCCTATTGCCCCACCGCTATCCCTTTGCCCTGGTGGATCGAATTCTTGACTATGTGCCAGGGAAACGGGCTGTCGGGCTCAAAAACGTCACCTTTAATGAGCCCCATTTCCAGGGTCACTTTCCGGGCCGTCCCCTGATGCCGGGGGTGCTGATTGTGGAAGCCATGGCCCAGGTGGGCGGCGTGGTGCTGAGCCAGATTGAGGGCGTCGAGGGACTGTGTGTTTTTGCGGGCATTGATAAGGTGCGGTTTCGGCGGCCCGTGGTTCCTGGCGACCAGTTGATCATGACCGTGGAACTGCTGGCCATCAAACGGATGCGGTTTGGCAAAATGGCCGGACGGGCGGAGGTGAATGGCCAGTTGGTCTGTGAGGGGGAGTTAATGTTTTCCGTTGTAGATCGCTAGCGCCCGCCGCAGGTTCTCCTATCCTTCTTGGGGGGAGCGGTAGAGCATAATACCCTTGTCGATTTCTGTGTTGATTTCCGTGCTGGCTTCTGGAGGCAAGTCGTTGACTACTACGCTGATTCACCCCACCGCCGTGATCCACAGCGGGGCCAGTCTCCATTCCACGGTGAAAGTAGGCCCCTATGCCGTAATTGGCGAACATGTCACCATTGGCCCTGGGTCGGAGATTGGATCCCATGTGGTGATTGATGGTCACACCACCATAGGTTCCCATAACCGGATCTATCCTGGTGCAGCCATTGGCCTAGAGCCCCAAGACTTGAAGTATGACGGAGCCATCACCCAGGTAGATATTGGCGATCACAATTTGATCCGCGAATACGTCACCATTAACCGCCCCACCACCCCCGACGTGGTGACGCGCCTAGGCAACTACAATTTGCTGATGGCCTACGCCCATGTCGCCCACAACTGCATCCTGGAAGATCAGATCGTCTTGGCCAACTCCGTAGCCCTCGCAGGGCATGTCCAGGTAGAGTCCTGGGCGCGGATTAGTGGCTTGGTGGGGGTGCATCAGTTCGTCCACATTGGTCGCTACGCCTATATTGGTGGCCTCAGCCGCATTGACCGCGACGTGCCCCCCTTCACCATGGTGAACGGCAACCCCGCCCTCGTGCGTGGTTTAAACCAGGTGGGCTTGCAGCGGGCCGGATTGGCCGACCAAAATGAAGGCCACGACTATCGCCAACTGAAGCAAGCCTATCGCCTGGTCTATCGTTCCGGGGCCTCCTTGGCAACGGCCCTCGATCAGTTAGAGCAATGGCAGGACAACGACCTGGTGCGCCACTTCAGCGCATTTCTCCGATCCTCCTCCGAGCACCCCGACCGCCGAGGGGCCACCCCCAGCCGCAAGCGTCCCAGCCGTTCCACCGAGGCCGACTAGGCATGGGAGAACCAACGGCCAGATCCCGATCCCTCCGGCGCATTTTTATCAGCACCGGGGAAGTGTCTGGTGATCTCCAGGGGGCCTTACTGGTTGCCGCCCTGCACCAGGAGGCCGCTGATCGAGGCATGGACATTGCCATTACGGGCCTGGGTGGCCCCCGCATGGCCCAGGCCGGGGTAGACCTGGTCGGCGACACCACCACCATCGGCTCCGTGGGCATTTTTGAAGCCCTGCCCTACCTGCTACCCACCCTGCGGCTCCAGCGGCAGGCCAAACAAGCGCTGCTGGCCCAGCCCCCCGATGCCGTGGTGCTGATCGACTACATGAACCCCAACCTGGCCATGGGGGAATTTCTGCGGCAGTCCCTGCCCCAGGTGCCAATCACCTACTACATTGCCCCCCAGCAGTGGGTGTGGGCGTTCTCTGAAAAAGACAGCCAAAAGCTAGTGCGCTACAGCGACCAAATGCTGGCGATCTTTCCCGCCGAGGCCGACTACTACCAGCGGTTTGGGGCTAAGGTGTCCTGGGTGGGGCATCCCCTGCTGGATCGCTACCCGGTGCCCCCAGATCGCCAGGACGCCCGTCAACGCCTGGGCCTCGGGGTCGATCAAACCGTCGTCACCCTGCTGCCCGCCTCCCGCCGCCAGGAGGTGAAATACCTGCTGCCCACGATCATTCAGGCGGCACAGATCATCCATCGGCAATGTCCCGAGGCGCTGTTTTTACTGCCCGTCTCCTCGGCGGATCTGAAACCCGCCTTTGAGCAAGCCCTCACCCAGGCCCAGCTACCGGGCCGCTTGGTGACGCCCACCGCCGACTACCAGCCCACCGACGCCATCGCCGCCGCCGATGTGGCCATCACCAAATCCGGCACCGCCAACCTGGAAATTGCCCTGATGAACGTGCCCCAGGTGGTGGCCTACCGCCTCAACCCCCTCAGCGCCCGCATCGCCTACTACCTGCTCAACTTCAAGCTAGCCTACGTGTCGCCCGTAAACTTGGCGGTGAATCAGGCTATCGTGCCCGAGTTTTTGCAGTGGGAAGCCACCCCCGAAGCCCTAGCCACGGCGGCGCTAGGCCTGCTGCAAAACCCCGACCGTCGCCAAGCCATGCTAGCGGGCTATGTCACCCTACGCCAAACCCTCGGAGAACCCGGAGCCTGTCGGCGAGCCGCCGCCCAAATTTTGGACCAAGCCTCAACCCAAGATTAGCCGCCCGTAGGGTGCATTCGCGGCACCACCCTCCTTCGCCCCTGCGGTAAAAACCGCTTTTGCCGCAATGCACCACCCCCTCGCGGGTTTCTTGATGGATGGGTTTGATGCATTGCTCCGCGTTGCTGCGCGTTGGCGCTAGCCTCGCCTTAGCGTTATGCACCCTACGGTTGAATGCACCACCCCTCGGCCATCACCACCCCATTCATGGCGGTTTTTTTATGGATGGGTTTGGTGCATTGCTCCGCGTTGCTGCGCGTTGGCGCTAGCCTCGCCTTGGCGTTATGCACCCTACGAATTTGGGTTTTGGTGCATTGCTTCGCGAATGGGTGCATTGCTTCGCGAATGCACCCTACTGACCGGCCCTAGTCGATGCGTTCTATTTGCCAGAGAATTTGATTGCCTTCGCGGCGAACGCGGGAAACCGACCAGTTTCGCCAGTGCCAA
>JAYKHF010000034.1:0-25313 GCA_035285305.1 Leptolyngbya sp.
CGCGAATGGGTGCATTGCTTCGCGAATGCACCCTACTGACCGGCCCTAGTCGATGCGTTCTATTTGCCAGAGAATTTGATTGCCTTCGCGGCGAACGCGGGAAACCGACCAGTTTCGCCAGTGCCAAAGCTCTCCCCGGCTGGTGACAGCGCTGGCGTTTACATCCATCAAATCGGCGAGTTCAGAACTGGTAATGAGGTAGCCCTGCTTAGCAATTTCGTCAGCAATTTGCAGGGTTTCAAGGGCATTGCGCAGGGTTTCTACCCTTTCTTGACGGGGTAACAGTTCTGAATTATCGCTGGGTAGGGAAGCGCCGGAATCCGTCATGGTTGAGATTATTTTAGAGATGAAAAACCATAGAGAATTCTAACCTTTTCTATCAGAATGCAACATGCCCCTAGGAACAAATTATTTTGCCTGGGTATTGGATCTAGCGGTGGAAAAGCCTTAATACCCGTAATCCCACCGAGCCCGATAGCCCCGGACGTCAATATGGGTGAACAGGGAGGAACTGGCTAAGCCGCCCCGATTGCCCCACCAGGGGCTGAGGCGGGCATAGACATTAAAGCAGCTCACACCGGGGATCACAAAATCCACGGCATCCCCCGACAGATGGCGAGAGAAGCGGGCTCCCCCCACGGCGGCGTTGGTGGCTGGGTCGCGGTACCAGGAATTAATGCGAATGGGGCGATCGCCATACATCCGCCGAATTTCCTCCATCGCCCTCGCCACCCGCAGAATGCCTTGCACCACCCTGGCATTGGCGGGTTTGCGATAGTAGCCCGTGGCCCGATTCACGTGGAGCGCTTCGCCCCAGGTGAAGTTACCTCGCTGGCCATACTGATTGACGGGGTAGATGGGGTCATTGGAATAGTAGGTGCCGCTGAGGCCGGGGAGGGTGAGACGAATGCCGCGATCCACCGCCGGGGCAGGGGCACTGGTGCGGGGGGCAGGGGTCGCTGGGGCGGGCGTGGTGCCCTGGTCATTGGGGTTGTTGCCGATACTGGTGCCTTCCAGTTCGATATCGGGGATGTAGGCAAACCAGGTGGTCAGGTTCTTGGGGCCGAGAAACGCCCCCTGGAGGGCCACCCGCACATGGTTTTGGGCGGGCTGGGCGTAGGAATTTAGGACAAAGACCGTCCCTTTCTTGACCAGCACCTTGTCCTCGCTGGACAGTTCGCTGGATTGCACCGGCTGAGTTTTGAAGACCGTGTCGCCCTTCACCCGCAGCAGTTCGCGCCTCCCTTCAATTTTTACGTCGGGCTTGTAGACAAACCACTGCCGTCGGGTTTCCTGGGCCGAGGGAGCCACCGCAAGTTCGATCTCGGCATGGTCGCCAGCGGCAGGTTTGTTGTTAATCAGGTGAAAGCGGGTGCCGGGAGCTACGCTGAGTAGTCCATCCGTCGGCAGTTGGGAGGAGTCCTTCGGTTCGGGTTTAAACACCGTCGGGCGCGTCACCGTCAGGGTGATGTCGGTCACCATCTCCACATCGGGGGCATAGACCCACCAGGTTTTCTGGGGTTGGCTACCCAGGGTGGGGTCGCGCAGTTCCACCTGCCACTGGTCGCTGCCCAAGTCTACGTAGTACTGAATATCGAGGATGCTGCCCTGGGTGAGCAACACCTTATCGGCCTCGGCCAGCCGATCCACGGGCAGGGGTTGGCGTCGGAAGTAGGTGGCCTTTTTGATCCGCAGTTTAGCCCCAGCCGTGAACCGAGTTTCCGCCGACGGTGCGTCCTCTTCCGCCGACTCCGGATCCAGGGTCTCTTCCTCGGGGGGGCTGGGGTTCGGCGGAGTATGGCCGAGGCGATCCGGCTCGTCTCCCCCGGCCCCCACGGAAACCGTCATGGCCATCGGTGCATCGGCCCGCAGAAACCACTGCCGCATCCCCTCAACATTCAGCACCTGTTCCTTTGGGTTAGTGGAAGAGGGCTTTTTCTGGATGCGGGAAATCCATTGATTGCCCTGCATCAAATAAATCGCTTCATCGGTTTCCTTAACCCAGGTACCCATGGCCAGTCCTCGTGAAATCCAGTCCTTCCGAAATGCCGTGTGGTGGGATGCCCCGCCCCTTGCTATGAATATTAGGATCGAATGCCGAATCTGGCGCAAGCTCCTGGGAGATTCTCACCCCAGCCCCGGCCATCGCTACGATCTGCCAGGGGATCTTCCCCTCAGTCACCCGTTATGGCCCCGCCGCCGAGCGGCGGGTGGGGCCATCGTCCAGCAGCAGCCATAGACCGGTGTAGGTGAGGCCCGAATCGTCTGGACGAATCAGCAGAAAATGAAGCCCCTGGCTGGCCCCCTTGCGCTGCTCAAACTGTTGCCCCGCCTGGGCCATGGTGCCATCGGCAAAGGTGGTCATGACCCAACGATCCCAGAGCCCCGCCTCCAAAATCAGTCCATCGGGATCCCCGGGGAGGTAGCGCAGGGTGGCCGGATTCACGGATTGCACCCACTGGGCCAGGGCCATCGCCTGCCGCCCCCCCTCAATCACAATGCCGGGGATCGGTGTGGTACTGGCGAGACCGACCTGGGACGGCAACCATGCTGGGGGTAGTTGGACAATGGGAATGGGCTCGTGGGGAAAGGTGCGCTCAAAATCTCCGGCGGCGAGGGTGACAAATCCCCAGCGGTCTCCCCAGAGGTGATCGGCCAGGGGCAAGGGTGGCGGTGCATCGATGGACAGCGGATCGTAGGTTTGGCCCAGGGGATTTCCCCCCTGGGCCAGCGCCTGGGCCTTTTGGCGTAGCCACTGGTGGAGGGCGGGGGTGCGCCGGGTGGGCAGGGTGATCAGCCCCAGGCGATCCGCTGCCAGGGTCAGCAGCGATAACGCTTGGGGCCGAAACACCTGCACCTGGGATGGAGCATAGCCCGCTTGATCCATGGCGGCGCGTAATTGGTCTGTGACCCAATCCGCCGTGACCTGCCCCTGGGAGATCTGGGCTTCGTAGCAAAACCCCAGGTCAGCCGTACAGGCTAGGAACTCCCATAGCGGATCCCCCTGGGCATCGGTGAGGGGGGGACGGTGTAGATCCAACTGCCAAACGGGTTGACAAACAGTCATGGGGTTACGCAGAACGATAGGACGGGGCCAACCGAGGCAAGCCGACCCCCCCAGGGAGGGCAGAACGCGGTCTACTCGTGGCGCTGGTGGTCAGGATGATCTCGCCCTGCCACCGATTCCATGGCGGCGAGGACGGCTTGCTGAGCCGCCAGGATGTCCCGTTCTTCGCCCCCTAGGTAGAGGCGGCCAAAACTGCCTACGGAGCTAATTTGCAGAATATTAATCAGGGCGGCTTTCTCCGCTTCGTTGGCGGCCAGGGAGGCGTAGGCCGCTGGTTCCACCTCAAACACGTAGAGGGTTTGGCCCGCCACGATCATGTTGCCCCGGCGGTTGCGGTTGATGAGCTGAACATGGTGGGGATCGAGGTTTCGGATCACCTGGCTAGAGATAATCCGAGGCCTGAGTCGGTCTCGGTAGCTCACCCCCAGGGCCTCTAGCATGGCTTGGCCAGCGGCATGAACCTCTCCCTGCTTATTGGCGTGGAGTTCCAACAGACCGTAGAGCCGTTCCACAATCAGGGTGCCGGGGCGTACCACCGCCGCCTTCAGGCCAATGTCTAGGATGCGGTTGATTTCAATGCCGGGGGAAATCTCAATCCACAGGGAAGCATCCCCCGGTAGGGGCAAAAACCCCAGGGACACCGTGCCCATATAGGCGGCGTGCTGGGGTTGAAGACTGTCTATATATACGTAACTACGAAGATCGACGCCCAAAGGTCTAGAGTCCGACGTGCTGCACTGGGTATAGAGTATAAACCGGGCTAGGGTCAGAACCGAAGCCGGGGTTAAAACTTGGCATCGAAGCCGATGGACGTATCCCCCATGGTGTTGTAGAGGAGGAGCCCCAGGGGGAGGTTGAGGTTGCCGTTCTCGTCCATCATGGAACCGAACAGCGGCATCTGACGAAAGTCAGGGGATTGGGGGTCGTCGGTGGGGATCGCCTGATACTGGATCTGGCTGGCGACGTCATCCAGGTAGTTCACGCTCAGGGGGGCGGGGCTTAGCGCCTCTACCATAGACATTGGAGTGAGATCCGCTAAGGAGTCGTTGGCCAATGAGTTGGCCGAGGCGGGGTAGATCCCGCTACCGAAGCCCACTAGGGCCAGCGCCATCAGCCAGGGGGACATTGCTTTCATCATCTAACCAGGGGGTAATGAACGGGAACACAGGAACCATTGGTAGCGACCAACACTTCAGAAACACCCAAATCTACCTATCTATATCCCAGTCTTCTTTCGTTCTCCAGCCAATGTTGCAAGTATTTACCCAAAGCATCCGGTGGAAATGATACCCGTAGCGTTGCCATCAACCCGCCAGGATAGGCCCCAGGGCGGTGGTGGTGGCCCTGGGCCTTGCGGCTGGGGGCGGGCTAGGGCGAGACGATTCTGTTACGTTTCGTGACCGGGATCGGATAAAGGTGGGCGAGAAATGAGCCCAAGCCTGGAATTCTGCCTAGAATTTGAGCATAACGGTGGGCAAGCGCTAGGGAGTTTACCGTGGTCTACCGTGAATTTGGCCGAATCCGCGTACCAAGGGTAGGGCGATGCGATGTATCTAAGAACCAAACAAGAAACCTACTTCAAACAGCGCCTTGCTCCGGCGGATCAGTTGTCGGAGGCCGAGAAGGTGCTCGTTGCGGCGGGGCAAACCCTGGATATTCAATACTACGTGGATTTGGGCGACCATTGGCAGGTGGTGCTGGCCCAGCCCCTCCTAGGCACCGATACCCGCCTGTGGCTGGTCTATGAGCCGGACGTGGAAATCCAAACCTCCGTCCAGATCACGGTGGTCAGCGACACGCTGTTTAAGCAAGCCCCGACCCTCTCCAGTCAGCTTACGGATGCCCAAAAGGTGTTTGTCAAAACCGGCACCCAGTACCATCTGCTGGGCTATCTGCCTGCCCTGGGCAACCACTTTAAAATCACCCTAGCCGGGGCCAATCTAGGGCCAGAAAAGCGGAATACCTGGTATGTCTACCAACCCGATGTCAAAATCTCCGGCACCCGCCAAACCCTGCGCGTCCTCAGCGACACCCTCCTCAAGGCGCAACCTCAGCTTTCGGGGGAACTGAGCGCCGATGACAAGGTGTTTGTGAAAAAGGGCACCGTGTTTTGGCTGAACTCCCACGGTAGCGTGGATCGCAACCACATCCAGATTGCCCTGGAGGGGACGGGGCTGGGGCCGCAGCGGCGCAATACCTGGTATGCCTACGTGCCCGATGTGGAAATGAACGGCACCGAACCGAACAATCGCCCCCAGGATCAAAGCCCGGTGAGACAGGTGGCGACCCCGAAGGATCCCGGTCAGGCCATGCGATTTCCTGGGTTTAGCGCCATTTACTACACCAACCACCCGATTCTGTGGAAGACCGCTAGCGGTGGCCCGGGCAACTTCACCTGGGGCGAGGCGACCCACAACGGCACCCGTATTCCTGAAAGTGCCCAGGTGGTCTACGGCATTGTCCGCATTGCCCAGGCCATGGAGGAGGTTCGCGCCATCTATGGCCGTCCGATCACGGTGAACTCCTGGTATCGGCCCAGGGCCATCAATGCGGCGGTGGGCGGGGCCAGCCAGTCTCGCCACCTCCAGGGTGATGCCGTGGATTTCAATGTCTCGGGCATCCATCCCCACGATGTTTACAAGCGACTGGATGATTGGTGGGGGAGTCGGGGGGGCTTGGCCAGCGCCACTAGCTTTACCCACCTCGATACCCGTGGCTATCGTGCCCGCTGGGCCTACGGATTCTAGGGAGGCCGGGATTGGCTATGGGCCTATTTAAAACCGTCACCATCCGCACCCCGGAAAGCATTGAACTGGATCTGGTGCTGGCGGGCATTGGTAGCCGCGCCGTAGCCCTCGCGGTGGACTATACCTGCCTGGGGCTGGGAATGTTGGCGCTGTCCCTGCTGTATAGCGTGGTGTTGATCCAACTGGTCAACCTAGAACCCGTCCTTGCTGCCGCCACCGAAACGCTTCAATTGTGGGTGACGGCCATTTTCCTGGTCTTGCTATTTGCGCTGTATATTGGCTACTTTGTGCTGTTTGAAACCCTCTGGTTTGGCCAAAGTCCCGGCAAGCGCTACGCGAGAATCCGCGTCATCCGCGACGATGGCCAACCGGAACGGATTGCCCAGGCCACCCTGCGATCCCTGCTGCGCCCCGTGGACGACATTCTCTTCCTGGGGTTCTTTTGCATTCTGTTCACCCCCCAAGAAAAACGCATGGGCGACTGGCTGGCGGGTACCCTTGTGGTGCAGGTAGACCCAAACACCAGCGGTTCGATCCCCATCCCCGAGCGATCCCAAGCCATCGGCAAAGACCTCCTCACCCTGGTGGACTGGGCTAAACTCAGCCCCGATGACCTCGCGACTATTCGCAACTTCCTGCAACGTCGCACCACCCTCAGCCCCAAGGCCAAACATCAGGTCAGCGACCAACTAGCCCGCCGCTACCGCGATCAAATTGGCCTCGAACAGTTACCTACGGAAATGACGACAAACACCTTCTTGGAAGCGCTGTATTGGGCCTATCAGGAGGGAAACCGGGGGTAGTTGTCGTTTCTTTACGGAACCAGGGATTTCCATAGCGGTGGCCGGGGTAATGTGCAAGGATCAAGGCATAGCGCCTCAGACGGCAACCCAGCGGATAGGCTGGTCATTCGCACCTTTTCGGATCAGTCTAACGGGGTTGTCCGGCCTTCATGCAGGCCCAGCTCAGATCGTTATCGCCCCCTTAGCCCCGTTTTGATGGGGGCTAAAGGCCCTGTCCAGGCCGCGCTGCATCCACCCTGGAGGAATGCCATGAAACTCGCCCTTGCCCTCGGCACAGCCCTTGCCTTGCCTGTGATGATTGCCCTAGCCGCCCAGGCCGAAAACCCTGACCAGGTGCAGCAGCTTTTGACCACCAACCTCTGTGCGGGGTGCGATCTCTCCGGGGCCAACCTCACCCAGGCCCATCTGATTGGGGCAGATCTGATGGGGGCCAACCTCTCCGGGGCCAACCTAACGGAAGCCAACCTCGAGGGCGCGGATCTCTCCGGGGCCAACTTAGCCGGAGCCAACCTCAGTCAGGCGTTTATGACCAATGCCTTGCTAAATAACGCCATTTTGGATGGGGCCAACCTCACAGACGCCTGGATTTATTTTGCGGAGGTGGCGGGTTCCTCTTGGGTCAATGCCAACCTCACCGGCACGGACATCGTCGGCACCCCCATTAATATTGGCGGTGATTAAATATTGGCGGTGATTAGGGCATAGCCCCCTAACCTATTGCACCACCAGACCTATTGCACGACCAGACGAGAAAGGCTGGTGTTGGGGTAATAATTACCGAGGATTTCCGTATAGCCGAACCCCTGACGAGCCAGTTCCATGGCTCCGGTTTGGCTCATGCCCTGGCCCCCGTGGGCCGCTTGCACAATGGCATCGGAGGCCGCATAGAGGGATTCTACAATGCCGCCGTTATAGCTGATGAACTCGCCGGAGGTAGCGGCCACAGCGGATTGGGTGGTGTTGGTTTCCTTGGCAATGCCCAAATACGCTTGGTAGCGCTGGGTGTTGTCGAGGTCGTAGGGGCGGTTGGCATGGCGCACGTGATGCACCAGGGCATAGGATCGGGCGGCGACGGCCTGGGCTTTGAGCGCCTCTAGGGGCCAGTTGACGTACATTTCGCTGCCGACCACGCTACTCAGGTAGTCGTGCATCAGCACAAAGTTCACGGCGGTGAGGGTGGAACCGCTGCCCATCAGCAGCACCCGTCCCTTAAACCAGGCATTGCCCACATAGACATAGCCGCCATCTCCGGGCTCAAGCCACACGGTATTGGTGAGTTGGCACCCACTATACCCGAGGCCGCCACCCTGGGGCCGCACGACCACACTGCGCTGGGCCGACAGGTTGCAAAAGCCCTGACCGTTCAGATCCATCAGATAGCCAGCGGTGGAGGTGGCCACCTCTAGGGAACCCACGTTCCGGGCCACGGCCACCCGCATTTCTAGGTTGGTGTCAATGGTTTTGGCCGGGTCAAAGGCAACGTTGACGGCGGGGCTGGGCAGGGCTGGGGGCTGGGGGACGGTGCGGCTGGGGTTGGCTGTCGCCACGGTTGGGGTAGCCTGCGCCGCTGTCATCGGGGCGGCACTGGCCAGGGGATTCGCCCTGCTAGGGGTGGCCGCAGGGGCGGCTACCGTGGGATCTGGGGCCGCGCCCGGTTCCAGCGCGACCTCCATCAACAGCCGCTGCGCCCGATAGAGATCGACGACGGATTGCCGCACCAGCCCCGTGGACGACCACAGGGAGGACTGAAACGAGACTGGCTCCGAGGGGGTAGACCAGAGGGCGGTGGGTGCCGTGGGAATCTGGGTGAGCAGCAACCCCGCAAAGACCATCCCCCCCGCCATCTGAAGCCGCTTGGTGGCCTTGGCTCGCTGCCAGCTAGAAGGATAAAACGCCTGAAGATTAAGGGCTTTCACCGGCGAGGTTCGCACGGGCCGTAGATGTAGTTGCCGAAGGGGTTGCTGGCGAGTTTGGGGTCGCCCAGTCATCCAAAAACACTTCATGCTAACGTCCTAACGTCTGTGACAACAAGCGATGCACCAACTAGCGAGGGGGCAATCCTAGCCTTAATCCCAGGCTAATTGGTATTGATGGATACAACAGATATCCCCACAAAACCCTCCTATCTATTTAACCGCAAACCGTAAAAAACGGTCGCCCCAGTCCTCGATAGGACGCAAGGGACGACCGTTTCTCAGATCGAAAAGGAATTAGACCGACAGGGAATCAGCAGCGATCTCGGATGCGGAGGCCGACAGCCCTAGCCGAGACGATAGCCAAAGCCGCGCACGGTTTTGATATAGGCCGGGTGACTAGGATCCTCCTCTAGCTTTTCCCGCAGCCAGCGAATATGCACATCAACGGTTTTGTTGTCGCCCATGAAGTCATGCCCCCACACCTGGTCAATAATTTGATCGCGAGACCAGACCCGCCGGGGTTGACCCATAAACAGTTCCAGAATCCGAAACTCCTTAGGGGAAAGATTCACTTCATCGCCGCGCAGAAACACCCGACATTCCTGGGGGTGAAGGGTGATGTCCTGGAAGGCGAGCACGTCTTCAGCGGCGGCTTGGGGGAGGGGTTGCCGACGACGCAAGAGGGCGCGACATCGGGCCACCAACTCGCGCATACCAAAGGGTTTGGTAAGGTAATCATCGGCCCCAATTTCTAGGCCAACGACACGGTCGGTTTCAGTGCCCTTGGCGCTGAGGATTAAGATCGGCACCGCAATCCCCTGGTGTCGCAACAGACGGCAGAGATCGAGGCCGTTCATCCCGGGCAACATCAGATCCAGCACGACCAGGTTAATCTCGGGGCGGCTGACCCGGCTGGCGCTGGCGGTGCCCCCCAGCAGGTCAAGGGCGGTGAGGCCGTCTTCTGCAACCACAATATCAAAGCCTTCCTCCGCCAGCCCCAAGGCCAAGGTTTCCCGAATCAGGTCTTCGTCTTCGACAATTAGCACCCGCCCTAACCCCACACGCAGATTGGGCTGGGCCGACGACAAAAGCTCTGCGGAATTCATATTTCGGGTGAAAGAAATGTTCCCTAGGATCATATCAGACCGTCTTCCCCCACCCAGTGGTAAAAAAACGGAAGATTTTTTCACGAACCGCGAATAGGGCGGTATCCATCCCGAGGGCAACCCGTTCGGGCTTCGACCGGCTCAGCCCGAACGGATCTTAATCAAAACGACTACAGATCTATAAACCGCCCACGGCCTGGATGGGTGTGGAGTGTCTGGTTGACCGACAAAACTGGCGAGAACCCAGATTCGTCGAAGGGTCAGGAGACCTGACCCCTACGTGGCCCAAATGCCGTAGGGGCGCGGTTTTCGCGCCCGACCCAGAATCTTTTGTCAGTCAGCCAGGTGGAGCATTCATAACATAACCCCGTCCCCATCCAAGGCTGACGGGGGCGGGGAAACGGGCAGGCTGGTAGCCAGTGGGGCTTAGAGGGTGAGGGCTTGGGGGTTATTTTCGATGATGTCAGCGAGATCCTTGAGGAAGCTAGCGGCATCGGCCCCGTAGATAATCCGGTGATCACAGGTGATGTTGACCCGCATTTGGCGCTTCACGCCCATCAGCCCATCAGCGGTGGCCACCACGGTGGGCTGGGCGGATCCGATGGCCAGGATGGATCCCTGGCCGGGGGGCAGAATGGCGTCAAAGCTGTCTACGCCATACATGCCGAGATTGGAGAGGGTGAACGTGCCAGAGTTGTATTCTTCGGGCTTGAGTTGCTTGAGGCGGGAACGATCCACCAGATCGCGCCAGGTGCGGGAGAGGGAATAGATGTCCTGCTGGTCGGCATTTTGCAGCACGGGGGTAATCAGGCCGCCGCCCTCCATGGCCACCGCCACGGCCACGTTAATATTGGGCCGATACTGCACCCCGTGATCGGTGTAGTAGGCGTTGAGGACGGGATGTTTTTTCAAGGCTACCGCCACAGCCTTGGCCAGCAACCCGGTCATGGTCACGCCCTTAGACTTAATTTGCTTATACAGGGCGTCGAGGGCATCGGTGGTGATGGTGTAGCCGACATGGAAGACGGGCACCGTCAGGCTGGCGTTCATGTTGCGCACCACCGCCTGCTGGAGGGTGCTGAAGGGTACCAATTGACCCAGGGGAGCCGTTCCCGCAGCGGGAGCCGCCGCCGCCACCACGGGCAACGGAGCGGGAGTCGCCGTCACCAGGGCGGTGGTGGATGGGCCAGTGGGGGTGGGGGCTTTGCCTGCGGCTAGTTCCACATCCTGGGCCACAATCCGACCGTGGGGGCCGCTGCCCTGCACGGTAGAGAGATCGATTTTCAAGTCTTTGGCAAGTTTGCGAGCCCGGGGCGAAATCACCACTCGACCGCTGCGGGGGCTGGCGGCGGCACCGTTCTGGGCTGGAGCCGCGACGGGCGCTTCGGCCACCGCCGCCGGAGTCACCGCCGGGGCCGCCGATGCCCCATCCCCTGAGGTCTTGGATTTGGCCGCTGCCTGCTGCTTAGCCGCCTCAACCTCGGCTTCGGTTTCGGCCAGGAGGGCAATGGCTTCGCCCACGGGGGCGGTTCCTCCAGCCTCCACCACAATGGCGGCTAGGATCCCCTCATGGAAGGACTCCACGTCCATATCGGCCTTATCCGATTCAACAATCACCACCGTTTCGCCCTTTTCCACCTTATCCCCTGGAGCCTTGACCCAGGAGACGATTTTGCCTTCGGTCATGGTGGAACTGAGGGCGGGCATGAAGACTTCGCGAATCATGGGGTGACTTCCGAGACAGCGCTAAAACAACAGAGTGGTGGCAAGACCGACTATTTATTCTAGCCCTAAGGGGATTCCATCCCCAAACATCTCCAGGCTTTCCAGAACAAAGTCAGTCTTGAGCCCTGGGTTCGGGGCTCAGGCCTCCGCCCTACCGCCTCGGCGATTCCCCCACCCAGAACGCGAAGCCCCCGCCCCTACGATTACCCAAGGGCTGTAGGGACGGGGGCAGCGGCACCTTAGATCGGGTAGATCTAGGCCCTAGTGAGGACGGTGCGGTGGTTGATGTCGAACCGATCCCCGTGGGACATCAAATGCACCTTGAGGCCATGGAGGCTAATGGGATCGGTGGGAGCAATGTCGGGCTCGTTGGTGTGGGTGATCGTTTCCGCGTCTACCACGGTGATTACCCCTTTGCCGATCACCTGAAAACTCCCGTCTCGCTCGAAGAGGGCGCAGGTGTCTTCATCAATGCCGAGGCCTAGACGGTCGGGCTGCATGGCGATGGCGCTCATCAATCGGGCCATCCGGTTACGGTTGTGGAAGTGTTGATCCACAATCACCTCCGGCACAAACCCGAGACCAATGGCCATATCCACCAGGGCACGATTGGGCGACTCGCCACTGCCGCCCCCGGCAATCATGTGATGGCCCATCACCGCCGCCCCGGCGCTGGTGCCGCCCAGGGTCATTTCTCCGAGCTGCGCTCGCTGGCGCACGAGGTCAATCAGCGGGGTGTCAGACAGCAGCCCGCAGAGGCGCACCTGATCTCCCCCGGTGATGAATACCCCGGTACAGGACTCGACGATGGACTTCCAGCGAGGATCCTCGCCTTGGTCACGATCTCGAATATCCATGACCTCAATGGCGGTCGCCCCCATGTCCTCAAAGATGGTTTGGTAGCGTCCGGCAATGGCAACGGGGTCGCGGGAGGCGCAGGGAATAATGCCAATGCGGGCCGCTGAACCACCGGATCGCTCAAAAAAACTGTGCAGAATTTCCTTGCCGTGGATTTTATCTTCGGCACCGCCTATGGCCAAGATGGCATGTTGATGTACAAGGGACATGGATTAATCAACCAAGGAACTTGAAATTGCAGCCCGCACCCCGGTGCGGCATGATAAACAACACTGTTGTTTTACACCATGGGCTAGGGGAGTTTGGGCTATGACCGAGGCCATCGACGGGGCACCGCACCTGAGATTCGATGTGGTCAGCCTGTTCCCAGACTTTTTCACCTCACCTCTGCAATCAGGATTAATTGGCAAAGCCCTGTCTCGCCAAATCGCCGAAGTTCATCTTACCAATCCCAGGGACTTTACAACGGATAAACACCATCGGGTTGATGACGAACCCTACGGCGGTGGGGTCGGCATGGTGATGAAACCCGACCCGATCTTTGCAGCGGTAGAGTCTTTACCCCAATTCCCTCGGCGGGAGGTGATTCTGCTGACGCCCCAGGGCGAAACCATGACCCAAACGCTGTTTCAGGACTTGGCCACCCACTGCGATCAGATCGTGCTGATCTGTGGCCACTATGAGGGCGTCGATGAACGGGTGAGCCACCTGCTGACCCGGGAGGTGTCCCTAGGGGATTTTGTGCTGACCTGCGGTGAAATTCCGGCCCTGGCGCTGATCAACGGCATTGTGCGGCTGCTACCGGGCACGGTGGGCAAGGTCGATTCCCTGCGCCAAGATAGCTTTCAAACGCCGCTGCTGGATTACCCCCACTACACCCGTCCGGCGGAGTTTCGAGGCTGGGCTGTGCCAGAGGTGCTGCGATCCGGCAACCACGAAGCCATCGCCCAGTGGCGGCGACAGCAACAACTAGACCGCACCCAGGCTCGCCGTCCTGATCTGTATGATCGCTGGCTTCAGGGGCAGTAGGTTCAGGCGATGCCAAGGCTTGGCATCCCCATGGCCCCCATGAAAAAACCATTGAAAAGGGCGGCACTGATACCAGTGCCGCCCTTTTTAGATCGGCGTTGAGGATTGCTGGCGGGCTAGGTCGGTATCTACGCCTTGGGCGAGGCACAATGGGCCAACGCCGTCGGGGGAAACATCGCCCTAAGCCAGGAAACGCCTCAAGGAAACGCCTAGTAAAGCTCTTCTTCTTGGTGAGTGAGGACGGTGCAATCTGAGGTGGGGTAGGCCACACAGGTCAGCACGTAGCCAGCGCCAATTTGATCGTCATCCAGGAAGGATTGATCCGATTGATCAACGGTTCCCGCCGTGATTTTGCCTGCACAGGTGGAGCAGGCCCCAGCGCGGCAGGAGTAGGGCAGATCGATGCCTTGCTCTTCAGCGGCATCAAGAATATAAGTATCATCATCCACATCGATGGTGGTATTGAGCCCTTCAGCCTCGTTGATCAGCGTAACCTTGTAGGTTGCCATGATGCTATCCTCTCGTCAATTACAGATCGGGTGACTACCGAGAAACAACCTAGGAATAACGGTTCCGGCGGCTGCTCACGGTAGGTCTAACACATTTCTGATACTACGGGAAAACCTGAAACCTGTCTTGTCTTTTTCCTGACTGGCTGAACGGGATTCGTAATCAAAACCATAGGATATTGATCGGTTTGCTTATAGGTGTTGGGGCCGGTTCTAGGGCTTGATCGGGCCATTGGCCAGGGGCTTGGTCGATCTGCCGAATGGCCTCATCGCCTGCATCCATCGGCCTCGGGCTCCTCAATGGCCAAAGTTCTAAAAGACGTTATGATCTTCCCACAAGGGGCTCCTATGAGGGGATAGCGGCTTCCTGCCCGCCTCATCGCTCCCCTGATGTGCTCGGTGAAGTGGTCGATCCCGTTGGCCACCCTGGGCCAAGGAGCACTCCGTTCGATTAGCGAGAATCATGACCATGGCAAAAAAGACGACGCCTCCTTCTTCAACCCTAGCCATCAATATTGGCATTAGCGAGCCAGACCGTCAGGACATTGCTGAGGGATTGTCTAAGCTGCTGGCCGACACCTACACCCTCTACCTCAAAACCCACAATTTCCACTGGAACGTCACCGGGCCGATGTTCCAAACCCTGCACCTGATGTTTGAGGCTCAGTACAATGAACTGGCCCTCGCGGTGGATTTGGTGGCAGAACGGATTCGTGCCCTTGGTTTTCCGGCCCCAGGAACCTACCAGGAATTTGCTCGGCTCTCCTCTATCCCGGAGGCGGAGGGTGTCCCCAGTGCCGATGAGATGATTCGTCAACTGGTGGCGGGCCAAGAAGCGGTGGTGCGCACCGCCCGCTCCATTTTCCCGGCGGTGGATAAGGCCCAGGATGAACCCACGGCGGATCTCTTGACCCAGCGGATGCAGGTCCATGAAAAAACCGCTTGGATGCTGCGGAGTTTGCTGGCCTAGGACAAGGGTCTGAATTGGCCGCTGTGATGGCGGTATCAAGATCGTTCCGTGGGGTGTCAGACCATCCCTGGCTTCCCATCGCTCCTCGGCGCAATGGGAGGCCGGGGCCTCAAGACTTCTTCAAAAGTTTATGCTTGTCGGCCAAGGGCCATGCTAGTTTACACTGAGGTGCCGATGTCAGCCCCAGGTAAATCCTACGGACAACCTGGGCAAAGACGGTTTGATCACCCAGGCCACGGGGCAACGTCCAGTAATGCTGTGTTGAGCGACCGCTGCATGGAAGGGTCTCACCGGGAGGGTCAGTCTGGCTGGAGTCTGTCCCAGGCTCAGCAAATTCTCTACAATTTCCTGCTCGATATTGTTAAGTATTGGCCCCATGAGGATGTCCTCATCGAGTTCCGTAACCTCTTCATTCATCACACGGAATCGAGCAGTCAACAGGCCATACCGGCGCTACAGGTGATTCTGTTGACTAATCAGGAATCCGATTTTCGCAACACGATCAAGCGGTGCTGCTACATTTTGGTGAATAACTGGGAAATGGCCCGCCACTATGGGGCGATTCAGGGCTTGGTCGATCTTTTCCAGGATCCCGTGCTGCAACGACGAAGCCACGCCCCCAGCCTCAGGCGGTTGCGGACATGGCTGCAAGGCTTTACCGCCAGTCCAGATTATGAGGAACTGCGTCTGTTTGCGGCCCGGTTTGCCGAAGAACGGACGATCAACTCACCGGAAATCTGGACGAGTCGATACACCCCCTACCTGCTGGTGCCCCAGTACACCAATGAGGGCAACCCCATTGAACAGCGTCAGGCGGCGAAGGCCCTTTCCCGCCGTCTAAAGGATAAGTTCAAGCTTGACTTGGCCCTCTATACCGCCCACAGTCAATCTGGGCTTCCTCCCCGCACCACGGTACAAAACCCCACAGCCTTGGGGGAGAGCGTCCTCCGGCTGATCAAAGCGATTGTGGCCAAGCGAGGGCAATACACCTACCACCATCTGGCTCGGCTGTTTTTGGAACAGACGAAGGATGTCTCCTACGCCAGTTTTAAGACCGTGTTGCCCAAATATATGCTGTTTACCGCTGGCGGCAACCCCATGATCCAGCGCATTCAGCACCACTTGCAACCGCGCATCTCTGCCCTCTACCCCGAATCCAATGGGCAGGCGTTGGATGCTTCCCTGCTGCTATGTACCTGCAACCGCCTGATCGACTACCTGATGACCGAGGATCGTCAATCTCCTTCGCCGTTGTTTAGTCTGGTGCTGTCCCAGGGGAATGCGCTGACCCTAGCCATTATGCTGCTGAAGGTTGTGCTGATTTCCCGAGGCTCCCAAATTTATCTGGAAGTTCGCATTGCGGATTTGATCCGCTACTACCAACAATTTCCCACGGCGGAATGCCAATGGGTGATCCACTTCCTGGAGGTCTTCCGAGTTGCCTTTGCGATCTATACGGAGAACGTCGAATATAACCTCGTGCGGGTGCATGAACGGCTAGATTCATCACCTCCCCCATCCCTAGATCCCCTGGATGACCTGAGTTCGTTTCGGATTTTTACCCGCAAGCGAGATCGGGGAATTTAGTCGCTTGTGTCCCTAGTGGTTTGTCAGGGTTAAATTTTAGGGTTGCAGATAGCCTCAAAGCCCTTTCCCCACGGGGGACGCTTGGCGAACGACAAGCTCAGGACGACCGTAAACGACACGTTCGGGCTGAGCTTGTCGAAGCCCTAATTCTTAACCTTGACACTGCCCTAGGCCTAGATTTGAGACCCGGAGCAAGGCCAAAATCCCACACGGTTTGACTAGGGATAGAAGGTGACGGCGGGTAGCCCCAGGGATTCATCCAGGCCCATCATCAGGTTGAAGCACTGCACCGCTTGGGAGGCTTGGCCCTTCATCAGGTTGTCGATGGCAGACATGACGATGATCCGCCCCGTGCGGGGGTCGGCCTCTAGGCCAATGAAGCAGCGATTGGTGCCCCAAGCCCATTTGGTTTGGGGATAGACGCCGTTGGGCAGCACGGTGACCCAGGGGGAACTCCGATAGAAGGCTCCGTAGATGGTGAGCAGATCGTCTCGCACCAGGCCAGGATCGCGCAGGGTGGCGTAGATGGTGGACAGGATGCCGCGCACCATGGGAATCAGGTGGGGGGTGAACTGTACCAACACCTCGTTGCGGGCGAGGTGGCTGCAAATTTGTTCAATTTCTGGGGTGTGGCGGTGACGGGCAACCCCGTAGGCGGCGAGGGAATTACTGGCTTCGGCCAGCAGCATCCCGGTTTTGGCGACCCGCCCCCCGCCGGAGGTGCCTGATTTGGCGTCAATCACCAGGGTTTCAGGCTGGGCCAGACCTTGCTTCAGCAGGGGCGCGATGCCCAGTAGGCTGGCAGTGGGGTAGCAACCGGGACAGCCAATGAGCTGCGCCGTGCGGATTTGATCTCGAAACAGTTCCGGTAGCCCATAGACCGCCTGGGCCGCTGTGCCGTGGTCGTGGCGATCGCCCCCGTACCAGGCCTGGTAGGTATCGAGGTTGTCAAAGCGATAGTCGGCGGACAGATCCAAGACCTTGCAGCCCTTCTCTAGCAGGGCCGGGGCCATATTGCAGGCCAACCCATTCGGCAAGGACAAAAACACCACCTGGCAACGACTGGCGATCACCTCCAAATCCACCGGCTCCACCTTGAGATCCACCCGTCCGGCCAGGTGGGGGTAAATCTCGGTATAGTCCTGTCCGGCGCTGCTGTCGCCCCCGAGGTAGGTCAGTTCCACGGCGGGATGCTCCGTGAGCAACCGCACCAGTTGCACGCCGCCATAGCCCGATGCGCCAACAATGCCAACCGAAATCTTGTCCACCGGAATTTCGCTCATAACAACAAGGCCACACAACAGGGCCACAGATGACGATAGCTCGCTGGGCTATCGAGGAAACTGCGCAAAAGATACCACAGATAATCTAGGGCGGATACGAGGTTTCAGAGGATTCTGATGTTCTGGCCTCGGTCGATCCCAACCAGAGGCTTTTAGGGTACCCCCAGGGGCCGCCCGCCTCATCCGCCGCTGTTCTCTTCCTGGGGCCAGCGGGAGGATGCTGTCCCTGGGGCCAGTGGTCTATGCTATTTTCTGTCCCCCCACCGCCATCGGCGCTCCCCAGGCAGGCCATCCCGCCCTGGAAGAACGCCCTAGTCTGTATTCAGATCCCAGGGATTCCGAGAGCCTTGGCATTGCCCCCCACCCCCCGACTCCCATGTCTACCATCCTCACCCCACCCATGACCACCCTGCAACTCCACGATCACCTAGAGTTCCCCCACTCTGGTGTGATCAGCAAAGTGCTCTGGAATGATGCCGCCTGCCAATACACGCTGTTTTGTCTGGCGGCGGGGGCGGCCATCTCAGAGCACACCTCCAGCCGCCATGCCACGGTGAATGTGGTTGCTGGCAGCGGCACCCTCGTCCTAGAAGGTCAATGTATTGACCTAGAACCGGGGGTATTTGCGCTGATTCAGGCCCATACCCCCCATGCCCTAGCGGCTAGCACCAACCTCGCCTTTTTGCTCACGCTCTCGGCCAGGGGGGAGTAATCCGGTGGTGCGAGGGGATCGCCAGCTAGCCCAGGCAGATCCTGGCTAGGCTCCGCAGGGTGAGCGGCCCTTGGTCTAATCATCCATCACGGATCGGGCAATGGCGGCTAGTTGCAGCCCAGGGGGATATTCCCCCTCTTCTTTAATCCGTTGAATCATGGCTGGAGCCACCTTCAGCCCCAGGCGTTCGGCCACGGTGCGCACGATGTCGCCCCGGTCTAGGACGCCAGCCACGGCATCGGCGGGGGTGAGCACGGTGAGGAGGGGTAGGGTCAGTTCCTCCAGCGTCGTAATCACCTCGGTGAGCGGGGTGGCTTCCCGGGCTGAGGGAATTGAGAGCAGGGGTTGGGCAATGTCTTGCAGGGTGCGCTGATTCCATTGACCGCGCTCGATGGATCGGATGGCCTCGATGCTGACCAACCCTCGGTAGCGCCCCTCGGAGGCGGCAAAGTAGGCGAGGGGATGGTGGTCTTCCATCAGATAGGTTGCGGCAAAGTCCCCTAGGTTGGTGTGGGCATCCACCACCCGAAAATCGCGCCCCATGGCGTCGGCGGCGGTGAGGGCCAGCAGCGCCTCTTGCAGGCTCGTGACCTGCTGGTAGGCGGCGGCATTGCGCAGGGCAAACCACCCGATGGCGGCAATCCACAGGCCAGAATAGTCTTGGTTCAGCACAATGCGCCCGAGGCCCAGGGCGATGGCCAGCCAGCCCAAAATTTGGCCCGACCGCGCCGCCCAGCGAATGCCCTGGATCCGGCTCTGGGTGATCTTCCACACCACAGCCTTCAGTACCTGCCCCCCATCGAGCGGCAGGCCGGGGATCAGGTTAAACAGCGTCAGCACTAGGTTAATGTAGGCGACATTGACCAGCACCAGGGTGATCGGACGCGGCAAACTCAGCCCCTGCACCAGCCCCGACAGCAGCAAAAACAGGCCAAAGCTGACCAACGGCCCCGCCAGGGCGACCTTGAGCGCCCCCCAGGGGGTTTTGGACTCTCGATCAATGGCGGCAATGCCACCGAAAAGGAATAGCGTGATGGAGTTGACCCCGATGCCCTGCTGCTTAGCGGCAACGCTGTGGCCCAATTCGTGCAGGAGTACGGAACCAAACAACAGCAGTGCCATGGCCAAACCCATTGCCCAGGCCCATTCACCCCACTGCCGCTGCCAATCGGGGTTAATCCCGTTGGCGAGGGTGATCAACACCACAATGATGAACCAAGAACGGTCGATGAACAGGGGAATCCCCAGAATCGACCCCACGCGCCAGCCAGATTGCATTGCCAAAGCCTCTAAAGGACAGCCCTCGCCCCGCTACGGACGGGGATACGGACGGGGATTGGGACGAGGGGAAGATGCCCTTATTCTAGACAATGGGCGGAGGGAGAATTACAGCAGTCCGGCGTTGCCGAGGCCCAAAATCATGCCGGCCCCCAAAATGTGGCCAAAGCTGCCAATGGCCAAGAGTTCCGGCAGACCAAAACCCTCGAACACCATCGGCAGACTTACGGGCAGGGCTGGCCCCACACCAGGGCGCTGGATGGCGTATTTGCCAATGGCCAGCACAAAGAGATTGCAGGTGATCATAATGAGCGCCACCTTAAACGACCATTCGGGGGTGGTGGGGGTGGTGAATGCCATCAGCAGTGCAGTATTCAGCAATGTTATGTCTCCCAACTAAAGCGGTTTTTCAATCATTTCGGATTATAGGAAGCCGTAGAATCGAACTGTTGGAATGTTCAATAGAGTTAACATGCCAACGGGCGCGTTGGCTCCCCCACGGTTGGGATCTCCTGGGGGGAAGGCGGTCAAGAAGGGTGGTAGGCCGGTGAAGCGATGCGGGTGAAGCGATGCGGGTAAAAATCTGCGGGATTACTCAGGTGGAACAGGCCCTAGCCATTGCCCACCGAGGAGCCACTGACCTGGGCTTTATCTGTGTGGCCCAGTCGCCGCGCTATGTGGCCCCCGATCACATTGCCATGATCCTCCAGGCCTTGGCTGCGGAGGGTTGGCCGGGGGGAACCGTGGGGGTCTTTGCCAATGCGGCGGTGGAGGCCATGGTGGCGGTCGTGCGTCAAACGGGCTTGAATACCCTGCAACTCCACGGATCAGAAACCCTGGAACAGTGCCAATCCCTGCGTCAGGCGCTACCCCACCATCGGTTGATTAAGGCCATCCGCGTTCGCACCACCGCCGATTTAGCCCAGGCCCTCACCTATGCCCCCCTGGTGGATGCCTTGCTCCTCGATGCCTACCACCCCGATCACCTCGGCGGTACAGGGCTGACCCTAGATTGGCAGGCCCTCCAGAGCTTTGCGCCGCCCTGTCCGTGGTTTCTGGCCGGGGGGCTGCGGCCCGACAATATTCACCAAGCCCTCGCCAGTCTCCAACCCCAGGGCATCGATCTCTCTAGTGGTGTGGAACAATGCCCTGGGGTCAAGGATTTGGCCCTTGTGGCCCAGTTGTTTGATCAGTTAGACAGCTGTTTGATCCCGTTAGACGACCTCACCCCAGCACCTCTATAACCGCCGTAACCGCCGTCCATCCCAACGCTTCTATAAAATGGCTTAACTCCCGGATCTCCACTCCTGCATTCCCCTATGCCCCATCCCCGCCACCCCCTCCTGTTAGCCCATCTGACGGATCGCCTGCAACGGTCGCCCCAGCAGCGGTTGACCTTTGCGGAGTTTATGGAGGTGGTGCTCTATGGGCCAGAGGCCGGGTACTATGCCGCCCAAGCCCTGGCCGTTGGCCCCCAGGGGGATTTCGTAACCTCGCCCCACCTCTGTCGAGACTTTGGTGAACTGCTGGCGCTGCAATGGCTGGAACTGTGGCATCATCTGGGCCAGCCCAGTCCCTTCACGCTGGTGGAAATGGGGGCAGGACAGGGCATTATGGCCGCTGATGGGTTGGCCTACTTGCAGACCCAGGCCCCAGACTGTTTTCAGGCGCTGGACTACCGCATTGTCGAAAAATCCCCGGCCCTGCGTCAGATTCAGCGCCACCGCCTCCAGCCCTGGGCGGATCGGGTGAGTTGGTGGGATCTGGCCGATTTCGCCGCCGATTCCGTGACGGGGGGCTTTGTCTCCAATGAGTTGGTGGATGCCCTCCCCGTGCACCAGGTGATCCTGACGGAAACGGGGCTTCAGGAGATTTACGTCACCCTAACGGAGGATGGCCAGGGGTTACGGGAGGTGATTGGCCCCCTCTCCACCCCCCGCCTTGCCGAGTACTTTGACCAGATGGGGGTGAACTGGGGGGCTGGCTACCCGGTGGGCTATCGCACCGAAGCCCACCTCGCGGCCCTTGACTGGATGGCCGCCGTGGCCCGTGTTTTGCACCGAGGCTATGTCCTCACCATTGACTATGGCTATCCAGCGGAACGCTACTACCACCCCCAGCGCACCCAGGGCACCCTGCAATGCTACTACCAGCACTACCACCACGATGATCCCTACCGCTATTTGGGCCACCAAGACATTACGGCCCATGTGAACTTCACGGCCCTAGAGCGCCAGGGGGAAGCCTGTGGCCTCGTGGCCCTGGGAATCACCCAACAGGCCATGTTTTTGATGGCCCTGGGGTTGGGCGATCGCCTTGCCGCCCTCGCCCAGATCGAAGCCACCGACCCGGCCACGGTCAACCAAGCCCTCCAGCGGCGCGACCAACTCCACCAGCTCATGAACCCCCTAGGGCTAGGAAACTTTTGGGTGCTGATTCAGGGCAAAAACCTCTCCCCCTCGGAATTGGCCCAACCCCTGCGCGGTTGGACGGTTCCTCCCCTGGCCTAGGGGAACGCCCTCCTCCGGCGGCACCGGCGGCACCTCGCTGGGAATGGCCTCCTCCAGTTCCCGCAGAATCGGCGGGGTGGGGGGTGGTTCCTCCAGAAAAATGGCGGACAGGACATCGGTGAGGGTGGGGGCCATGGCGATGCGGTTGCGATAGACCATGATCACCCGCGTGAGGGCGGGCAGTTGGTTTTGTTCGGCCACCAGGTAGAGGGGTTCGACGTAAATCAAAGACTGCTCGATGGGGATGACCAGCAGATTCCCCTGCTGCGCCCGCGAACCCTGGGTATCCCACAGGGAAATACGCTGGGAGATTTCGGGGTCTTGGTTGATGCGGGCTTCGATCTGCTCTGGGCCAAAGACCAGTTCCTGCTTGGGGAAGCGGTAGAGCAGCCGTCGTCCGTAGCGGTTGCCATCGGACCGAGCCGCGAGCCAAGCGATCAGGTTGTTGCGCTGGGCGGGGGTGAACAGCCGCAGCAGGATAAATTCTTCGCTGTCCTCCTGGGGCAGCTTCATGATCAGATAGTAGGGCTCGACCCGCTGGGTTTCGCTGGCGTAGATTTCCGTGGGGGCGCGCCACTGGTCTTCCCGGTTGTAAAACACCTGGGGATCGGTCATGTGGTAGGTCATCAGGATATCCGCCTGCACCGAGAACAAATCCTGGGGGTAGCGGATGTGGATGCGGAGGGCATCGGGCATGGCCTCTAGGGGCTCAAACATGCCGGGAAGGATACCGCTCCAGGCTTGGATAATCGGGTCGTTGGGGTCTGAGACAAAGAAGCCGACGGATCCGTTGAAGGCATCCACCACCACCTTCACCGAGTTGCGAATGTAGTTGAAGCTGTTGTCGCCCGGATCGGAATAGGGGTAGCGACTACTGACGGTGTAGGCATCAATCACCCAGTAGAGGTAGTTTTCCCCGGTTTGGGTGTTGAAGTTGGCCGGGATAAAGCTGGGATCTCGGTCGGCAAAGCGCTGGAAATCGATCTGATTGGGCGGGGTGCTGCCGTGGGCGGCTCCGGTGCCCCACTGGCGGGATCGGTTGCCAATGTCCACCGTCACCAGGTAGGGGTCGGTATCGAACCGCAGAAAGGGGGCAATGGCCCGCACCCGATCCGCAATGTTGCGGCGAAACAGCAGTCGGGTCTCCGCCGTAAAGTCTTCGGTGAACAGCATCCGCCAATCCTTGAGGTGGCGGGCAAACAGCAGCCGTCGCCAGAGGTTCCCTAGGGGAATGCCGCCCCGACCGAGGTAGGTGGTGTAGATGTTTTCGTTGCCGCTGGGGTAGTCCAGTTCCAAAACCTGGGTATTGGTCATGATGTAGGTATCGGTGAGTTCCCCAAAATACAGGCGCGGATCGCCGATGGGGATGCTTTGGCGCACCTCCTCACTGCTGGGAATGTTGTCGATACCGCGCACAAAGTAGGTGGGCAGGCCATCGGGGCCAGCGGTGTTGACGGGGCTGAGGGTAAAGCCAAACCCGTGGGTGTAGACCAGGTGCTCGTTCACCCAGGTTTTGGCGATGTCGGGCACCCGTTCGTAGTTCAGTTCCCGCGCTGAAATCATCACCTGTCGCCGTTCCGATCGACGCTCTTGGTTGAGGATGTTGTAGCGGTCGAAGTCGGCGTCTTTGAACTCGTAGTACAGCCGAATTTGCTGAAGCTGGCGATTACTGTCCAGCAGGGGGCGAGGATCCCATAGGCGAATATTTTCCAGGGTCAGATCGTTACTTTCCAGATCCTCCACCGTCAAATCGCCACTGGGGTCAAAGGGCTCCGAATCGATGGCTTCTAGGTCAAAGGCGGCCCGGGTTAGGGCAATGGAATTCGTAATGTAGGGCCGCTCCCGCTGAAGTTCATTGGGCTGCACCACCAGGCGCTGCACCACCGCCGGAACCAAGACCAGGCCGACCACCGTGAGCACGAGGTAGAGACAAATGCCCTTCACCAGCCAACTGGTGCCGCCGAGGTTTAGCCCACCCCGCCGCCGCCCTGGTTCCTGAGCCCGTTTCCTGGCCCCCTGGCCCATGGGGTTGAAGTAGGTGGGTCGCCACAGCAGCCCTCGCCCCAGAAACCCCAGGCCAAACCCCAGGGTGAGGAGGGCCAACCCCCAACTCATCGGCAGGAACACATGGACATGGGTGTAGCCCGCCCCGTAAACGACGCCTTCCTGGGAATAGAGGATGTCATAGCGGCCTAGCCAATGGCTAAAGCTGGTGCTTAGAAATAACAGCCCCGCCAGGGTATAGAGATGCTGCTGCTGGGAGGCTGAAAACCCGTAGAACCGCCCTCGGCTGAGGGTGCCCCCCCGCAGCAGGTAAACCAGGCAAACCGTCACGAAGGTGAAAAAGAGAATGCCAAGCAGCCAAAATTCCAGCAGATGCAGCAGCGGCAGTTGAAAGATATAGAAGCCAATGTCCTGCTGAAAAATCGGATCCGTTTCGCGGTAGGGAACCGGGTTCAAGGCCAGCAATATGGTCGGCCATTGCTTCGCCAAAATCAGCCCAAAGCCGAGGCTCATCAACGCGGCGGCCAGCCGACCGAGCTGTCGAGGGTAGACCACAAAGGCCACCGCCGCCATGGCCAACGCCCCTAATCGCCAGGGCTGAGCCAGCAGCATTGGCCCCGCCACCCGAAATAATTGCAGTTTGGGCCACAGGGGCAGCGGCGTACTGGATTCGTAGAGGGTGGTGGTTTCGCGCCAGAAATCCGCTGCGATTTGCCCCTGGTATAGTAACTGCAACCCCACCAGAAAGCTGAGCAACCCTGCTAGCAGGATCACCCCCCGCAGGGCCAAACCCTGGGTCTTTGAGGCCCACTCCGAAGGCGGCGACAGGGGGGTGGTGCGGTCGGCGAGGGCCAAGTTACCCCAGGTAAAGACGATCGTTAGCCCCAGGGGAATGAGCCCCAGCCGCAGTTGCGACCCTAGCCGCAGCCAAAAGACATCCAGGTAGTTCACCTCCGCAAACCACAGGCGCTCTGCCATCAGGTGAATCACGGCATCAACACCGATGAGCCCAGCCAAGGCCGCGACACACCACAGCCAATGGTTCCGCAGCCAGGGTTTGACATCCTTCAACATGGGCACCACAGGGAATCAAGGGAGGGATCTGCCCAAATTCTACCGCCCCTCTCCCTGGAAACTCAGAACCATCACCCAAGGGAAGCCCGCCTGACCCGGCCTAGTGCAGATCAGGGAACCGGACACCACCCAGAC
>JAYKHF010000035.1:0-12854 GCA_035285305.1 Leptolyngbya sp.
CGCTGGATGAGGTTTAGCCGCAGGGCTTGATCTGCGGCTTCCTGGCTCAGTACCTGGGCTAAGGTCTGGCGGGCAGTCTTCGATTCGAGGAGTAGGGCTTGGGTCTGGGCGATAAAGTCTGGGCTAGGCATGATGGCCTGAATGGATTGGGCCATTTGGGCTGGGAGCGGCAGGCCCATCATCGCCTCGGTGAGGGCGAGGGTGAGGTAGACTCCCCGTTGCCAGCCCCAGGCTTCGGCGGTGCGTTGTAGGGCGTTCCAATCCATCTGGGCCTGAAACCGATCCACAATGCGACTAATATCGACGATGCCCTGCACCCCCATATCAAACTGGTGGTGGTAGGCGGCATGGTGACAGAGATGCAGAATGAGATCCTCTGGAGCCAGTACCCGAGCCGATTCTCCTAGGAAGGTGGTGGGCACAGACCGCTGCCAGATCTCCTCCAGGTTAAAGTCAGCGGCTTCATCGGCATCGCAGAGGGTCCAGTGCAGTTCCACGAGGGGAAGTTCCGGAGCCTTACGCAGGGGGGTGAGGTGGTGCCCATGATTTTGGCTGACCAACACCGCTGGGGCCTCCACCACGTCGTCTAAATAGGGGTGGTAGACTTCGTATCCTAAGTTTTGGATGCGTTCATAGGCTTGAACAACGCGATCTTGGGGAACCAGCAGATCGATATCTCCCATTTGGCGCAGGTGAAGTTGAGGATAAACCGATTGGGCTAGATGAGATCCCTTCAGCACGATCACCGGGATGTCAGCCGCGTTGAGGGTGGAGAGGATCGCCTTCAGTTCCCTGACTAGGGCTAGGGTGAAGCGGGCCACCTGCTGGCTGCTGGCCCGTAAGGGGCTGAGGATAGTCTCAGGAACGGCACCCTCGGGTAGGGATTGCAGGGCTTGGTAGACCAAACCCACCACCCGTTGATCTACCGCCTTGGCCACTAGGGCGTCTCCCTCGGCAGCACTCAGGTGGGCTAGGGCTGTCTGCTGGGCCACGGGGTCGGGGTTGAGGCGCAGCAGGGAAAGGAGAATTTCATCGAGGGAGGCAGTGATCATAGGGTTAGGAACGAATGGACGGGAAAGGGGAATCCCACTGAGGGAGGCAGTCATCGTCATGAACTGAAATAGGCCGTGGTGCCAAAGCTGAGATGGCCCGTCTCACCGGTAACCATCAGCGGCCCGCAGCGTAACCAGGCATGGGCCTTCATGGCACCGGGGGCATTAAAGTAGGCTCCAAAATAGAGGGTGCTGACGATCCCCCGTCGATGCAGCAGGTATTTGGCCGTGAGCGCCTGGGCAAAGCAATTACTCGTCCAGGGGGTGTAGGGGCTAACGGCCCGAATGGCCCAGCTAATTTGGCGAGCCTGGTGCAGGTCGAATGGATCCGCCTCCTGGGGAGATTCCACACGGTATTGGCCAAAGTAGCTGGCGAGGCGGGGAAAGGGGGCGGTTAAAATCAAGGCTCGAAACACCCCAAGCAGCACCGTTACCTGCAACAGCAGCCAGCGATCATGCCAACTCATCTGCCCTAGACGGGGCAGTTTACGGGGTAAATCCGTCCAGCCCACCTTTCCTCCACGGCCCTAGGCTTCTCGACAAATCAGCCGGTGCTTTTCCAGGTCAGCCAAAAAGGTCTGGAGATCGGTGGTTAGGGTTTGCTCGTCCACGGCATAGGTTTCCCTCAGGTGGTGCTGGAGTTCGGCCACGGTGTGAGGGGTCGCTAGGTAGTCCCAAATGTCCTTAGCGACGTTTTCCAGACCAAAATAGAGTCCCTGGTCAATGTCCATCATCACCGTCTCGGTGGCTGAGAGGTCTGAAGCCATTAGGTCAGGATGGCGACTGAGACGGGTTTCGGCGGGAAAGGTCATCATGGTATCTCCATCTATATCAAAGCTTTAAGACGCTTTCAAGGGCAATCAACGGCAAATGGGCGTTTAGCCGCCCCAAATCTGGGGGTTATCGTGTTGATTCACTAATATGCCAGATCACCGCTGGCCGTGAGGTAGCCCAGACGAGTCATCACTGGTCGATGATCGGCGATCAACTGATCGACTAGGGCAGGGCTGAGGGCATCTCGCCAAGATCCCACCCTTCCCCGGCGAAAAAACGCCCCTGCCAGAGGCGCTTTCTCGCGGAAGCCCCGTTCGTTTTCCTGTTGTTGCACCCGATCAAACCGAGAGAATTCCACGGCTTGGGCCATCCGATCCGGGTCTTCCTCTAGACCACAGAAGCGCACCACCTCGGCCAATTGCCCCACGGTGTCAGCTTGCAGATCCTCGTAGCGCACAACGTTCACCCGCAGATCCGGCTCATCGAGCCAACTCCTGACATGGCCACTCCAGGTAAGCAACCGCTGTTGCAGTTGCTCATGCAGACCTTCAGGATTTTTGGCCAAACAGAAATTTGCATTTCCCATGCGGGCCACCATGACCTCTACAGACTGGGCTGTGTGATGGGCGAAGGAAACCGCTACATCCAGGGGGTTCCGCACCAGATACAGCACCCCTGCGGTGGCCGTTTTAGACAGCAGCGGATAGCCGTAGGGCGTATAGGTAAAGGCATCGTGCACCTTGAGGAATAGAGGTTCCTTGGCCTGATGGGAGAGGTGTTCGTAGACCAAGGGCCGGTAGCGATCAATCTCATCCTGGGTTAGGTCGGAGGTTTCGATGCCCAAGGCGCTGTCAAACATCGCCCGGGCACTGGCGATGGGGACTTGGTCTAGGCTGTTAATTTCCGCCGGATGGTCAGCCTTGCGCAGATAGTTCGCGAGCAGAATCCGCATCCAGGTGTTCCCAGATTTAGGGTAGGACGCCAGCCAGTAGATCTTTCCCATGGTCGGCTACACCTCCACCGACAAGGCCAGATCTTGCTCGATGGCATCCGCCAGTTCCGTCAGCAGAAAGTGTCCGCTGGGGCGGGTCACACGGCATATTGGCACCCGCTGGGCCACCGCCGATACCGACTTAAAATGGGAGGACTTCCTGGCCAAACCTGCGAGTAAGCCATAGCCGTAGGTGTTGTGGGTGATGACGCCAAACCCGTCGATCAGAGGGACCGTCTCTAGGGTGATCGTGTCCTGGTTGTGGGGGTTGAGCAGATAGACTTTGTGGAGAGGGGCGGGCTGCGAGCAATACTGCTCGGGCACCTGCCGTTCGTATTTTTCGATACTGGGGCGGGTTCGCTCCAAGCCCTCCACCGATTGCCCTAGCTTTTGGGCACTATCCAGCCACAGGCGCGTGCGAGGATAGCCCGGTAATACCAAGGGCTGATCTCCAGCGAAGGTGACCCCGCAAACATCATCCACCAGCATGGGGTAGCCCCGCCGCAATAGCTCATTCAGGAGGGTGCTTTTGCCTGCCCCAGACACACCGCACAGAACCACCGCCCCAGCTTTCGCCTGGAAGGCGGCTCCATGCAAAACCAGTAACTCCCGCTGATGCAGCAAGGCCGCCATGACGCCCCCCAGCAAAAAAACCTGTATATCCGACGGCGTGCCTCGAGGGCTGATGATGATTTCTTGGCCGTTTTGTACGAGGTAATCAGCAACGCCATCAAACTTGAGCAAAAACTGGTGGGCGTTGCACTGGTAGAGTTCAGTCCTCGCCTCCTCAACCTGATCTAGGTGATTGGGAACCTCGCCATAGCGAAGGGTAACGTCGGCAACCGCATCAGGATGGGGAATAAACGCTGGAATGGGGAACTCAGACTGGATGACCAGTTCGTAAGCTTTGTAACAATACACGAATATTTGGGATAACAACGCAAATTTCAGCCAGGTGGACTGGCATAGACCCCTGTGAGCCTTTCGGCTGGCCCTAGCGCAGGCTTGCTCGCTGCATCGTAGGCAATGGGGTTGACGAACTCGTTAACCCTAACCCACAATGTATAAAAAGTAAAATGTCTAGGTTATTCCAATGTCTTCTTCTGAAACCGCAAACACCCCCCTCGCTCCCAATGCTCCAGCGGCTCCAGCCACCAAAAAAGCTTGGGTCACGCCCGCTGTAACCGTGCTATCCGCACCAGTGGCGACTGCTTTGACCCCATCCACATTTTGATGACCCGGGGAAGCACAATTGGCCTAGTGGTTTGTCAAGGTTAAAATTTAGGGTTGCAGATATCCGCAAAGCCCTTCGACGGTTCGACCGGCTTACCGCTCAGAACGACCGTAAACGGCGCGTTCGGGCTGAGCCTGTCGAAGCCCGAATTCTTAGTCTTGACACTGCACTAGGTGGGGAAAAGTAAAATCTTGAGGCTATTTCCAATGTCTTCTTCTGAAACCGCAAACACCCCCCTCGCTCCCAATGCTCCAGCGGCTCCAGCCACCAAAAAAGCTTGGGTCACGCCCGCTGTAACCGTGCTATTAACCGCACCAGTGGCGACTAATGCTTTGACCCCATCCACGTTTGCTGGATAGTCTGGAAGCAGGTTTTCAGCGGTTTTAAAGTTGGGCACCTCGATTAATTGCCATTTGGAAGATTTCAAGAGGCTGCAACCCTTGAAATCATGTTGCCATTCCCAGAAAAATCTGTATTTTTCGAGGTGTGCCCAGTTCTAGGTTCATCCTGCGCTCAGGTCATTGATGGGATCTCATGGCTCTTAAAAGGGTCAGGAGACCTGACCCCTACATAAGCCTAAATGTGGTAGGGGCTCGGTTCTCGCGACCGGCGCATAATCTTTTGTCAGCCAACCAGGATTCGCAGAGTAGTTTTCGATACCTGTGTTAGGTTTTATTACGGTCTTCTTCCCACAGCCTAGAGCATCCTTTTTTAGGGTAAAGTTCTGCCAAGGGCATGGTCATCTACGATGAACTCGCGGGCTATCCGTTGCGCAAGTCTGCACTCCGGGGCAGTCCCATCGTTTTTTTTAGGGGAAGACTGTGCGTTTGCTGCCATTGATCGCATTGCCAGTCACACGCTTTCGGAGCCCATCCATCACGATGGGGTTCGCCATAACCCTAGCGGTGGTCAGAGCCTCCATGGAGTCGAAATGGCTTTGAACGATGTGATAAATCACACCTTAGGGGGGCGTTACCAAGTCCTGCGGCGGCTGGGTTTCGGAGGATTTAGCCATACGTTCCTGGCGGTAGATCTGCATTTGCCCAACCATCCGCGATGCGTCCTGAAGCAGTTTAGGGCACCGGAGGGGCAAAGCCCAGCTACCCAGGCGATGGCCCGCCGCCTGTTTGATAATGAGGCCCAGATCCTGTATGAACTCGGCAATCATCCTCAAATTCCTACCCTGCTAGCCCATTTTGAGGAACGCCACGAGGTCTACCTAGCCCAGGAATACATCGATGGTAGCCGCCTGAGTCATCAGATGGAACTGGGTAAGCCTTGGTCGGAAACGCGGGTGGTGCTGCTGTTGCAGGAAGTCCTGGAAATTCTAGCCTTTGTCCATCGCCAGCATGTGATTCATCGGGATGTGAACCCGTCTAATTTGATCCGTCGTCACCGAGATGGCAAGGTGGTGCTGATTGACTTCGGCGCGGTAAAACGGGTGCGGGTCTTAGGCCGAAAAACGACTACCGTCAAAGTGGCACATCCAGCCCTGACCATCGGCACCCGGGGCTACATGCCTGACGAACAACGGGCGGGCTATCCCTGCTTCAGTAGCGATGTGTATGCCGTGGGAATGATGGGCATCCGCGCTCTGACGGGGATCCGTCCCCACCTGGTCGAGAGGGATTCCGCCAGCCAAGAAATTCAATGGCGACCCTATGCCCCCGGGGTTTCTAGCGGCCTGACGGAGGTGATTAATCGGATGGTGAGCCGTGATTTTCATGATCGCTATCCCACCGCCCAAGACGCCCTCGATGCCCTGCAACAGTTGCCGAACGGGTTCAGTGCGTCCATTGCCCACCTCTACCAGACCTGGTACAGAGGTGTAGGGGGCCTCGTTCCGAGCCCGATATCGGCTCCTGGAGACACCCAATTGATACCTACGGAAATCGCTGATGCCAATGCCTTGGCGGAAGATGATACAGCCCTGTTACCCGTAGACAGCGCCACCCTAGCCCCTGCTTCCCTCACCCAGACTCAGACCGCAATCCCTGAAGCCTAGCCCCGGTGAAGAGCGGGATTGACCCCTAGGCTAATCTTGCTGGGTAGAAAATTGCTGGGCTCCGACGAGGGCCAAGGCGATGGCCACCCCCATTAAAATCGGAATCGCATACCAAGGAAATTCGGTCAAGGGCTGATAGGCAGCGGATCGAAGACCGATGGTGGTGTAGGTGAGGGGCAACAGGTAAACAATGGCCTTGAGGGCCGGGGGCAGCATGGTGGGATCAAAAAAGGTGCCCCCCAGGAAGGACATGGGCACAATCAGAAAGTTATTGAACAGCCCCACACTTTCCAAGGACTTCACGTTGAGGCCAACGATCACCCCTAGGCCCGCAAACACGGCGCAATTGAGGATGACCAGCAGCAAAAACAGAGGATTAATGAAGCTCCAAAATCGCCCCGTAAAGAGCACAGCGACCAAAATCACGGAGCTTGCTGTCATCAGGCCGCGCACAATTCCCGCTAGCATTTTGCCAAGGTGCAGGGCCAGAGGATGTACTGGGTAGAGCAGCATTTCCTCAAAGGTTTTGGTGAACAGCCGATCCCCGCAGATGGAAAATGTGGTGCCGCCAAAGCTAATGACCATCGACGACAGGGCCACCATCCCAGGCAGGATGAACTCTAAATAGGTATCCCCCGCTGGCGGCGTGGATACCTGGTCAATGGCGCTGCCCAAGCCCAGCCCAAAGGCCAAGATGTAAATTAACGGCGACACCAACCCCGACGAGGCCACTTGGGGAATCCGCACCCGCAAATCTAGCCAGTCTCCCCAAAACACTGTCAGGGTATCGGCCCAGAGAGTTTTGAGGGGCAAGGAAGGTGTAGTCTGCTGACGAGGACGGGTTAGAGTATCAGTCACGGCATTGGGATTGAAATATTCCTTAATAATTGTACGGCAATTCCAGCAATGCCATATCATTTTCGCCACAAATCCAAATCAACGGCTTGACATTTCCAGTTTGTAGAGTTAGCTTTTCGATAAGCCCTACGTTTTTCTAAACCGTGAGTGCTACTGGACAGCTAATTTTATATAGCTGCCGCTTCTACCTTAAACACCAAAACCATCTAAGGTAAAGGCGACAACTATATAAGGTTAGTTGATATAACAAGCCAATGTAGTAACGGTTGCTAATAGCGGCTGTTGCTTCGTTGACTTTTCATATCAATCATATCCTCGACTACCAGCAGCCTTTTAGAAGACGTAGGGTCTGCCCTTTATTGCAGGCTCTACTATGAGTATCCCGATCATTTCTATTCAGCGTCATTGCCCTACGGTAGTCATAGCGGTTGACGGACAAAATGTCGGCCTTTGGAAAAATAGCAATGCTATTCTGAAGTTTGCATCAGATCTTGGTACGGTTTCAATTCAGTGGGTTTATCACAATTGTCGAAACTTGAGACCTAGTCGCGAATCTCGCCTTCAAGATCAGGATTGGCAGTTCGTTGATGTTGCTGTTTCTGCGAAAAATGAGCTGGATCGACGGATGATGGCAGACATTAAAAAATTATGTAGATCCCAACCTCCTGATGTTTTAATCCTGGTTACGAACGACAAAGACTTTGCTCCTTTAGTGGAAGATATGCAACGTCAAGGTGTCAAGGTTGTTGTCATTGGGCGACGCCATGGAATGAGCAAAAAGCTCAAGCGCTGCTTACCTAATGACATCGTCTATATCGAGGATCTGAAACCGATTCTCTTGGCAAGTTAACCTTGACTTAGTGAACCGAATTCTACCCTTGATGTGGTTTGTAATAGACGAATTAAGGGTAAATTCCTGGTTGACTGGCAAAACTTGCCAGAGCCTAGATTCGTCAAAGGGTCAGGAGACCTGGCCCCTACAGTAATCGAACGCCCTAGGGGTTCGCCTGCTGAGCCCGGTGCAGAATCTTTGGTCAGCCAACCAGGGTAAACTCATTCTGATCAATTCCTTAGAGGATTATTTATGGAACTGCCTGAATTTAAGGACAAAAAACTTCTTCAGCAAGCCCTGACCCATAGCTCCTATGCCAAAGAAAATGGGGTGTCTGACAATGAACGCCTAGAATTTCTAGGGGATAGCATCATTGAATTTGTCGTGCGAGATTTGTTATTTACGAAATATCCCATGATGGATGAGGGCGAGATGTCTAAGCGGTCTGACTTAATTGTAGACCAGGCTCAGTTGGCGTCTATTGCTGTGAGTTTAGGATTGCCCGATCTGCTTCGTTTAGGAAGTGGATCCAAAACTGAAAAAGACAATCCTAGTGTTCAGGCCGATGCCTTTGAAGCCTTGATTGGTGCTTATTATTTGGATGCTGAAATTATTGCCGTTTGTGATTATGCCAAGATGATTTTTAGACCCTTGGTGAATCGAGCATTAGATCTCTCGCCCACGGATTCCGTCAGCGCTTTTCAGGAGTATGTGCAGGCTAACTTTGGCGGACAATTGCCGGAATATCGAGAATTAAGTGTGATTGGCCCCGATCATGCCAAAACCTTTGAGATTGCCGTTTATATCAACCATGAGCGTTACGGAGTCGGTCAAGGTCATAGCAAGAAGGAAGCCCGGAAGCAGGCGGCTTCCAATGCGCTGTATCATCTCCAGCCTGATCCGGTGAGTAAATTACAAGAATATGCCCAAGCTCGCTTTGGTCAACGACCGGAATACCGAGAAGTCAGCATAACGACGTCTTTGCCAAATCAAAGCTTTGAAATTGAGGTCTATCTTCACGATCAATGTTATGGCGTTGGCGAAGGCAGAAGCAAGAAGGAAGCCCGTAAGCAAGCGGCTTTGGCCGCGCTGCATTACCTCAAAATTAAAAAGTAATTCCGGGGCGAACGACGATCCTGGTTGACTGACAAAACTTGCGAGAACCCAGATTCTTCAAAGGGTCAGGAGACCTGACCCCTACCTGGCCCGAATGCGGTAGGGGCGTGGTTTTCGCGCCCGACACAGCATCTTTTGTCCGTCATCTAGACGACGATCTCAGGGCAAACCCAGGGTTCTGACGACGTTGGCGGTAGGGATACCATTAGGCTAGGCACAGGAAATCATCGGCCTGTGACGGACTAATCACCCTTCCCCTGGCATGGGCCACCCTCGCGATTTGGGGGATCGGCCACTGGGTAGAACCAAGGAGAAACCCATGGATAATGAGTCAGTGGTTCAGTTATCGGCGATGGCGGGCTGGATTATTGGGGTCAGCCACTGCCAGGATCGGGGCTATCAATGCTGGCTGGTCAACCCCGCCTTAGATATCCTTAGCGATGGCGCTTTCTACCGCACCAGCAGCGCGGCGATGTCCGCTGGGCGGGCCTTCGTGGAACGCTACCACTAGCGAGCCTCTACCCTGTCACCGCCTAAACTCCACCATAGCCCTGACATAGCACCTGGCGCATCTGCCTCATGTTGCCGGGGAGGTCGGTTTTCATGCCCTGTTCAATCAGAATGCTGGGAATGGGGATCGTGGGAGCCGCCTGGACGCCGTAGGTCAGGAGGGTACCCTGGCCCATATCCTGTAGATGCAGATCGGCCCTGAACTGGGAAAAGCTGCCCCGCTCTAGGCGAAATTGAATGTGGTCATAGGCGGTTTCGAGTACCTGAAGATAGATTTCGACCTGGGCCGTCATCATCATGAACCCCTTGCTTCCCACCTGATAGAGGCGGCGATAGCGGTGGTTAGCGGTTTTCACGGTCTCCAGGACTTCGCTGTGGGTGATGTTGGGGAAAAACTGTGTCCAGCGGCGATAGCTGGTGACCTGGGGCCAGATGTAGGGACGCGCCAGGGGGACATACATATGGGCCGTCACCGCCGCTGGTTCTTGGGGTTTGGGCTGCGACACCACCAGGATCTCGCCTTGCCACAGGGCGGCCTGGTCGTGGGCAGAGAACTGGCCGAGGGGAACCGCACTCCGGGAGACAAACGTATTACTTGAATTATCCACGTTGACTACCCTGCAAAACGCTGGCTGGGGCGACCCCTTCCCCATCGCAGGGCAAGGATACCTAGATTCATGGTGCCTCACCTCCAGCGGCAATGACCAGTAGGGTTATGCCTTTTCCCCATGGGGGACGCTGGGCGAACGACAAGCTCAAGGCGAGCGGTGGGGGATGTACCGTTCGGGCTGGGCGCGGAGGCATTGCCCCCAGGGAGATTCTGAAACCGGATGTTTCGGTTGTTTCAATTACTCTTAAAATTCGTGCAGTTGTAAAAATAGTTAGACGGTAAAACCAGGGCGAGCCTATGACGCGCATCATCGTAATGACCTCTGGCAAGGGCGGGGTTGGTAAAACCACCTGCACCACCAACCTGGGCATGGCCCTGGCACAGCGCAACCAAAAGGTCGTGGTGATCGATGCGGACTTTGGTCTGCGCAACCTTGATCTGTTGCTGGGCCTAGAGAATCGCATTGTATACACGGCTCTGGATGTGTTAGCAGGAGATTGCACGATTGAGAAGGCCCTTGTGAAGGACAAGCGCCAACCCAATCTGGCCTTGCTGGCGGCGGCCCAAAACCGCAATAAGGAGGCCATCACCCCCGATCAGATGAAGAGTCTGGTGAGCGGGCTGAAGGGTCAGTATGACTTCGTGATTATTGACTGCCCTGCGGGGATTGAGATGGGTTTTCAAAACGCCATCGCCCCCGCCAATGAGGCTATTGTCGTCACAACTCCAGAGGTTTCGGCGGTACGCGATGCCGACCGGGTCGTGGGTTTGCTGGAAGCCAGCGAAGTGAAGTACACCAAATTGCTGGTTAACCGCCTGAAGCCAGCCATGGTGCGGGACGACCAAATGATGTCGGTTCGCGATGTTTTAGATATCCTAGCGGTGCCGTTGTTGGGGGTGATTCCCGACGACGAGCGGGTGATTGTCTCCTCCAACCGGGGCGAACCCCTGGTGCTGGATGAAAAGCTTTCCATGGCGGGGATGGCCTTTCAAAATATTGCCCGTCGCCTCCTGGGGGAAGAAGTGCCCCTGCTCGATCTCACCGCCAGCCACGACGACCTCTTTAGCCGCATCCGCCGCTTTCTGCGGGGCTAAGGCCACCTCCCTGTGCATCTACCCCTCCTACGACCGGTATTCGATGTTATCCCCTGCACCCAGATCCCATGATCAGCGACCTGCTCGATAAAATCTTCAACCGCACCCGCACCCCTAGCAGTCGGGAAACGGTGAAGCAACGGCTTCAGTTTGTTTTAGCCCACGACCGCACTGACCTCAGCCCCGACCTGGTGGAGCAAATGCGCCAGGAAATTTTAGAGGTGGTGTCTCGCTATGTGGAACTGGATCAGGATCACCTCGAATTTAACCTGGAAAGCGATCAGCGCATGACAGCCCTGATTGCCAACTTACCCATTCGCCGGGTGCGGCCCCCGTCCCCCCTGGTACCTGAGTCTTTGGATTCAGAGGCCACAGTCGAAGCCATCCCCGAACCTCAGTCCACTGAACCCGCTGAATCGCCGCCTCGTCCTGCCACCGCTGAACCGTCTCAGGCGGAAGGGGCCGCGCCCAAGGCCCAAGCCGCCGCCGATGCGGTCGATGCGGCCATCGACACCCCCCCAACCCCCTTACCCCAAGATTCCGTCCACCATGACTAATCCTCCTCCCTCCGCCGCCTCCGTGGCGGCCATGGCCCTCCAGCAGAGCGTGGATACCCTAGCCTTGACCAGTATTCAGCGCCATGTGTTGATCTGCGCCGACCAATCCATTCCTAAGTGCTGCGACCACGCCGCCAGCCTAGAAGCCTGGGATTACCTGAAAAATCGCCTGAAGGAACTCCAGCTAGACATCCCCACCGCCGATCGGCCCACCAGTATTTTTCGCACCAAGGTGCATTGCTTGCGGGTGTGTCAGCGGGGGCCGATTTTGCTGGTCTACCCCGACGGCGTGTGGTACCACAGTGCCACCCCGGCGGTGATCGAGCGGATCATCCAGGAGCACCTGATCGGCGGGCAGGTGGTGGAAGAATACGCTTTTTTGACCCACCCTCTCCCCGCTGCCCCCCAACCCTAGGCCCACCCTCAGAAACCGCCCCTATTGCCATATCATTGGAAAGGGCAGTTTCACAGCGCATGGCATAGGGTTTATGGTTTCGGAAAGCGGCACATTGGAGGACTTGCGGCAACAACTTCAGGGCGATTCCCTCAAGCGCCAACTCTCGGCGATTCACGAGCTGGTTGCCTTGGGTGCAGAGGGGATAGAAGCCCTCAAAGCCTTTGTGCTAGACCGCCGGGATGTCCCACCGACCCTCGTCGATGGTCGCGCTGTCCAGGTACTCTACGCCACCCAACAGGACGACCTTCAAACCTGTTTGGCGGAAACCTGGCCCGAGGGTCGGGTGCCGATGCCCTCCGCCGCCGAGATTGATTATTCCCCGATTCAAGATTGCCTGGTGGCCCAAGATTTCCAAGAGGCCGACCGGCTCACCCTGGTGAAAATGTGCGAACTGGCAGGCCCCACGGCGGTCAAGCGCAAATGGGTCTACTTCACCGAGGTGGAGATGTTCCCCAGCCTGGATTTGCAAACCCTAGACCACCTATGGCAAATCTACTCCGAGGGCAAGTTTGGCTTCTCGGTGCAGCGTCGCCTCTGGCTTGGGCTGGGCCAAAACTGGGATAAGCTTTGGCCCCGTCTGGCCTGGAAAGACGACAACATTTGGACTCGCTATCCCGGTGGCTTCATTTGGGATCTCAGCGCCCCCGATGGCCATTTGCCCCTCTCCAACCAACTGCGCGGGGTGCGGATGATGGCCTCCCTGCTGTCTCACCCGGCCTGGGATGAGCTGGCTTGAGGCCAACCGATTCGGGGGTGGATGGCT
>JAYKHF010000036.1:0-4773 GCA_035285305.1 Leptolyngbya sp.
CCCGGTGCAGAATCTTTTGTCAGCCAACCAGCGTTTACGGTCGTCCTGAGCTTGTCGTTCGCCAAGCGTCCCCCGTGGGGAAAGGGCTTTGAGGATATCTGCAACCCTAAAATTTAACCCTGACAAACCACTAGGACGCTAGGTAATCGCGCACGTCTACCACTTTGCCCGTGATTGCAGCGGCGGCGACCATGGCCGGACTCATCAGCAATGTGCGACCCGAGGCAGACCCTTGGCGGCCCTTAAAGTTACGGTTCGACGAAGAGGCGCTAATTTGTCGGCCCTGGAGTTTGTCGGGGTTCATGGCGAGGCACATGGAGCAACCCGCTTCCCGCCATTCCAGCCCCGCAGCGGTGAAGATTTGGTCGAGCCCTTCGGCTTCGGCCTGTTGTTTGACCTGCTCAGAACCGGGCACCACAAAGGCTTTGATGCCCTCGGCCACGGTGTGCCCTGCCACAACCTTGGCGGCTTCCCGCAGATCGCTGATGCGGCCATTGGTGCAACTGCCAATGAAACACACATCAATGGGGGTGCCTTGCAGGGGCTGACCGGGCAGCAAATCCATGTAGGCAAAGGCTTCTTCGGCCAGGGCGCGTTCCCCCTCGGCAAAGCTGTTTAGGGTGGGCAGGGCTTCGTTGACGCCAATACCTTGACCGGGGGTGATACCCCAGGTGACGGTGGGGGCAATGTCGGCGGCGTTGAACACCACCACATCGTCATAGACGGCATCGGTGGCGCTGCGAAGGGTGTTCCACCAGGCTACGGCCTGATCCCAGGCCTCGCCCTGGGGCGCGAATTCGCGCCCTTGCAAATAGTCGTAGGTGGTTTGGTCGGGGTTGACGTAGCCACACCGCGCCCCCCCTTCGATGGCCATGTTACAGATGGTCATCCGCCCTTCCATGCCCATGGAATCTAGGGTGGTTCCGGCAAATTCGTAGGCATAGCCAACGCCGCCCTTCACCCCCAGGGTGCGGATGATGTGGAGGATCACATCCTTGGCGTAGACCCCCTGGGGCAGGGGGCCGTTGACCTCAATGCGGCGCACCTTCAGCTTGCCGAGGGCCAGGGTTTGGGAGGCCAGCACATCGCGCACTTGGCTGGTGCCGATACCAAAGGCGATCGCCCCAAAGGCTCCGTGGGTGGAGGTGTGGCTGTCGCCGCAGGCAATGGTCATCCCCGGCTGGGTGAGGCCCTGTTCCGGCGCAATCACATGGACGATACCCTGGTGGCCAGAACCAATGTTGTAGAAGCGAATGCCAAAATCCTGACAATTTTGCTCCAGCGCCTGCATCATCGACTCGGCCAGGGGGTCGGCAAAGGGACGGGCCTGGTTTTCGGTGGGAACGATGTGATCCACCGTGGCCACCGTGCGCTGGGGGTACATGACGGGTAGGTTCCGCTCCCGCAGCATGGCAAAGGCTTGGGGGCTGGTGACTTCGTGGACGAGGTGCAACCCAATGAAAAGCTGAGTTTGGCCAGAGGGCAGGGTGCCCACGGTGTGCAGATCCCAAACTTTATCGAACAGCGTGCCCTTGCTCATAGCTAACCCGATGTGATGGCGTAAACGGCTGGATCAAGACAATCCAAAGGACTCTTTATCTTAGTCTACCGTCCCTCGGGATGCCGATCTGCGAGCGACTCCGAGCAATTCTCAGGATGATGCTATTCAGGGAAGAGGATATGGCTATAGCCCTCTGGCTTGAGCAGCGGGCGGGCGGCGCGGATGGTTGGCATCTGATGGCCTGACACATCTCCAACGTAGATACTGTGTTAGCCTCAGGCCAGAAGTGTGCCCCCGCCAAGCCAAAGCCTCCGGCAATGGCAACGGCGACCCCTTGACGGACTGCGGCCAACACAGTATCTACGCGAATGCGTCCTACAATGGACGCTGTTGTGTTTCCGATGGCTCCATGCACGCCCTGTCTTTGCCTACTTGGATGATTCACATTTCCAGCGTGTTGGAGTGGATGGCGGCGATGTGGTTTATCTGGCAGTTCGCTACGGTGACGCAACGACGGGTGTGGCGGTGGTTGACGGTGGGGATGTTTCCGGCCCTGGTGAGCGCCATGGCCGCCTGTACCTGGCACTTTTTTGATAATGATCCCGGCTTTGCTTGGCTCGTCACTCTGCAAGCGGCGATGACCGTGGTGGGCAACATCACCCTTTGTCTGGCGGCTTGGTGGATTTGGCGACAATCTCGCCCCACCGCACCGGGTACCCCAGACTAAGCCAGCCCTGGGTGGATCGAGCCGTCCCGCCGATGTCGCCAGGGAGTCCACGGTGGGGGTCGGAATCTCCCGATTCTGCCCAACCGAGGGTGATCGTTAGAGCCTCATTCCGCCGAGGAAGGAAACGGGCGCGGGGATCATCTCTCCCCGGAAATCCAGCAGTTGCACCAGCAGCAAATACCCCACAGCCAGCAGTAGGGAAACGGCTCCCGTGAGAATAGCGACGACCTTTGAGCGTTCCATGGCAAATTTCTCAAGATGTTGGGCCGCCAGGGGTGAACCCTAGGGGCTGTCTGTGTATTCTAGGACAGGTGTTGATCTCCTTGTGTTGGGGCTGTGGTTCTATGGACAACGTTGTGTCATCCCCCGTGCTGGCGGCCAGTTCGGCCCCGGCGGTGATTGAAACCCAGGATTTAGGCAAAACCTATCGCACCGGGTTTTGGCTGAATCAGCAGATTACTTCCCTGCGCCACTGTTCCCTCACCGTTTATCAGGGCGAAACCTTTGGCCTGCTTGGCCCCAACGGGGCGGGCAAAACCACGCTGCTGAAAACCCTACTGGGCATCATTCGGCCCACGGCGGGGCGGGCGCAACTGCTGGGCCGTCCCCTAGGAGATCCCACGGTAAAGCAGCGGTTGGGCTACTTGCCCGAAAATCCCTACTTCTACGATTTTTTGACCGGGTGGGAATTTTTGCAGTACACCGCTGGGCTGTTTGGCCTTTCCGCTGCGGCCCGCCAGCGTCGCATTGTGGAACTGCTGGACTTGGTGGGATTGCCCCAAGCCGCCGCCAAGAAAAAACAACTGCGGCAATATTCCAAGGGGATGCTGCAACGCATTGGCATTGCCCAAGCCCTGGTGAATAATCCGGATGTGGTCTTTTTGGATGAGCCGATGTCGGGGCTGGATCCCACCGGGCGATTTCAGGTCAGGGAAATTATTTTGGCCCTCAAGCGGGAGGGGAAAACCATCTTTTTTAACAGCCACATTTTGTCCGATGTGGAGGTAATTTGCGATCGCATCGCCATTCTGGATCAGGGGGAACTGGTCTGCGTGGGCCACCTCAGCGACCTGCTGGGCACCGCCGACCAATACCAGGTGAAGGGCCGAGGCGGATCCTTCAGCCAGCTTGATCCCTGGTTAGACCACCTGACGGTGCAGGGCGATCTCTGGCAGGGCCACCTCAGCGGCAACCCCTATCCCTTCGTACAACAGCTTTCGGACATGGGAGCCGAACTGATTTCCCTCCACCAGGCCCGCCCCAGCCTAGAGGAATTTTTTATCGCCCAAATCAACCAACGCCGCTCGTCCACCGCCCCGGCAGCGACGTCCTAAAGGTGTCCTAAACCAGCGGTGGCCTCGGGATCAAGGCCTTTGGGTAACCTGAGTTCGGGATCAGCCCAGGGCTTCCATCGCGAGAAACCCGCTTCCGCCTCGGCCTGGATCGCGCTATCGGTTACAGAATGGCGAGGGTGCCCTGATCGCCGTTGAGATGGGCCGACACCCCCACGGGCAGGGCGGCGTTGTCGCCATCGTGGCCAAAGGGCAGGCCGGAGACAATGGGGATACCCAGATCACCGAGGCGATCGCGTAGCACCTCCTCCACCGTAAAACTGGGCACGTTATCGGCGGGTTCACAACGGCTGAAACGGCCTAGGGCAATGCCTTTTACCCCCTTGAGCTTGCCCATCATGCGCCAGTGGGTCAGCATCCGATCAATGCGGTAGGGGGCTTCGGTCACGTCCTCTAGGGCCAAAATTGCGCCGTCTAGGTTGGGTTCGTAGGGCGTGCCCAGCAGGTGAGTGGCCACGGTTAAATTGGCGGGCAGCAGCGGCCCCGTGACCCGGCCCCCGCCCCAGCCCAGCCCCCGCAGGGCCGGTACGGCTTGCCTCATCAGCAAGGCCCGCAGCCGTTGCTGCGACCACTCGGGCTCGCTGGCGAGGGTGGTCATCAGCGGCCCGTGGAGGCCCATCAGCCCCCGCCCCAGCCCCCCCCACAGCAGGCTGGTAATGTCCGAAAAACCCACCAGCCACTTGGGGGGAATCGCCTCCGGCCACGGCCCCTGCTCCAGCACCCTGGCCCCCCCATAGCCGCCCCGAGCGCACAGAATGGCCCGGTAGTCAGGGCTGATCAAAGCCTCCATCCAGGCTTGCTGGCGTTCCTCATCGCGCCCCGCCAAATACCCCCAACGCCCCCCCACAGCGGCGGGCACCTCCACCTCAAAGCCCCAACTGCGCCACAGGTCGAGGCCCTGTCGCAGGGCGTCGAGTTCCCGCAGGGCACCGCTGGGGGCCACCACCACCAGCCGATCCCCAGGCTGTAGGGGGGGGGGCGTGGTTACCGGGGACGGGGAACTGGCGTCCGGGCGGTTGACCGCATCGGTCGTCAAACCAGGGACACTCGAAGCAGGGGACAGCGGTAGCTCTAGGGGGGGCTGTGGCATCATAGAAAACTGGAGTTTTATCAAATAGGTCGGCCTGTGGCGGTTGTTCGGGTGCGCCAGCACGTTAATCCACTCAGTGAAAAATACCAGATTCCCATTGCCC
>JAYKHF010000037.1:0-3182 GCA_035285305.1 Leptolyngbya sp.
TAGCTCTAGGGGGGGCTGTGGCATCATAGAAAACTGGAGTTTTATCAAATAGGTCGGCCTGTGGCGGTTGTTCGGGTGCGCCAGCACGTTAATCCACTCAGTGAAAAATACCAGATTCCCATTGCCCTGCCAGACTGGAACCAGGTCTTTGCCCAACCGCAGCGGCCTTTGCACATTGACATTGGCAGCGCCAAGGGCGTCTTTGCCATGGAGATGGCAAGGCTTCAGCCGGAGTGGAATTTCCTCGGCCTAGAAATTCGCAAGCCCCTGGTGGAACAGGCCCAGCGGCACAAGGAGGAACTGGGGCTGACGAACCTACACCTGATGTTTTGCAATGCTAATCTCTCCTTTCGGCCCCTGATGGAAAGCTGGGGTGAGGCCAACCCGCTGCAACAGATCTCCATCCAGTTCCCGGATCCCTGGTTCAAAAAGCGCCACCAAAAACGCCGGGTGCTGCAACCAGCCCTGGTGAATGACCTCGCCCACTTCCTGCCCGTGGGGGGCCGGGTGGTGATTCAGTCTGACGTGGAGGATCTGGCCCTGGATATGGTGGAACGGTTGGGTGAGCATCCCCACCTAGCCCGCACGGCCCCGGATTGGCTACCTGAGAGCCCCTTCCCGGCCCAGACCGACCGCGAGCGCGTCACCCTAGCCCAAGGACTACCGGTCTATCGCGCTGTGTTCACAAGATGCGGCTAGTTCCCAGGCCCAGGATCTTTCAGCCACAGGCGTTACACCCGTTTGGAAGAACGTGATTAAAGAATGTGACTAAAGGGGGCACCCAGGGAGGCGGGCTGATCGTTTCTCCGTAGAATTGCGGAATACTGACCAAGAAGCCTCTGCTTCCCCCTCTCCGACGGGGAGTGTTCTGAGGAGTATTCTATGGATCGTCACCGCGCTGCGCCCTCTGTGTTGAAGCCTCCACCCCACCGCCGCCCCCCATCCCAGGATCTCCGGGCTCCCCGTCGTCTGCATGTCCGGGATATCCTCACCTGGTCTACCCAGCGTGGGCTGGCGCTCATGGCGGGCGACATCCTGGCCCTAGCGGTCTCCTGGTATTTGGCGCGATCCCTCAACCGACAGTTTTCCCCCATCCCCTCGCAGTTGGTGTGGTGGACATGGCTAGGCAAGCCCAGCCTCTTTTGGATCATGGTCGCCTACACCCTCGGCCTGTTTACCTACGCCGGACTGTATCAATCTAGCCGCCAAGTTAAGAATTACCTGCGGGCGGGAAAACTCGTCAGCTTCGCTTACCTGACGGCCTTAGTGGCGATGTATTTCTACGACCCCAAGCTAGACTTGCCCCGGTCGCTCTTCTTTTCCGCTTGGCTGAGTAGCGTGGGCTTTGTGGTGGTGGCCCGCGTGGTGATGGTCCTGGCCCTACGCCCCCTAGAAAAGGCCCGCAACCCTAGCCGAGTTTTTCTGATTGCCCCGGCCCAACGAATCAAGGCGCTGGCGGATATTTTGCACCAGCGGGCCAAGGTTCCTGTGATTGGCGCGGCCCTGGCCTCCACGGCCAATTCCAACGCCACCTACCAAGCCATCCTCGCGTCCCAGGCCACCGTGGTGCTGGCGGAAAGCATTCCCTCCGCCGATCTGGCCTCAGAACTGTACTGGAAACTGCGGCGAGTTGGACTGCCCCTGCAACTGATCCCCACCAGCCGGGATATGCTCTATCGCCGGGGCAATCCAGAAACCTTGGCGGGCCTACCCACCCTACACCTGGATGCGCCGCCGGTGGGCGGGTGGGACTACCGCCTCAAGCGCGGGCTAGACTACCTGGGGGCAGGCCTAGGGGTGTTCATCCTCGCGCCGGTTTTCCTGGTCATTGCCCTGGCCATCCGCCTCGATTCCCCCGGTCCCGCCTTTTTCCGCCAGGAACGGGTTGGCCTCCACGGCAAGCCCTTCCAAGTCTGGAAATTTCGCACCATGACCGCCGACGCCCCCCAGCAACAGGCCCAGCTTGAGCAACAAAACGAAACCGCCGATGGCATTTTGTTCAAGGTCAAGCACGACCCCAGGGTGACGCGGGTGGGTGCCGTCCTGCGGCGCACCAGCCTCGATGAACTCCCCCAACTCTTCAACGTCCTCTGGGGGCAGATGAGCCTGGTTGGCCCGCGCCCATTGCCCCTGCGTGATGTCGCCAAGTTCGACGGCTGGCACAACATCCGCCACCAGGTGCTCCCGGGGGTGACCGGGCTCTGGCAAATCTCCGGTCGCTCTGACATCGACACCTTCGATGATGTCGCCCGTCTCGACCTCCACTACATCGACAACTGGTCGATCAACCTCGATCTGGAGATTCTCGCCGCCACCGTTGGCATCGTCTTCTTCGGTAAAGGGGCGTACTGAAACCCGCTCCGCCTGGGCCGTTTCCCAAGCGATAGAATGAAAGGTGTTAGCGTCAGAAGCCAAGAAGCGATTGACCCCCATCAATCTTTCCAGGAGCGACCCCATGGCCACCAAGCAGCAATTTCGTAACCTCGAAGAAGTCATCACTGGGTCTGACGTACCGGTGCTGGTAGATTTCTACGCCACCTGGTGCGGCCCCTGCCAGATGATGGCCCAAATCCTCGCCCAGGTGAGCGACCAACTGAAGGGCCAGATCAAAATCGTCAAAATTGACAGCGATAAGTATCCCCAACTGGCCTCGAAATATCACATTGCCGCCCTGCCCACGCTGATTTTGTTCAAGGGCGGGCAATCCGTAGATCGCATTGAAGGCGTGTTGCCCACGGATCAACTGGTGACTCGTCTGCGCAGCAGCCTGGGTTAATCCATCCTCAGCCCCGCCGTCCCATGGTCTGTCCGAGGCACTGTCGGCTGGACGGTTTTTTCCCGATGGTTATCCATGATGCAGACTGAAGCGGACAAAACATGGGTTCATGCCCTATAGTCGGAAGTTAAACTTTCTGAGGCCCATTTGGCCATTATTTGGGCCATCATTCCGTTCTATTTGGTGTCGTTGTCGAGGTTTTTATGAAACGTCGCTGGTTTTTGGCTTCCACCGCTGCCGTAGCCTGTCTAACGGTGGGGCTTACCTCTGCCTGCGGAGGAGGGGGAACCTCCACAGGCGGCGCACAAACGTTGGTGATGGCCACCTCGGCGGACTATCCCCCCTACGAATTTGTAGAAACCGCTGGCGGCACCGAGGAAATTGTCGGCTTTGATGTGGATATTGC
>JAYKHF010000038.1:0-14316 GCA_035285305.1 Leptolyngbya sp.
GCCGTAGCGACCGGGCACGGACAGCAGCCCCGCAGACTTATTCACCACCACCACCCAGTCGTCTAGGTACAGGATAGGGATATCCTCTAGCGGTGGAAGCGGGGAACCCGAGACGGAGGATGCTAACCCGGCGGACAACCCCGCCAGCAGAAACCCCAGAATCGGCTGACAGCGTTCCTCACAGGCTCCATAGAACTGGCCCGATTGTCGATCTCCCAGGGGTGGCCCCCACCAAAATTCCGCCATCGCTAGGGGTTGCCAGCCGTGCTGGGCCGCATAGTGGAGCAGTTTGGGGGCGCAGCAGTCCCCCGTGCCTGTGGGTAGGCCGCTGGGTTGCTCCAGGGCTTGGATTTCCGCCAAGGTAAGGGAATCTCCGGCAAAGTTGGTCAGCCGATAGGCCGCGTGCATATCCGCCTGAAGCCGCTGAGACAAGGCCCGCCGCTGTCGTTTGAGCACCTGCATTTCGGTATCCGCCGCCTGGATGGTTGCCGCCAGGGTATCTAAGGCTTCAGCCTGTTTTTGCTTAAAATCCCGCTTTTCCGCCTTATCTCCTCGGCTGGCTTGATCCAGGGTGCTTAAGGCGGTAGCGAGTTCCTCCCCGCTGAGGGTGTCCATCAGGGCTTGCCGTTGCTGGGCTCGATCCTCTCGCCGCTGCCGATGGCGTTGGTTCAAAGCTTGGCGCTGCTGGTCAAAGTCCGCCGCAACCCGAGTATAGGTGTCCCGCTCCGGCAGGGTGTTCAGGGTGTGCAACCGAACTTTGAGGCGCTGCAACTGGTCAAGGGTGTGGGCTTCCAAGAGGGCCACTTGCTCTCGGCCCGGAATGGGCGGCACCCACCCCGAACGCTGGGCCTGACCCCGCCATAGGCCAGAAAAGGCCTTCAAGACGCCGATGGTTCCCTCACCCCCAGCCCCTCTCCTCCCAGGAGAGGGGAGTCGGAAAGCCTCTCTCTCAAAGTCCCTCTCCTCCCAGGAGAGGGATTTAGGGTGAGGTAGATCTCCCCTATTGCCCGGAACCCGCACCAGCAAAACGCCGTACATTTTGCCTTCCCCGAGGGCTTGGGGGTCGGTGGCGAGGGTGTCCATCAATGCCTGGGCGGCGGCTTTGGCCAGGGCGGTGCGAGGCAGGCTGTAGAGAGTCCCTGTGCGTGGACAGCGCCCTTCGTAGCGATAATCCCAGGCCTCGGGCTGGGACAATCCCTCCGCCACAGCGTCAGCCAGGGGAGAGAGACAATCCTCCCATCCCCCCTGGACTCCGGTACAGGTTTCGGCCTGAACGCCCGCCTCCATCACCCCTCTGCAACCATCCCTTTCACCGCTGCGACCGGGTTCTTCGCCTAGGCGGGAATGAAACGACTATTCTGGCGCAGCAGCTTTTGTTCAAAGTGGCGCACCCATTGGCTAAATTTATCGGCCTGTTCCACGTCCTTGAAGAGAATCGGCTCACGCATCAGCAGGGCAATGTAGTCGTCCTTCGTGCGTACCACAATGGCCGTTTGTTGGCTAAAGCCGATGGAAATATGTGAGAATCCTTCGAGCTTGAGGGAGGACATCAGGAGTGACTTCAGTCCGAGGGCCTGAAATACGAGTTGTACCCAATTGGTATTGTTGTTTTCGGCAGTCACATAGTACTCCTTGGGCAAACTACTGAGGTCAAAGATGGCTACCCCCAAAATGCTGTTGAGGATGGCCTCCTGGGACACCAAGGGTGAGGACTTTCCGGTAGATTCTGGGGCTTTTACCGTGGTCATAGGCGGATCTAGGCGGCTAACGCAGCGGCAGGAACGACGGATAGATAACAACGGACATCAGGTTTAGGGGTGAATCCCAGCGTGGGAGCGCTACCGCCCATGGGAAGGGAGCGCCACCGTAGCCGGAACGACTCCGTGATTAACGATGCCGTACCCATGGAAAAGCATCGGAGGGAGCACAGTACCAAAGACTGAACTGGGATCCAAAGGTTGCTTAGCCCCGACTAGCCTTAGCATACCCACGCCACGGCCCAAACTCTCAGGCGACGCCATAAACTCCTGGGCGAGTTCTCTATAGCCAACCACGACGATCCCCATGCGGGTCTCGTAAAAGCCTGATTTGTCTAAGCTTCAGGCCCAGGCGTCTCGATCAGGGAAGCCGACCAACGAGGTTAAAGAAAGCGTACAGATTCCCCAAAGCGCCCCTCGGAAACGTATGGTTTTCAAAGGTATTCATAAGGGTTTTAGCGATGGCTTCACCTACAATTGAGTCGGTTTTAAATGAGCGCCGACTGTTTTCTCCCTCCGCCAACTTTGCGGAAACCGCCACGATCAACAGCATGGAGGCCTATCAGGCGCTGGCGGCGAAGGCGGCGGCAGATCCCGCCCAGTTTTGGGCCGAATTGGCGGAGCAAGAACTCCACTGGTTCAAACCCTGGGAAACGGCGCTCGATTGGCAACCGCCCTTTGCTAAATGGTTTGTGGGCGGCAAAATCAACATTTCCTATAACTGTTTAGATCGCCACCTCACCACCTGGCGACGCAACAAAGCCGCCCTCATTTGGGAAGGGGAACCCGGAGACAGCCGCACCCTCACCTATGCCCAACTGCACCGGGAAGTGTGCCAGGTGGCCAACGTCCTGAAGAACCTCGGAGTGAAAAAGGGCGACCGGGTGGGCATTTATATGCCGATGATTCCCGAAGCGGCCATTGCCATGCTGGCCTGCGCCCGGATTGGGGCACCTCACACCGTGGTGTTTGGGGGCTTTAGTGCCGAAGCCCTGAAGGATCGCCTCAACGATGCCGAGGCCAAGCTGGTGATCACCGCCGACGGGGGCTTCCGCAAGGACAAAACCGTGGCCCTGAAAGCCGCCGTGGATGCCGCCCTAGCCGATAACGGCGTGCCCAGCGTCGAGAACGTCCTCGTCGTGCAGCGCACCAAGGCCGAAGTCACCATGCAGGAAGGCCGCGACCACTGGTGGCACGAGTTGCAAGCCAGCGCCGATGCCCACTGCCCCGCCGAGGAAATGGACGCCGAGGATATGCTGTTCATCCTCTACACCAGCGGCACCACGGGCAAACCCAAGGGGGTCGTCCACACCACGGGGGGCTACAACCTCTATACCCACACCACGTTTAAATGGACGTTTGATATTAAGGACACCGACGTGTACTGGTGTACCGCCGATGTGGGCTGGATTACGGGCCACAGCTACATTGTCTACGGCCCCCTGTCCAACGGCGCGACGACGGTGATGTATGAAGGGGTGCCCCGGCCCTCGAATCCGGGCTGTTTTTGGGATGTGATTGAAAAGTACGGGGTGACGATTTTCTACACCGCCCCCACCGCCATTCGCGCCTTCATCAAAATGGGCGATGAACTGCCCAAGGCGCGGGATCTCTCCTCCCTGCGGCTGCTGGGCACCGTGGGCGAACCGATTAACCCCGAAGCCTGGATGTGGTACCACACCGTGATCGGCGGCGAAAAATGCCCGATTGTGGACACCTGGTGGCAGACGGAAACCGGGGGCTTCATGGTCACGCCCATTCCGGGAGCCGTGCCCACCAAACCCGGTTCCGCCACCCTGCCCTTCCCCGGCATCATCGCCGATGTGGTGGATCTCGATGGCCACCCCGTTGCTCCCAACGAAGGCGGCTACCTAGTGATCAGACACCCCTGGCCCAGCATGATGCGCACCGTCTACGGCAACGACGAACGCTACCGCCGCACCTACTGGGAGCACATTCCGCCCCAGGATGGCCAGTACCTCTACTTCGCCGGGGACGGTGCCCGCAAGGATGAAGACGGCTACTTTTGGGTGATGGGTCGTGTCGATGACGTGATTAGCGTCTCTGGCCACCGTTTGGGGACAATGGAAATTGAGTCGGCCTTGGTATCTCACCCCGCCGTGGCCGAGGCCGCCGTGGTGGGCCGCAAGGACGACATCAAGGGCGAAGATATCTTTGCCTTTGTCACCCTAGAGGGGCAATATTCCCCCAGCGATGCCCTCAAGCAGGAACTCAAAGACCACGTCGTCAAGGAAATTGGCATCATTGCCCGACCCGGAGACATTAAGTTTGCCGATGCTCTACCCAAGACCCGTTCTGGCAAAATTATTCGCCGCTTCCTCCGCAGTTTAGCCAGCGGTGAAGCCATTGCCGGAGATGCCTCAACCATGGAAGATCAGTCCGTTTTAGAGCAGTTGCGCGAAGGCTAAGCTACCCTTTAGCACCGCCTCAAACGCCCCATGCCTCAACCCAAATCCGGGCATGGGGCGGGCCATCTAGGCCCTGTCCTCACCTCGGCCTAGCCCCGACCAAGACAACCGAGATCTGCGCCCTAGGCCTCCATGATCATCGGCTGACCCCACTCAATTCTCAAGCCCCAGTAGACGGTGTCCTGAATGCCAGGGCACCGTCTACTTTTTAGATCCGTTTAGATCTGTTTTTAGATCCGGTTTAAACGTCTGACGGTGCCCAGGGTGGCCTCAGTTCTCCCCCCAACGGCCCCAGCACGGCGGTCGAGAGGGAGCCCCCAAAACCCCTTTTAACAGCGTGCACCGACGGGATACACCGTCTCTTTCGCCGTTCATCCACCCCTAAAAGACATTCTCAATTCCCTGAAATCGCTCGCCACAACCGAGATTTGATCAGCGGGAAGGTCGTCATCTGATCCTAGGAAAGCCTCTGATTTCACCCCATCGCCTAAGGGCAAGTGAGCGAACCTCCCTGGGAAGCACAAGGTAACCATTCTGGATTACCCTAATAAATCAGTTCCGAAACTAGCGAAGACTTCTAATTATCTGATGACAGATTTCTACCCTATGCCTATAATAAATTAATGGGAATAGACCCCTAAAAAATATTGTGGTCTACGGATCGCCCATCCAACGGCCATGGCCCTGTCAGCCCTTGCAGACCGTCATCCCAAGCCGCTGCACTAGCCCTGGCTTCGTACTTTCCTACAAGGACTTTTCCTAACAATGGCAACAACGGTAGAAAAAATGACTCCCCTGACGGGCAAAGCCCTGCTGCAAAGAGTCAAGGAACTGAATCACCTGACTAAGCGTGAAACCGCTAAAGAGTGCGGCTACTACACGTTTAATCGGGAAGGTCAACCCCGTGTAAATCTTTCAGGCTTCTATGATGCCCTGTTAGAAGCTAAGGGCATTAGCCTAGAACCAGATAGTGGTAAAGATGGCCGAGGTCGCGAACCGACCTATCGCGTCAGTGTTCACAAAAATGGCCAAATCGTGATTGGTTCTACCTATACCCAAGAAATGGGCCTGAAGCCGGGGGATGAGTTTGAGATCAAGCTCGGTTACAAGCATATCCATCTGAAGCAGACGGATGAGTCCTCTGAAGAGGATTAGATGAACCGTCTAGATCGAAGGTCGTCGGTTCTCGCCCAGCTAACGGCACAACGATGACCTTCCCATAGCCTAGAGCAGTGGGTTATTGATGTATCAATAACCCACTGCTTCTTTCTGCCTAGGGATCGGTGGGCTAAAGTAGATAGATTCTGTAGCTAGATTTTTCGGATCAAGGGCCGCAGAGCCTTGCCTCTTCCTAGAAGCCTGTGGAAAACCTGTGGAAAACTTGGAGTCTCCAGCCATGTCCCCCATCCTGAGTTTGCTTGTTTTTTTTTAGGTTGGATTGGGTTATGGTTGCCCATCGCCTTAGGTCTTATCTGGTGCCTCAAAATTCCCCGGCAATATCCCGTCGCTCCGCAGCATAAATTGCCGCTTTTATTGCCGCTTTATCTCCTAGCCCCCGTCGCCATCGAACTCTATCATCGCTACGGCCAGGGCGAGTCTTGGGCTGACTATGGCGTAGTGTGGCGGGCCGAGACCCTGACCACCCTCAGCCTAGGGCTAGGTATCGCCGTGGTGGGTGTGGCCTTGCTTGTGGCGGTACAGCTAGGCCTAGGATGGCGACAGTGGCGACCTCGCGGGCCGCTGTCCGACTCTACTGCGTCCACCGATAGGGCTCCCCTTCCCCTCCTGCTGGCCCTGCCGCTCATCACCCTCTTCATCGGCTGGGTAGAGGAGGTGATCTTTCGGGGGCTGTTGGTCAATGGGTTGCTCACGACGCTGCCCTGGGGGAGCGTCGTGCTGTTGTCCAGCGTCATTTTTGCCGTCTCCCATTTGCTCTGGGATGGCCCCGCTGGGGTTCCCTCGCTGCCCGGACTGGGGCTGATGGGGATCGTGCTGCTGTTGGCTCGGTGGGCCATGGCTGGCGATCTTAGTCTGGCCTGGGGGCTCCATAGCGGCTGGATTTTCGCCATCGCGCTGATCGATGCCTTACACCTCCTCCAGCCGGTCTCCCCAGCCCCAGCCCTGGCCGGAAAACCCGACCAACCCCTCACCGGCTTGCCAGCCTTGGGTCTGATGCTGTTCACAGGGATCGGGGTTTGGGCCTATGGCCTCTGGGGGCGCTAGGGCATCACGAACCGATGGGTGATCGCAACGTCGTCTAACCCGAGAACCGTCGCAGCCTCTAGGTGGGCTTGGGCTTGCCGTTTCGCCGCCAGTGCCCAGCCATACCGCTGCCGCCGCTCCGCTGCCCACAATCATGGAGTGGCCCCTACCCCTCACCGCCCCAGGGCAGGCGGGCGCGGGCACCTAGGATACCCACAAGGCTGGATAGCCATCGCGAGAGCCATTTCCATCTCTGTATGCAAATGTATACAATAGACGGTATACATGTTCGTGCCCCCCAGCGGGGGCTGCTAACATTTTCAGCAACCGATTGAGCAACCGATTGAGCAACCGATCCCCTCAACGCCCACACCCCTATGACCACCCTGCCCACTCTCCATGGCCACGGTTCAACATCTCCGGTTCAGCCGTTGTTGCGGGTGAACGGGAAACGCCTCAACCAAAGCTTGGACGACTTAGCCCAGATCGGGAAAATGGATAATGGCGGCATTTGTCGTCTCGCCTTTAGCCCAGAGGATCGCCAAGGGCGGGAACTGGTACAGCGCTGGATGACCGAAGCCGGGATGACCGTACGCCTAGATACGGCAGGGAACTTGATCGGGCGACTGCCCGGTCGCCAGGATTGGCCAGCCCTCGCCACGGGGTCCCACATTGACACCGTGCCCTGCGGGGGCAAATATGACGGGTGCCTAGGGGTGTTGGCGGGTATCGAGGTGGCCCGCACCCTCCAGGAGAACGCCATCCAGTTGGATCACCCCCTGGAGGTGATTGTCTTTGCCGACGAAGAAGACACCATGATCGGCAGTCGGGCCATGGCAGGAACTGCCTCCCTAGAGGTCAACGACTACCGACGCAAAGATGGCCAACCCATTGACCAGTGCGTCCAGCAGGTGGGCGGCGACTGGTCGCGGCTGGCCCTCGCTCGCCGCACCCGGGGGGATATCCGCGCCTTTGTGGAACTCCATGTGGAGCAGGGGGGCGTGCTCGAAACCGCCAAGGCCCAAATTGGCGTCGTCCAGGGCGTGGTGGGGATGCAGCGCTACCAAATTCACATTACTGGCCGCCCCAACCATGCTGGCACCACCCCCATGGATCAGCGTCAGGATGCCCTCCTGGCGGCGGCCCAGGTGGTGATGGCGGTTCACCACCTGGCCACGGAACCGCCGGGACAACGGGTAGCCACCGTGGGATCCTTGCAGGTGTCGCCCAACGCCGCCAATATTGTGCCCGGTAAAGTGGTGGCCAGCCTCGATGTGCGCGATCTCGATGAGACCGTCATCGACAAATTAGTGAACGATCTGAAAATTGAGCTGGTGGCCATTGCCCAGCACACCCACACCCACATTGAAATTTTGCCCCAGTTGAGTGTGGCCCCTAGCCCCGCCGCCCCCCATATTCAATCCACCATTGCCGATATTTGTGCCAGCCTGGGCCTCAGCGCCATGGCCCTACCCAGCCGTGCGGGCCACGATGCCCTGGAAATGGGCCGATTCACGGACATGGGCATGATTTTCGTGCCCAGCGAAGGCGGCTTCAGCCATTCCGAAGTGGAATATACCTCCCCCGAGCAATGCACCCAGGGGGTGAACGTTCTGCTAGAAACCTTGCTCCGTCTAGATCGGCACTACAGCTAGGCTGTCCCGCTAGGCCGTCGCCCTGCCTCGCCGCTCTGGCATAATGGGGGTCGCCCTTCTCGACAAAGCTATGGCCGCTCTTTCCCGTCCCCATCTGGCGCTGTTTGGTTCCAAGGCTACGGTCTCCAGTACGTTAATGGTGGTGGGCCTAGGGATTAGCCTAGGATTTGTGGTGATAGCGCTATCTGCCCCGCTGATGCAGGGGTGGGGGTGGCTGCAAGACCCCACCACATCGCTGCAAAACCCTATCCATCAACCACCGGGGGGATCGCATTGGTTAGGCACCACCCGCCAGGGCTACGATATTTTGTCCCGCACGCTGTTTGGCAGTCGAGCCGCATGGCAGGTCGTGCTATTGGCCACGGCCCTCAGTGTGGTGGTGGGGGTGCCCCTGGGCATGGTCAGCGGCTATTTAGGGGGACGCCTGGATCGGGCACTCCTGTTTTTTATGGATACCATCTACACCCTGCCCGGGCTCTTGCTGTCGGTGACCCTCGCCTTTGTGGTAGGGCGCGGCGTGGTCAATGCCGCCATCGCCCTCAGTATTGCCTACATTCCCCAGTATTACCGAGTGGTGCGCAACCACACCGTCAGTGTCAAAACCGAACTTTTCATTGAAGCGGCCCAGGCGATGGGGGCGGATCCCTGGGCGGTGCTGAGCCGCTACCTGTTTCTCAACGTGATTCAAAGTGTCCCTGTCCTGTTCACCCTCAACGCCGCCGATGCCATTCTGGTGTTGGGGGGGCTGGGCTTTTTGGGCCTCGGTCTGCCCGAACAGGTGCCCGAATGGGGGGCGGATATTCGTCAGGCCCTCGATGCCCTGCCCACGGGTATTTGGTGGCCAGCACTCTTCCCCGGCTTGGCCCTCACCCTCATGGTCACGGGGCTCTCCCTGGTGGGCGAGGGCTTAAACGAACTGATCAACCCGCTCCATCGCCAGTCCTCCCAGCGATAGCCCCCGGGGCAACTGGATCTCCCATCCCAGGGCGCTGGCCTCGGAACGCGGACGCGAGTCGCCTGGGAGATTTCCAAACTTGTCCAAACTTGTCCAAACTTGTCCCAAGACTTGCTGGACAATGGACGTAGATGAGCAAGTCTCAGCCAGTTGTAGGCATAGTGCAAAGGGAGCCTCCTAGGCAGGCTAGAGCATCGCGACCTTGTGCCATCGGCTTCAGACGGTATGCCCAGACGGGCGGAGGAGGATTCCATGGTGTCCACCACACTGCAAACGCTGATCCAGCGGTACTACCAGGCCGGGGCCAGGGATCTGCATGGGCTAGACTTGCAAGGGCTGAACCTGCAAGGGATCCACCTCGCCCATGCGGATTTGCGGCGGGCCAATCTCAGTAAAGCCAACCTATTTCAGGCCGATTTGACCCACATCAACGGCTATCAACTGGTGATCACCCATAGCGATTTGAGAGAAGCCTCCCTCGCCGAAGCCGTACTGATTGAGGCCGATCTGCGTCGCACCCAAGGCCATCGAGCCACCCTAGTGAATGCCGATCTGCGTCAGGCCAACCTCACCCATAGCGACCTCAGCCACGCCAACCTAGAGGGCGCTAACCTCACGGGGGCCGACCTCAGCCACGTCAAGCTTTACTGGGCTAACCTGCGCCATGCCAACCTGACCGGGGCCAACCTGACCGGGGCCGACCTGACGGGGGCAAAATGGCATGGGACGACCCTGCCCGACGGCACCCTTCGCTGAGGATTCGTCCCTGACGGTGGCGCTAATCCTCAGCAATTTTGAGCTCATGGATATTCCAGAAAGCACCGCCAATGGCCGTATATTGCACCCCCTCGACGGTGTTGCGCACCGCCGACAGGGACAGGTTGTTGATCAAGTACATAAAGGGTAGGTATTCCTGGGCAAGTTGTTGAGTTTCCTGGTAAAGCTCAAAGCGCCTTGCCTCGTCAATTTCCTGGGCCGCTTGGATATAGAGATCGGCAATCCGACGTTCCCAGGCGGCGGCCTGCCAACCCTCTAGGGGGGTTTGGCTGGGGCCAGCCTGCTGGTTAAAGGCGTGCAAAGCCCCATCTAACAGCCACACATTGGCCCCGCCGTTGGGTTCTAGCCCCCCGGTTAGCCCCAGAATGCAGGCTTCCCATTCCAGGCTATCCGTCAGACGGTCTACCAGCACATTGAAGGCGAGGGGCTGAAAATCCACCTGAATCCCGATCTTTTCTAGGTCGCTCTTAATTTGTGCCCCAATGGATTCGCGGATTTTGTTGCCGGAGTTGGTAATTAGGGTGAATCGCACCCGGTTGCCGTCCCCATCCATCAACTGGCCCGATCCATTCAGGGAAAACCCCGCCGAGGCAAGTAGCGCCTTAGCCTTGTCCAGGTCGTAGGGATAGGTGGGAATCCCCATTTCCGGCGGCGCAAAGAAGGGGCTAGGCACCGAAATCGGCGAGGTTTGCACCGAGCCTAGCCCTTGAAAAATGTTGTTGATCAAGGTTTCCCGATCAATGCTGTAGGAAATGGCCTGTCGAAACTCGACGGTATTAAACCAGCGTGATCGGATCGGATCCACCAGGGGCTTGCCATTCCGACTCGCCCGGTTCAGATTGAAGAAGAAAAAGCTCGTGCCCAGGTCAGGGCCACCGTTATAGAGGGTGAAGTTCCCCCGATCCTCCTCCTGCTTCAGCAGGGAGAAAAAGGTGGGCTGCACCCCCACGGAATCTAGCCCCCCCGAGCGAAACTGGAGAAAAGCGGTGTCGGTGGATCCGACGATCTGCCACACCACTTGCTCGATATAGGGCTGATCCTTGCCGGTCTCGTCCTTGCGCCAATAGTGGGGGTTGCGCTCAAAGATCACCCGTTCGCCGGGGATGTACTGCCCGAGGCGGTAGGGGCCATTGGTGACAATTTGGTCGGGGGGCGTGTCGGTGCCCCAGGTCGAGAGAAATAGGGGATTACCATCACGGCCTCGGCCCTCCACCGTTGGCCGCAGGATGTGAGCCGGGATAATTTCGGTCGCGGTGTTGCGCAGGATAGGCGCAAAGGGTTCTGGCAGGGAAAACTGCACCCGCCGATCATCCACCGCCGTCACCTTGGGCAACAACCCCTCCGGGCCAATGCGAAAGCTATCCCGGCCATTGGTGGGAATGTCTGGGTTAAACAGCGCCTCGTAGGTGAAGACCACATCGTCCACCGTCAGCGGCTCCCCGTCCGACCACTGCACCCCCTCCCGCAGGGTAAATACAATGGTTTTGCCGTCTTCGGAAATCTCCCAACGCTCAGCCAGGGCTGGGATCACATCCCCCGTGAGGCCATCGGTGCTGGTCAGGCCCTCAAAGGTCCAGCTAAAAATGTTGGGAGACTCCTGGCTGAGGAGCGGGTTAAAGGTCTTGGGATCGCTGAGGGTGCTGATCACGAGGCGGGGAATATTCGCCTCTGCCTTAGCAAACTGTTCCAGGCTGCACCCCCCCAGGGGCACCAGCAGGCTAAGCCACACCAGTCCTAGGGCGAGCCCGCCCCGGATCCAGGCCAACGGTCGCCAGACCTGCGAAAATTGCCAGCCCAGGTTGGACGGTGGTGCCATGGGTTACGATCTCCCTCTGCCAATGCGCTCGAACACTATAGCGAACACTATAGCGACTCAAGGCACCCTCCCACCCAGAACCGGAATTAGCCCAGGGCGCGAATCATCGCCTGCTGGGCCGCCACCTGATACAGCGCCTTGAGATGGGTCATCACCGTGGGGGCATCCTCGGGGGGGAGGGGAAGCTTGCCCAGGGTGTCTAGCACGGTGGTTTCAGAGGGGGCAATCACCACGAGGTCGGCGTCTAGGGGGTCGTCGTAGCGCCAAAATTGGTGGATATCCACCGTCGTGGCCGGAGGGATCGGGTGAGATTCGGCCTCGGGGGGCGGCTCGACCTCCGTCGGCGTCACCACCTGGCGTTTCTGGCGCAGGGCCTCTAGCAGGCTCTCGCGGCTACGCCCCCGCAACTGAAACAGCACAAACGGGTCTTCCCGAAACAGATCCCCCAGTTGGTAATACACCGCTGCAATGTGCTTGCAGGGATTTTTAGGATCCGGACAGCTACATTTGGAATGTACCTCACCCAGGCTAAACGGATAGAGGCTGAGGCCATTGGCCGTGAACACCGTTTCAATATCGGCAGGCATTTCTCCGGCCAGCAACTGGGCCGAGTAGATCGCCTGATCCGACAGCGAATCAATCACGTAGTTCCAGTCTTCCGTACTGAAGGTATCTAGCCAAATGGAGAGCTTGTAGGGTTCTTCCGCCGTCCCCTGCACCAGGGCCGTTACCTTGGCCCCTTTATATTCCAGGCTGAGAATATGCCCCTCCCGCGCATAGATTCGCCCTCGCTCTAGGCGCTTTTTAAACCGGTAGGCATTCAGTAAATCTACCCAGCGCTGAACCCACCAGGCCTCTTCATCCAGGACATAGGCGGGGGATGGGGATGGGGAATAGGCCGTCATGGGTGTCCTAATCGCAGGTGAAGGGAATGGGCCAAGGGGGTAAAGCTGCCGCTAAGATGGCTAAGTGCCCCTACGACCCAGGATGCTATGTCCGTTTCCAAGGCTGAAGCCCAGCAGTTACTAGAGCGACTCATCTTTGATACTACCGACCCCCAAGACTGGGTGCAAGACGTGTGGGGGCTGAGCCCCATGATGGGAGACAGCGCCGCGAAGTTACTCGATGTCTTCCAAGCCCTGATTGAATGCTGCCCTGAGGAGCAATTAGACAATTTGGTAAAAGGGCTCTATCGAGAACTGCTGGAGTTCTAAGCCCAGCCAATCCTCCTTTCGTGGCTAAGGCTACGGACATCTAGCCCGATCTCCAGTTGTATAGAAGGCAATATTCCCGAGATTGTCGGCTCCATGGTGAGCTAGCCATGGGGCTTCTGGCCATGCAGGTCACGGGCCAGACCGTCAATATCTTAAGGATCCCTTTACTTTTGGGCTACAATCGAAAGGAATTACGAGGAGATTGGCTATGTTTGTCCGGTTAGCGGAACAGCACCGACAATTTGTTAAAGATCTGGTAATGAATTTGCAGGCCCTAGCCATGGTGCTAGAAGACTTGGGCTACCTCGCCTCCTGCTACACCTGTGGGGGTCAGATGAATAGCGCCTCCTTTATGGTGAGCCTAGGCGATAACCACCTGATCCGCTTCCTCGTGTCCGACTATGGCATCACCTGGACCGAAATGCGGGATGACCGCGAACTGATGAAGCTAGAAGGGGCTGAGGCCATCCAACAGCTCCAGGAACTGGCCAACCTCGCTAAGTTTAAGGTTGCCCCCGCCCAACCCAACCCCGCCCAGACCACCCAGGTCTAAGCCCTTCCGGATCGTCCCGTCTCTCCCGTTAACCCACCCAGACATCCGGGTTAGCCATCCTCGTTTTCGGCGTTTTTCCCCTAGCCGATGCAATCGGGCCAATCACCCCATGACCGCTACAGCCCTAGGCCCCGCTTGCTGCGCTTGAGCTGATCATACAGCCCCTTAATCTGCTGATAGGCTTCCTCTGGGGAAAGCTTGCCCCCCGTGTTGAGGCAAGAAATATAGCTAACGCGATTCGCAAATTCTTGCAAATTGGCGTTGAAGGTCAAGTTTTGGGGAGAAAGTTCACCATAGTAGGGGCTACGGGCAAACAAAAGGCGATCCATATCTCGACGTTCCGACGATGAATTGGAGTCAGCCATAGTCCCCCCTGAGCGCGTGACATGCGTTAACGTCTTTTAAACCTTTTCTTCGTTCTCGTCAAGGGACTAGTGATCTGTCAAGACTAAGAATTAGGGCTTCGACAAGCTCAGCCTGAACGTGTCGTTTACGGTCGTCCTGAGCGGTGAGCGGTGAGCCTGTCGAACCGTCGAACCGTCGAACTGTCGAAGGGCTTTGAGGATATCTAAACCCTAAATTTAACCCTGACAAACCACTAGAAAACTCCCTCAACTCTTGAAATGCCATCACCCTTTCGCAATCAAGAGCGCCCCCCGTGAGGAGAGCGCTCTTTTTTCTAGTCAATCAGTGGACTGGTCAATCAAGACTAGCCGATGATTTCAGGAGCCTCGGCGGTAGCCAGGTCGAGGGGGAAGTTGTGAGCATTGCGCTCGTGCATCACTTCCATACCCAGACCAGCGCGGTTGAGAATGTCCGCCCAGGTGTTCAGCACACGACCCTGCGAATCGAGGATCGACTGGTTGAAGTTGAAGCCGTTCAGGTTGAAGGCCATCGTGCTCACGCCCAGGGCGGTGAACCAGATGCCGATCACGGGCCAGGCAGCCAGGAAGAAGTG
>JAYKHF010000039.1:0-3519 GCA_035285305.1 Leptolyngbya sp.
ATCACAAACTTGCTCTATTGCCCTGATTTAGCCCTCACCCTAAATCCCTCTCCCAACGTGGGAGAGGGACTTTGAGCACTTTTCTAGCTCCCCTCTCCCCCCTGGGAGAGGGGCTGGGGGTGAGGGCCAAGCCCATACGAAGAGACATCTTTGTGATCTACTGAAACTGGCTAGAACCCCTATCCGTCACAGGGTCAGGAAACCTGACCCCTACGTGGCCCAAATGCGGTAGGGGCGAGGTTTTCGCGCCCGATACAGAATCTTTTGTCAGTCATCCAGGTTCGGAATAAGCCAGGGGCTTCAATCGCTAGAAACCCGCTTCCGGCTTCGACGCTTCCCGCAGGGTGGGCTGACCGGGCATCGGGCCGCTGCCCTGATCTCGAACTTAGGTGAACGACACATTCCTTTATGCTTCTTGACATTCCCACCTAACATCCTACTTTCAGGGCTGAGATTTTCCAGAAAGTAGGATTTCTTAGCCTTCAATGCCAAGATCGCCCACGCTTAGGTATGAAAAATACAACAGAAGACAGCTTCATGCCATGGTGCGGTCTCAGCCATAGCGAAAATACACTTAAGGCAATACGTAAGTATATTAAAAATACCTACTTTTTGACGTCACTTTCTTGCCTTATTTACGGCCAAAATGACTTTGACCGCCACAGGTTCATTGCACACTATCCCAGGGCATTTACGCCGCAGATGACTTGGTATATGTTTTGGGGACAGCCAGCTACAACCCTTAAATTTCGAGGAGGCCAGCCGTGATGTCATTATCTAGAACTACGTCACCCCAGATCTTCTGTCGATCACTTCACCATGCCCAACAGAAGTTGATGCAGGCCGATGTCCCTTTACAGATCAGTGCCGTTTCCTACGTGCGTATCTGCTGTCAATTCATGGGCCAGACTCACCAGGCTTCCTCCTCTTCTCCTTCCCGGAATAGAATACTCTGGAACCACCAAGATCGCTACCTAGAACTACTGGAAAAACTGAAGCAAGTCCTTCCAGATTGGTGGAATACCTGCTACGTAAACCAGGGCAGATTAGAGTCCCATGATCTTCAAATTCATTCACTGTTAGCACCATTGAATAACTTAGCTTGCGTCTGCGATATCGTCCTTGTACCTGAGGAAAAATTGGATCGATCAGAGCGACGACAAACTATTTATAAGGATATAAATTACTCTGCATAGAAAGCCTCATTCCTATGCGATTCATCGGTAAAATGTGAGTATGGAAATTCTGACCCACACAGATTGGCAACGCTTAGATAAGTTCATAAAGTTGATCTATTCTCCTTGTTGTTTGGATGATTTTCCCCACCAGGTGATGACGGCTTTGCTGGAACTTATTCATGCCGATAGTACGGAGGTGATCAGCTTCAACCTCCATGGGGAAAGTTCGCCCTGTGTCCTCACCTTTCCTCAGCCATCAATCGATGCAATGGCAGCGGCGTTGACGGCGCAGCCTGATAACGTTGTCTTCGATGCCGTGGCCACTCATAATTTTCAGGTGATGGATAGGCGATCTGTCAGCACATCCGTTTTTTTGGCCGAAGCCAAGCTGCATCTAACAAAGCTACTTGATACCGAGTTTCTTTCGCCTTCTAAAACAGACAACCGAATGGGTATTTACCTTGAGCTACCGTCTTCCCTTAAGAAGCTTAAAAATCTTGATCCCTTCCATCGTGGGCAAGAATACATTAGCCTGATGCTCCGTCGTGATCAGCTTCACTTTACCGAGCGAGATCGCCTAGTTCTAACCCTCATTCAGCCCCATCTTCAGCAAGCCTATGAGACCCATACGACGTTTCATCAGGTGCATTACCACCTTGCCCAACAGCAAGCCGCCACGGATCTCGTGGGTCTGATCGCCCTCTCCACAGAGGGCAATGTCCAGTGGATTACTCAGAAGGCGAGGGAGATCCTGCGTTGCTACTTTCCCTCGCCTCCGGTGCCCATGACTTTGCCCGATCTGTTGCAGCGGTGGGTCAATCGTTACCTGGCTATGTTTTTACAGCGGGAGGGAAGCTGTCAGGTCGTCAGGCCCCTACAGCTTCAGCAAGAGGGAAAACGATTGACCATTCGTTGGAGTTATGGATCTAACAACGAACAGCTTTATCTCTTATTAGAGGAGACTGAGCAAGAATCCATATCCATCGAATCGTTGCAGCTATTAGGACTAACCAAACGGGAGGCGGAGGTCTTATTTTGGATCGCTAAGGACAAGAGCCTAGTGGAATTGGCCAAAATTCTGAGCATCAGTGATCGCACCGTCAAGAAGCACCTAGAACATATCTACGAAAAGTTTGGGGTGCAAACTCGCCTTGCTGCCGTGATGTATGCCTTAGAACATCTCGGCATTTTGAGCTAAGCGCCGTAAAATGAGCCCATCCCACGGTTCTGTTCTCCCCCAGGATGCGCTATGACGGTTGACCCCACGGCTTTAGATCAGGATGCCTTAGATCAGGATGCCTTAGAGCGGTATTTAGAGACGCTACGGGTCTATGGGCAAACCTACGGCATTCCTTCCACCCCAGAGCAGCGGCAAGGGATAGCGGCCACCGTACTGCGGCTGCTTCAAGACATGGCACCCCATTCCCTGCCCCTAGATCAGGGTGCGGAGATCTTGGCACAGGCAACTGCCGCTTGGGAGGACATCGTAGCGATGCCCAGCCCGCCCAACCTCGGTGAGGCTTTCCCCATCGCCCTAGGTCAGCCCCCTCTGGCAGAGGGAGCCGCCGCTCTACTCGGGGCAGTGACAACGTTGCCCACCGCGACCGACCTGGCCCAGATGGCCCACCATTGGCATGATCAACTCCAGCAGCAAATCCAGGCAACCCTGGCGGGCTACATTCAGCACCACACCCCCCCAACCGATCCCCTCCACCTCCAATCCACGGTGCTCACGTTGATTCCCCTCCTCGTCGATGGGGCGCTGACCTCGGCGGAGGTGCGCGGCCTACTCCGGGAAACGGTGACTCAATTTGATCCCGCGTCGGCCTTGGCGACCCAGGTCAACCCGGCGGTTCTGGAGGGGGTGCAGCGTCTGGTCACGGCCCTGCGCCAAAAGCCCTTGGAGGTGGCGGTGCGGGATACGGCGGTGGCCTACCTCGCTGAGGGGGCGGCATCACTCATGGCCGTGGGGGAGGGATTTCTGGAGCAGGTGCTACAAACGGTGCTCAAGCATCAAGCCGACTTTGGGCTAGAGGTGGATCTGGCGAGGCTCGATTCCTCCTTGATTCTGCGCCAGGTTTCCTTCCAACTGAATGTGATGAAGGCGTTGCCCCCACCCTCCAAAACGGCCCAGCGGATGGCCATCGAACTCCAGACCGCGATCGCAAACCTGCCCGATCGTCCGGCCCCGGTCGATGTTTCTACGGGCCATCGGCAGCAGGGGAATCTGTCGGTTTCCAGCCCGTTTACCTCCCAACGGCAACCGATTCAGGACGATGAACAAGCGGACTGACAAAAGATTCTGCGTCGGGCGCGAAAACCGCGTTGGGCGCGAAAACCG
>JAYKHF010000040.1:0-6501 GCA_035285305.1 Leptolyngbya sp.
CACATACACACGGAGGCCGTGACCATCAGGTTACAGAAGGCATTGGCCTGGTTCGTGATCTGCCAGGAGTGGCGAATAGGGGCCGTGTAGCCTGCGGTGCGAAGCATAATTTCAGCGCCCTTGTAGGCGCATTCCCGCGCCATTTCAGGGAACATGCCGTCGTGGCAAATGATCAGCGCAATTTTGCTGCCGTTTGGCCCATCGCAGACGGGAATGCCTAGATTGCCCGGTTCCCAGGGCTCCACGGGTACCCAGGGATGTAACTTGCGATAGTAGAGCTTGAGTTCCCCGGTGTTGTCAATAATCAGGCCGCTGTTGTAGGGGTTGCCGTCGGGGTTGTATTCCATGATAGAAAAACAGCCCCAGATATCGTGGTCGATGCAGGCTTGCCGAAAGGCAGCGACCTCTGGGCCATCCAGCCGACACATAATGGCCGGGTTGGTGTCCATCGATAGCCCGTGCAGGGAATATTCTGGGAACACCACCAAGTCCATTGAGGGCATATTCCGCCGAGCTTTGCCCACCATCTCGCAAATGCGCTGGGTTTGGGCCGCCAGATCCTCGGGCGTTACCACCGTGGGCAATTGTAATTGCACCATCCCCAACACCACGCCATGGGGGGATTTATTGAGGCCACCCAGTCCGCTCATAGACCTGCTTTCTCCAAAGACAACCCCCATCCTCCCTGGGAGATGCCTCGACAACTGTATCCTAGGCAACGGTCTAGATTTCCGGGGCCTTGGCTTAGGGTGTTGTCTAATAGGCCCTCCGTGGTCAAGAATGGAAGATGTTGCATGGCCGAAGAGTGGTCGCCTGAGACTGGTGGGCTAATCCGGCTAGGGCAATGGTTGTTGTACGTTTTGGGTTTGCCTGAGGAGCCTGCTGTGAGCGACGCATTTGACTACGACCTAATCATCATCGGGGCCGGAGTAGGGGGTCACGGGGCTGCACTCCATGCCGTCAAGTCGGGCCTCAAAACCGCCATTGTGGAAGCGGATGTGATGGGGGGCACCTGCGTCAACCGAGGCTGCATTCCCTCTAAGGCGTTGCTAGCGGCGTCGGGCCGGGTGCGGGAACTGCGCGACGATCACCACCTCAAATCCCTGGGCATCCAAGTGGGGCAAGTGGGCTACGACCGCAGCGCCATCGCCGACCACGCGAAGAATTTGGTTAGCAAAATCCAGGGCGATCTGACCAACAGCCTCACCCGCCTGGGCGTAGACATTATCAAGGGCTGGGGCCGCGTGGTGGGCGAGCAAAAGGTGGCCATCGACACCGCCGAGGGCGAAAAGACCGTCACCGCCAAGGACATCATTCTGGCTCCGGGTTCGGTTCCCTTTGTGCCCCCCGGCATCACCACCGACGGCAAAACCGTGTTTACCAGTGATGAGGCCCTGAAGCTGGACTGGCTACCCGACTGGATCGCCATCATCGGCAGCGGCTACATTGGCCTAGAATTTTCCGATATTTACACCGCCCTGGGCTGTGAAGTCACCATCATCGAAGCCCTGGATCAACTCATGCCCACCTTCGACCCCGACATTGCCAAGGTGGCCCAGCGGGTATTAATTGCGCCCCGTGACATTGATACCCGCGCCGGACTGATTGCCAAAACCATCACCCCGGGCAACCCCGTGGTGATTGAACTGGCCGACCGCGAAACCAAGGAAGTGGTGGAAGTCCTGGAAGTGGATGCCTGCCTGGTGGCCACGGGGCGCATCCCCGCCGCCAAGAACATGGGTCTAGAGCGGGTGGGCGTAGAACTAGATCGGCGTGGCTTTATCCCCGTCAACGACCGCCTGCAAGTGACCCGCAACGGCGAACCCGTACCGCACCTGTGGGCCATTGGCGACGCCACCGGCAAGATGATGCTAGCCCATGCCGCCTCGGCCCAAGGGGTGATCACCGTCGAGAACATCTGCGGCCAAGATCGCCTCGTCAACTATATGAGCATCCCCGCCGCCGCCTTCACCCACCCCGAAGTTAGCTTTGTGGGGCTAACGGAACCCGCCGCCAAGGAAAAGGCCGAGGCCGAAGGATTCGCCATCGACACCGTGCGCAGCTACTTCAAGGGCAATTCCAAAGCCCTAGCGGAAGGGGAAACCGAGGGCTTGGCCAAGGTGATCTACCGCAAGGACACCGGGGAAATCCTGGGCGCACATATCATTGGCCTCCATGCGGCAGATTTGATCCAAGAAGCCGCCAACGCCATCCACCAGGGGCAAACCGTCACCGACCTGTCCTTCTGTGTTCACACCCACCCCACCCTCTCTGAGGTGATGGACGAAGCCTTCAAACGTGCGGTGGTGGTGCCCGCATGACCATCCGCCGTCGTCCCCCCAATCCCCCCGTTGCGGTGAAGCATTTGCATTACCAAGTCCAAGCTCCCGACGCCGAACCGCGCAACATCCTCGAAAAAATTGTCTGGCACAAGGAAAAAGAGGTGGCCCAACTGCGGGAGCGTCTACCCTTGGCCGACCTCCAGCGGGAGGTGTTGAGCGCTCCTCCGGCGCGGGACTTCATCGCCGCTCTGCGCCGGGGGCCAACCACCCCAGCGTTGATTGCGGAAGTCAAAAAAGCCTCCCCCAGCAAGGGCGTCATCCGGGAAGATTTTGACCCCGTCGCCATTGCCCAGACCTACGCCCGCCACGGGGCCGCTTGCCTCTCGGTGCTGACGGATAAAGCCTTCTTCCAGGGCGACTTTGAATACCTAGCCCAAGTCCGACAGGCGGTGGACGTTCCTTTGCTGTGCAAGGAGTTCATCATCTATCCCTACCAAATGTACCTGGCTCGCTGCAAAGGGGCCGATGCGGTGCTGCTGATTGCGGCGATTCTCACGGATAAGGACCTGCGCTACTTTGTGCAAATTGCCAAGGCGCTGGGTATGGCGGCGCTCGTGGAGGTTCACACCCTAGAGGAACTGGATCGGGTGCTGGCCATTCCGGCGGTGACGCTGATCGGCATCAATAACCGTGACCTAGAAACCTTCACCACTGACCTCGCGACCACGGACACCTTGATCGCGGCCCGACGGGACGCCCTACAAGCCAGAAACGCCCTCGTTGTGGCAGAATCCGGTATTTTCACCGCCGAAGACGTGCAAGCCTTGGCGACTTCTGGGGCCAATGCCATACTGGTAGGGGAGTCGCTGATGCGACAGCCGGATCCAGGGGTCGCCATTGATCACTTATTTCCGCCTGAGGCCCATTAGCCGCCGATAGCCCCTGAATGAACGAAATCCTCCCTAACACCCAAGGGTTTATTTTTTAGGAACACCTATGGTGACTCCGAACCAGCCAGTTCCCCTTCCTTCCCACATTCACTACGAGCTCCTGCTACAACTGCTCGAACAACAGACCATGGCCATGGTCTACCCATCGCCGCACCTCAAGCAACAGACCCAGGAGCTCATTTTTACGCTGAGAAAGGCGTTGTCCCAGCAGCGCCAACTTGAGCAAACCTGCAAATTGTCTAACGTCACGGTGGAATATCAGTGGTCTACGAACCAACCCGTTGAGCGGTTTTCAGCGGAAGTGGGCAACGGTTGAGCCTCTCCAAGCGAAGACCCGCCTAGGACTGAGCTAGGATGGGACTCTACGGGTCAGAATGGCGTGGGACATGGATCTTTCTTTTCTGTTGGCGATTGCGCTTCTCGTTGGGCTGTTCTTCTGGCTCAAGCGCTTTCGAGGGCGGGGGAGGATCTATCGACGCACCCGATCCACGGCGTCCCCGACGCGACCCCGCTCGGTCAGGGGTTCCACGCGACGAGAATTGCTGCGCCTAGTGGGCGGCAATCAGGATGTTGCCCAGCGCCTGGTGGATCAAGTCCAGCTTCGTAACCCCAACCACAGCGAACAATGGTGCTGGGAAAAGGCCATCTACGATATCCAGCGCGATCGCCGCAGTTCCTGATCCACGAACCCTGCCCCACCGCCCCTCAGCCGTTGGGGCCGAGGTCTAGAGGCTTCCCTCGATCTTGGCATTGAAGCCATAGACCTTGCGTTCCCCAGCCAAGGCCACTAGGGTAACGGTGCGTTCATCGCCCGGTTCAAAGCGGACGGCGGTGCCCGCAGGAATATCGAGGCGCATTCCCCGCGCTTGATCTCGGTCAAACTGAAGGGCCGCGTTGACTTCGTAGAAATGGAAGTGGGAACCGACTTGAATGGGGCGATCTCCGGTGTTGGCAATCGTTAACGTTGCCGTGGCTTTGCCCCCATTGAGTTCAATGTCGCCCTCGGCAGGAAACAGTTCTCCCGGAATCATCCTTTACCTCCTAGGTTGGCAATTAAATCCTGGCGTTTTTGCTGCATGGTACGCTCTACCAGGGGTAGCGCTTCTTCGATCTCCCGTCGTACCACCCCTTCGGCCCCGGCCTCCAGCCGTTGGTTGAGGGCAATCACATGGGCAGTTTCTAGGGCAATTTCCGTGGGCACTTTAACATCGGGAATTACGCCGGTGCCGTCCCAGTTTTTGCCCGTCACCGGGTTAATGGCCTGCCCCGTGGGCATAAACACCCAAAAGTGATCGTGGAGCCGAAAGCCTCGACCGGGATTAGCGCCGCCCCGCGTGGTTTCGCCCACCAGGGTGGCCCGCTGGCGGGTTTGTAGATTGTAGGCAAACTCCTCCGCAGCGGAAAAGGTTTCCGGGCTGGTGAGGACGAACACGGGTTTATGCAGATAGCGTGACCCCGGCAGGTGGGGAATTGTCCACCACTGATGGGTTTCGTCGGTTTCGCTCCAGTAGAGGTCGTTGAGGTGAACAGCGGGATGGGCCGGGAACAGGTAGCTACATAGAAAAGCGACCGCCGCTGGCGATCCGCCCTGGTTGTGGCGTAGGTCAAAAATGAGCGCATCGGTGTGGGCCACCAGGGTCATCGCTGCGGCTAGGGCATCCCCGGCAAATTCCGGCGGTTCAAAGCTAAAAAGCTGAATATAGCCCACGTTTCCCGGCAGGCGTTCCACCTTGTTGAGGTCAAAATTGCGGTGACGGCTGGCCTGGGCCTGACGATTTAAGTCTTCGGTGGTGGGTTCGGCCTGGGTATCGAGATGGGGCAGGGGCACTGGGCTAAAGTGTAGTCTCAGGTTGCGATCCTGACTCAGGGCTTGAAGCTGGGCGGTGAGGGTATCCGCGAGTTGTTGCCCCCCGGTGATGTCCCCATAGCCACCACTGTGAAGCCGCTGATCGAGATCAACCTGAATCTTTTCTGCGATCTCTGGAAACACATAACTTTCTAACTGGGCCACCAATGCCCCAATTACGGCCTCCACATCGTCAGGCTGGAGGGGAAAGTCGGCGACAGAAGGAGTGGGCACAGAGGAAGCCATAGCAGTCGGGGATGGGGGCGGTTTAAGCCGAATGAACGGGATAGGCGCTAGCGTCGTCTTGACGTCACACGTTAGATTGGCCCTAGCCTAGGGCTTTAGCGAATCGGGTCGTGAACGGTTACGAGCTTTGTGCCATCGGGGAACGTGGCTTCTACCTGCACTTCGTGGATCATCTCTGCCACCCCGTCCATGACCTCGGCACGGGTGAGCAGAGTGGTGCCGTAGTTCATCAGGTCTGCCACGGTGCGGCCATCCCGCGCCCCCTCCAAAATGGCCGCTGAGATGTAGGCCACGGCCTCCGGGTGATTGAGCTTGAGACCCCTATCCTTACGCCGTTCTGCCACTAGGGCCGCCGTAAAAATCAGCAGCTTGTCTTTTTCTTGGGGAGTCAGTTGCATGGGCCTAGTTTTGGGACAAAAAGCGGGGACGGGATGTTGTGGCCTGTAGAGCCCTGTGGCCCTCATCCTAACGCGCTTTTCCCATGGGGAGAGCGGCGTTTCACCGAGTCCCTGACACCGCTCTCTCGCCTAGGAGAGCGACTGGGGGCGGCGGACTATCAACAACACAGACGGCAGAAATCCCATTGAGTTTCAGTGTACCAAACGCCGCCCCCTTCAGGCCGAACGGGGATCGGTACCCCAGCAACCTGATGCGTTAAAACAGTTTGTAACGAAATGGACATAGGCCGACATACACCGACCCAAATCAGAGTAGTCTTATGCTCATGCTGTGATTCAACCGTGAGAAGGAGAAAACTCCGATGGCTGCTGCGTTTCTGCCCTCAATCCTGGTTCCTCTAGTGGGTATTGTGTTTCCCGCTGCGGCAATGGCCTTCTTATTTCTTTACATTGAACGCGAAGAAGCTTAGGCCAGGTTTATCCGAGTGGTCTAAGACCTTTTAGGCCAAGACGACCCACCCTTCGGGGCTATGGTCATGGGCCAATTTCTCAAAAAACAAAGCCGCTCTGCTAAGGGGCGGCTTTTTTATATTCGGCGCTGGCGCGAAACCTCAACCCCTAAGACCAGGGTTACTAGCCCTTCGACAAGCTCAGCCCGAACGTGTCGTTTACGGCTGGTTGACTGACAAAACTAGCTAGAACCCGTATCTGTCAAAGGGTCAGGAGACCTGACCCCTACATGGCCCGAATGCGGTAGGGGCGCGGTTTCCGCGCCCGGT
>JAYKHF010000041.1:0-5250 GCA_035285305.1 Leptolyngbya sp.
AGGCGATCGCAGCGGCGAAACTGGGCGTCATCTTCGGGTTCTAGGGTGCCCTTGAGGATGCGTTCTTCGCTCAGTCGGCGGAGTTGACCCATGGCCCACTGAAGGCGTTTCCACAGGGTATGGATAACCTTAGTGAGTTCATCGCCCATGGTGGCAATGTGGCCCTTGAGTTCCTTTTCCGTGACCGCCATGGCATCCTCGGTGGGCCAAGCCTGGGCAAAGGCGAGATCGACCTGGGCATAGAGGGCGGGGGCGTGTTTTTGGATGAGGTGGGTGAGGGCGCTGACCTCTAGGGGCTGATCGCGGATCAGGCCGTTGTCGTTGAAGAGGTAGTCTTTCACCTGGTGGGGGAAGCAGGTGGCGAGGACGGCCTGAATGTCGTCGCGGTCGCCCTGGGGGATCCCCTGCCCGGTACGCGCCATTTGGTGCAATAGGGTGAGCACGGTGGCCCGGACATGTTTGCCCACCATCTGGGTATTGTGGAGGTTGAGCTTGGGCGGTTCAATCGCGCCATCCAACAGGCGCAGGGGTTCGGCAAAGTAGGATCGGTCGTGGCTGGCCCCTCGGGCATAGGTGAGGTTGACGGCCATGCGGTGACGACGGCCTGCCCGTCCGGCCCGCTGCCAATAGTTGGCCGGAAGCGGCGGCACGTTCCGCATCAGCACCGAATCGAGGGAGCCAATGTCGATGCCCATTTCGAGGGTGGGGGTGCAGACGAGGGCGTTGATCAGCTCGCCCTCGCCCTTAAAGATGCGCTCGACGCGATCCCGCTTGTCTTGGGGCACCTGGGCCGAGTGTTCTTCGGGGCGCAGCATGGCAAACTGGTCATCCAGCACCCGCAGGTCGTAATCATCGGGGTTTTCGGATTCAAAGGCGAGGGTGCCCCCGCAGCGCCAGGTGGTGCAGGCCAAGCGCGGTGTGGGTCGAGGATGGGCACGGCGACAAACGCCACAGCGGTATACGCCTCGACCGGGGGCAATTCTCAGCCGATCGGCATCGATTTGATACACCCCTTCGCAGCCCTTTAGGGTCTTGTTCCAGGCATTTTTGAGGACGCTGGGCACCAGCAGCTTGGTCTCGTCGGTGAGGCAGTGCCACAGGTCGGTGAAAAAGTCCTCCATGTGCTCTGGGGGAACCCCCCACCGACGGGCGGCCTGACGGGCCACGGTGTCGCCCTTGGCACTCAGCCATTGCTGAACACGGTTCGTATCGTCCGCCTCGCGGGTGCGCTTGAGGCCCTTGGGCACACTATTCAACAGGGGCAGATAGCCCCGCTGGATCTCAAAGTCGCCGTCTTTCCATTTTTTTGAGAAAATTCGCCCCTCGCGATCTAGCAGGATGGTGTTGCGGCGGGCGATGTCGAGCAGGGCTGCCACGCCATTGACCAGGTCGGTGGGGGAGAGGCCCAGGCGGGGTGCCCAGTGTTGGATAACGGCGAGGTCGGGGGTGAGGCCGCCATAGTCGATGTGGAGGCGGCCCCAGGGTTCTAGGCCAATGCGTTGTTTGACCCCAGTGGTAATTTCGCGCAGCACTTGGATGCGGAGAAAGCGCTTGCGTTCTTCGGCGTGTTGGGTGCCCTCGGCTTCTTTGCGGTGGACTTGCCACACCTCAGGAATGAGGGATCGGCTGAGGTCGTCGTCGGCCTCTAGGCGTTTATCGAGGTGGGCGGTGAGATCGCCGATGGAGAGGGGGCCAGCGCTGATGTAGTCGTACATGAGGCCCCGCAGGCGATAGCGACGGGCGTGGTCTTGCATCCAGCCCGCTTGGAAGGCCGCATCCTGGCGGTTGTCGGCAAACACCAACAGCCGCCGCCGCTCGGCATGGTGCAGCATGTTCTGGGCCAACACATGGACATCGGCCACGGTGGTGGCGCGGATGGGGCGGGCGGGTTCTCGGTAGCGGCCAAAGACGTTGCGGCCCGTGGCTTGGCAGGCCACACAGGTGGTTAACTGTCCGGGATGTTTGGGCTTTTGGCGCACCGCCAGCAAGGGCACCAGCCCCCCCAGCCGACCACAGCCCCCGCAGCGTTCCACCGGGTCAGAGTGGAGGGTGCCACAGGCTCGACAAAACTGGATCGGATAGACCGAGCGCGGATAGGGGCGGGGGCTATCGTCGCCATCGTCGCTGTCGTCTTGGGTAATTACGGTATCCACCAGCAGGACGCGATCACCCCCCAGTTCGGCGGAGAGGGGTTCCCAGAGGGTGAGGTCGCCGTGGGCTTGGCCGCCCGAGGGATGTTTCTCCGTGAGCTTAAAGTCGCCGACGGTGTGGGAAAAATAGTGCTGACCGCAGGTGTTGCAGGTTAAGACGGGCAGGCGATAGAGGTCGTCTTGGTTGGTGCCTTCGGTGTCTTCGGCGGAAAGCCACAGCTTGGGCCGATTCTGATCCTTGGGGAAGGTGACAACGGCACCGCCCACGCCGCGCACAAAGCCATGCACCACCGGGCGCAGCAGGGGCCGTCCATCCTTGCGGGAGGCGGCTCCGAGGGCCAGCCAGATCAGCGCTTCTTCCTCGGGGATGGGCCGACCGATGATGATGGCGATCTGCTCTAGCAGGTGGGTGAGGTGGCGGGGATGCTTGAGGGCCACCGTAAGCTGATAGACCAGTTCGTTGGCCGCTAGGTGGTCGTAGAGTTGGGTTTCCCACTGGCTCGGATCGAGGCGGACTCCGGTGATTTGGCGGTAGAGGTGGCTGACGGCGGGGCCAGCGTCGTCGTTTTCCACGGCGGCCAGGACGGCTTGCAGCAGAGGGGCGGGGTCGGCGGCGAGGGGCGGGGGCAGGTGCCGCTGGGGCGACCACACCTCGTCTTGGTATTGTTCGCCCACCAGGGCCACCCGGTCTTTGGCCACCCCAAAGAAGCGGGCGGCAAAGGTTTGGGCCACCCCTAGCCCCTCCTGGGTGTTGGGGTCGGCGATGGTGGCGGAGGTGGCAATGCAGACAGTTTGGGCGGGGGTTTTGCCGCAAAAGGTACGCAGGCGACGCACTAGGCAGGCGGTTTCGGCCCCGTTGGCCCCGCTAAAGGTGTGGGCTTCGTCGAACACCAAAAAGTCTAGGGAGGCGTTATCAAATAGGGAAATATCCCGCTGGCGGGTCAGCAGTAGCTCTAGCTGCTTCACGTTGGTGAGCAAAATGCGGGGCGGCTTGTCGCGCATTTCTTCTCGGGAGATCCGTTCTTCGGTGGGAAAGATGGGATCGGGTCGTTTGTCGCGCTGGGCCTGGATGAGCTTGGTTTCGTAGTCTTTTTTGGCGGCGGCGTAGCTGGTTTTGGAGGTGCCCGACCGTTGGCCCGATACCTGGCTGGTTTGCTCTGGGGTTTTGCCGACGTATAGCCCAAAGGAAATCCCCGTTCCGGCCAACAGCCCCCGCAGGCGGCCCAGTTGGTCTTCGGCCAAGGAGTTCATGGGGTAAACAATCACGGCGGCAATGCCCTCCGGTGCGCCCTGATCCCGCAGCCGCAGGCAGTGGCTAATGATGGGATACAAAAAGCATTCGGTTTTGCCGGAACCTGTCCCCGTAGAAACGAGGGTGGCTTGGCCGCTGTGGATGGCGCGAAGGGCGGTTTCTTGGTGGCCATAGACGGCGGGATGGGGAATCAGCTTTTTCATGAAGGGATGGAACACCCCCTCCCGAATTAACTCGTCTACGGTGGCCCCCTGCTGAAAGATGCGGCTGAGGCTGATATATGGCCCCTTCAGCAGGGGGGTGTTGCGGGTGGTCTCTAGGTTTAGCAGGTGGCGCATCTGCTCGTAGAGATTCGCATCGGCGAAGGGGTAGGCGGTGAGCTGGTAGCGCAGGAAGTCGCTGACGACTTTTTCGGTGTAGACGATGGGGTTGAGCATGGGAGTCGGGAGTTGGGAGTCGGGGGTCGGGTAGGGGCGTGGTTTCCCCGCCCTGGGGAGTCGGGTAGGGGCGTGGTTTCCCCGCCCTGGGGAGTCGGGTAGGGGCGGGGTTTCCCCGCCCTGGGGGGCATAGGGCGTAGGGTGCATTCGCGGCTGGGGGTATCTGGTGATACCGGGATCAATCCTGATGGGCCGCAATGCACCGATTGGGGGGTGTTTAGCGATACCGGGATCAATTGGATGGGCCGCAATGCACCGCTGGGGGGTTGGGGGTAGCCAAGCCGGGTTTGATAGGGACTCGGGTTTCGTAGACGGTTTCTAGGCATTCTTCAAAGTCGTCGCCTGCCCAGGTTTCGGTATGGCTGAGAAGGGAGCCTCCGGTGGGGGAGCGAAAGGCGGGATGTTTTGGGGTTGGGGTTGGTTTGGGGTGGGTGGTCATGGGAGCGGGGAGTGGGGTTAGGTGGGTTCTTGCATGAGGGTTTGGGCTTTTTGGTAGAGGGCGGCATCCATGCGGAAGCCGATTTTGATCAGTTGATCGAGGATGGGGGTGCCGGATGGGATGAGGTTTCGGCGTTTGGCAAGGACGATGATGCCAACGGTGCCGACGTGGGTCAGTCGTCGGCTTTGGGCGATGCGTCTACCCCTGGCTTCGTCGATGAGCAGCAGTTGGGCTTGGGTTTCTAGGGCGAGGACGATGGCTTCGCTTTCGCCACGATCTAGTTGTTCGCGCAGGATGTCTACGGCAATTGTGTCTCGGACGGTTTGGGTGCTAATCCAAGGGGCGACTTGGACGGCGGCTGATCCTGCTCGCCCGTTTCCGCCCTGGACAACTTCTTGATAGACGGCCTGGGGGATCACAATCTCGCCATAGAGCACTTGGAGCAGGTCTAGATAGGACAGACGGGCCAGGGCGATGAGTGGGCTGGAGTTGGATACAACAAGCATGGTGCTAGTTCCCTAGCAGGTGTTCAACGGTGGCAATTTCGGCGGCGAGTTCGTCGGGGGTTTCGGTGAAGTAGGGGATTTGGTGCTGGGCCAAGAGTTCGATGAAGCCTAGCTTTGAAATGCAGAGCAGTTCGGCGGCTTTTCCGGCGGAGATGCGCTGCTGACGAAATAGCTCTAGCGCCAGGATTTCTAAGATGTGCTGGGGCAGTTGCGATTCGGGCAGGTTGAGGGCGGCGAGGAGGTCGCGGGGGAGGTTGAGGTTGATGGTTAGGTTGGTCATGGGAGTCGGGAGTCGGGAGTCGGGTAGGGGCGGGGTTTCCCCGCCCTGGGGAGTCGGGTAGGGGCGGGGTTTCCCCGCCCTGGGGGGTGGGGGGTTAGAAGAGGGGGAGTTGTTCTTCGTTGGGGGGGATGAGGTTGAGTTGTTGGGTGGAGGGGAATCGGGAGTCGGGAGTGGGGAGTCGGGAGT
>JAYKHF010000042.1:0-8357 GCA_035285305.1 Leptolyngbya sp.
GGGTCAGGTAGAAAACCTGCTCTAGGGCTTTTAATTTGGCTCCTCCCGTGATGCCGCAACCCAGTTTGGTAACGGGTTTTAGGTCTTGCCAATATTCCCGGGGAGCTTCATCCAGTCGGGCGACCACAGAAGCCGCCCGCACCCCCTTTAGCGGAGTTCCTGGCTGTTTGATCAGATAATCTAAAGCTACCGAAATTTCATCCCGATCCGCTGTGGAAAGATTGGTTCTAGGCGGTACTTCTAGGGCTAGGGCTTGGCTTAACTCGGTTACGTCAGGGGAGTCTTCGGCGATAATGCACCAGATTTCTTCTAAGCCCGCTTCAATGGCTACAGCATAGATAAACGAGTTAGCGATGACTTGATATTGATCTAGGCCAATCTCTTTGACAATTACAGGAATCCAGTTGCGACCGTTTTGGTTGACTTTCTTCGCTGCAAATTGAAGGATATAGGGATGAACTTCAGTGGGTTGACCTGGCTCAATTTCATCGATGGGAAGACACATTAAGTTGCCGATGTCGGAAATGGCCATTAGAGAAAGTACTCCTTCGCGATTTTTTGATACTGCTCACGGGCAACCTTAAATCCGAAGGCTGCTGGAATGTGCATGAAGTCTGCACGAGAAATGTAGGCCATATAGGGGATTGAGATCATGCTGAAATCCTTGTGCCCTGGTTTGTATTTTGGATAGAAATAGGGAAGCAAGTCAAAATCTGACTTCTTCCTAAAGTCTGCAATGATGGAGCTGATCGCCTGACGCATGAGCCCCATTTGATGCTCAGTTTCTTTGAAGGCGTTATTCATGAAAATGGGCAAAGCCATTGGCCCATTTTCTTCTCTGAGTTGACGCTCTCTCTGGATTTCAGGAATATACTTCGCAATTGCTGTTCCGGCATTTTGCAGAGAATGCAGGTTGTCATGTCGGGCCGGAATTAAAACAACGTCAGCCGCATAAATCGCTTGCTGAGCAAAGATTCTCCAGTTAGGTGGTGTATCAATTAAGATATAGTCATAATCATTGCGAACAGACTCCAGAGTTTTCCTGAGGTCATGGATTTTCAGGTATTTTCTCAAGTCACCTTCATCTAACTCACCAGACATCTTCTCGTCAGCTCGGATAATGTCGAAGCACCAGGGATTCTTCAGGCTAGGATGCTCAAATGTATAGGTTGAGATGATATTTTTTGCATCACCAGTCTTGTCTTTTAATGCGCTCCAAACTTCTCCATTTAAGGGTGACAAATTTAGCGCATCTCCCAAGTCACTTTGATTTGGGTCGAAATCAACAATGAGAACTTTCTTGCCCTCTCTGGTGAGGGTTGCGGCCATATTTAAGGTGGTTGTGGTTTTCCCGACTCCGCCTTTGTTGTTGTAAATGGCAACATTGAGAGAACGCCTAGGAGTCTCAATGATTTTCTTGAAGTCACGGGCAATTTTTTTGATATTGCCCTCTATAAGTAAGCAGGGAGTTACGGGATGAACTACTCTTCCATGTTTTCGGAAAAGCTGAATATGACTGGAGTTAGTGATAATTCCCCAGGTTACGGTTTTAGATCTAGGTGCTTGTAGATATCGCTTAAGCTGTTCGACAGCCTTACGATAGTCACCATGCTTTTCATCGCCCAAGTTCTTAGACTTGGCCTTTGCCTCAATATAGAGATGGGGCTTTTGGTGGCTATGAATAAAAATATCGTCGTCGATATTTTTGCGGGCGGCAAGATCAACTTTGTTTTGTCCGTAAACAGGAAACTCTCGGATGCGCTCTAGATGATTAAATCCTAAGGCATCCATAAAAGGCTGGACAAAGTGATCAACGACTTGCGATTCAGATGCATCGGTTGTTATGGTTTTTAGGGCTTCTTCCAAAATCATGATGATTCACTTGGCTTAGTGGCCGTGGATAAAGTTAGAAAGGTGACTGAACTTCTCGAGCTAATCTCGCTCAAATTCCGGCCACCTAGAACACGCTAAACTTACCTAGTTTTTATCCTCCATGGTGTGTTTGTGTTTGTTGCTTTCAGCTTGCCCACATTATTGCCAAAACTAACACCTGAGATCGACTTAGGTACTCTGTTTTTTAACGATAGGTTTCTGCGGACTCTTCTAGGGAAAATCCTTCCTGGAAACCTGGGCGCTGGTTGACCGACAAAACTTGCAAGCATCTGTATCTGTCAAAGGGTCAGGAGACCTGACCCCTGCATGGCCCTAATAGGGGCAGGAGACCTGGCCCCTACATAGCCCTAAGGCGGTAGGGGCCAGGTCTCCGCGCCCGGTGCAAAATCTTTTGTCAGCCAGCCAGCCTGGGCATCCGGTTCGTCGTTCCTATGGCGTTCTTGGATTTGGGGAGAGCCCCCTACGGATGCGGCGGAGTGGGGGCTTAGGCCAGCCAGCAGGAAAGGGGGAAGATCAGGTATTGCAGGAAGAAGAGCTTCCAGATGAACTGGTAGAAGTTGGGGTAGGACAGGGTGGCGGTGGGGCGGTGAGGATAGAGGGGAGCGACGCGGCGGCTGACGATCCACAGGGTGGCCAAGGCAAGGAGGTGGGTGATGACGAGCAGCGGACGGTTTACCCCCGTGAGCCAAGGGGCCACCAGCACCATGGCGAGATAGCACCCGGTGAGGATGCCCCTCGCTAGGTTGAAGACTGGGCGCTGGCCGAGGTGGACGGAAAGGGTGCGGATGCCGTAGCGGCGATCACCTTCGATGTCCGGGATATCTTTGAACAGGGCGATGGCGATGCTGAACAGCAGCACAAACCCGGTTAAGGCCCACACCCGATCGGGGATGGCCAGGGGTTGCCCTAGGCGGTGGCTGAAGTGCAGGAATAGCCCGAGGTTTACCACGGCCCCCCGCACCGCCAAGATGCAGAAGGAGGCCCAGAAGGGGAACCGCTTGAGCCGTGCTGGGGGAAGGGAATAGGCCGTGCCAATGGCTAAACTGAGGCCCACCGTGGCCAGCAACCACGGCCCGCCCCCTGCGGCTCCGCCGAGGGCTCCTAATCCTGCCAGGGCCACAATCCAGCGGCCATCGGCGATGGAAAATTCCCCCGCCGCCAGGGGCAGGTGGGGCTTGTTGATCCGGTCAATGGCGATGTCTTCAAGCTGGTTGAGGCCAACGATATACAGATTACCCAGCAGACAGGCGATCAGCGCCGCCCCCACCAGGGCTAGCCTAGCCCCCGTCAATAACGGCTCATCCTCCAGATCTGCCAGCACCACGGTGGCGATTCCCAAGACGCTGAGACTGGTGCCGATGACGGTGTGAGGTCGCCAAAATTTCCACAGGGCATAGAGCCAGCGCCCGGGGGTTTGGTGAAATCGTAGCCGGGGGGAAGAGTCCTGGGGGGACAACGTCACAATACATACCTCGCACTGGAGAGTAGTCTATCCCGAGACGATCCCACGGCCTCAGTCGATTCCAGTGTCAGTCTAGTGGTTTGTCAGGGTTAAATTTAGGCTTCAGATATCCTCAAAGCCCTTCAACAAGCTCAGGACGACCGTAAACAACACGTTCGGGCTGAGCTTGTCGAAGCCCTAATTCTTAGTCTTGACACTGCCCTAGGACAGATCGCTCGGTGATCTCCGCTGTCGGTGGAGGGGCGGCTTTCCCGTGGGCGTTTTGATCGACGGAACCTCTAGTATGAAAGGAATCGGCGGCAGCGCCGTTTTGCCCCACTGCTACGATTTATCTCGCTAGACCCATGATGGATCCCACTGTCGATCACTTTTCCGTGCAGGTCAATGGAGAGGCCAAACTGTGCCCTCCTGGTACCACCCTACCCACGTTTCTGGTGGCCCTGGGGCTGAATCCGCGACTGATTGCCGTGGAATATAACGGCGAAATTCTCCATCGCCAACACTGGGAAACCACCCAAATTCACCCCAATGATCGCCTGGAAATCGTCACCATTGTGGGCGGTGGCTAGTGTGGGCGGTGGCTAGACCAGGAAGTTACCCCAGGATCGGCCTTCCGTCTTTTGAATTAAGATCGTGAGGCAGTTTTTTCGTCGTTTTGTGAGCGCCTACCCATGACCGCCTACGCCGCCGCCCCCTTCAGCCCCGAAGAAATTGCCTCCGAGGGCATCAAGCCGGAAGAGTATGACGAGATTGTGGCGCGGCTGGGTCGTCATCCCAACCGGGCGGAACTGGGCATGTTTGGGGTGATGTGGTCGGAGCACTGTTGCTACAAGAATTCGCGCCCACTGCTGAAGCAGTTCCCCACCGAAGGGCCAAGGGTGCTGGTGGGGCCAGGGGAAAATGCGGGCATCATCGACGCGGGGGATGGCCTGCGGGTGGCCTTCAAGATTGAGTCCCACAATCACCCGTCGGCGGTGGAGCCCTTCCAGGGGGCGGCGACGGGGGTGGGCGGCATTCTGCGCGATATTTTCACCATGGGGGCGCGGCCCATTGCGGTGCTGAATTCCCTGCGCTTTGGCGATTTGGCCGATAGCCGCACCCGTCGATTGTGCCAGGGCGTGGTAGCCGGAATTTCCCACTATGGCAACTGCTTTGGGGTGCCCACCGTGGGCGGCGAGGTCTACTTTGATGCCGCCTACAACGGCAATCCCCTGGTGAACGCCATGGCCATTGGCATCATGGAAACGCCGGATATTGTGAAGTCAGGGGCGGCGGGGCTGGGCAATCCCGTCCTCTACGTGGGGTCTACCACCGGGCGCGACGGCATGGGCGGGGCCAGCTTTGCCAGTGCCGAACTCACCGACGAATCCGAGGCCGACCGTCCGGCGGTGCAGGTGGGCGATCCGTTTTTGGAGAAATCCCTGGTGGAAGCCTGTCTAGAAGCCTTCAAAACCGGGGCCATTGTGGCCGCCCAGGACATGGGGGCGGCGGGGATCACCTGCTCCACCTCGGAAATGGCGGCCAAGGGCGGCGTCGGCATCGAGCTAGACCTCGACCTCATCCCCGTGCGGGAAACGGGCATGGTGCCCTACGAATACCTGCTTTCAGAGTCCCAGGAGCGGATGCTGTTTGTGGTGGCAGCGGGGCGCGAAGCCGAGGTGATTGAGGTCTTCGAGCGTTGGGGGCTCCATGCCGTCGTTGCCGGGACGGTAATCGAAGAACCCATCGTGCGGATTCTGTTTCAGGGCGAAGTTGCCGCCGAAATTCCGGCCCTGGCCCTAGCGGAAAATACCCCCCTCTACCACCGGGAACTGTTGCCTGAACCACCCGCTTACGCCCAAGCGGCCTGGGCCTGGAGCGAAGATAGCCTGCCCGCTGCCACGGTGTCAGGGCTGGCCAAAGCAACCGGAGAAACCGCCTGGACAGCGATCCTGCACCAGCTTTTGGGCCAGCCCACCATTGCCTCCAAACAGTGGGTCTACCGCCAGTACGACCATCAGGTGCAGAACAACACCGTGCAATGTCCCGGCCAGGGGGATGCGGCGGTGATTCGGCTGCGTCCGCTGGAATCGGTGCCCGGTTATCAGCCCGGTGCGGTGGTGCGAGGGCTAGCCGCCACGGTGGACTGCAACGCCCGCTATGTGTACCTCAACCCCTACGAAGGGGCCAAAGCCGCCGTGGCCGAAGCGGCCCGCAACCTAAGCTGCGTCGGTGCCCTGCCCCTGGCGGTGACGGATAACCTTAACTTTGGCAGTCCTGAAAAGCCCATCGGCTATTGGCAACTGGCGGAAGCCTGCCGGGGGCTATCCGAGGCCTGCCGCGAGTTTGAAACCCCTGTCACCGGGGGCAACGTGTCGTTGTATAACGAAACCGTGGACAGCGAGGGCCACCCCCAGCCCATCTACCCCACCCCCGTGGTCGGCATGGTGGGCCTAATTGACGACTTGACCTTTACCTGTGGTCAGGGCTGGCAGGCGGCGGGGGATCGCATCTATTTACTGGGGGTCACGGTCGAAAACACCCCAACGGCGATCACGGGCGATCGCCCCCTCGTCACCCTTGGCGGTTCGGAATATGTGATGGTGGTGCAGGGCCAAGCCACGGGCCACCCCCCCGCCATTGATATGGGCCTCGAAAAGCGTGTACAAGCGGCCTGCCGCCACGGCATTGCCCAGGGCTGGCTTCGTTCCGCCCACGACTGCGCCGAGGGTGGATTGACCGTGGCCCTAGCGGAGGCCTGCATCAGTGGCCAACTAGGGGCCGCCGTGACGGTGTCCTTAGATTCTGCCCAGACCGACCTACGCTGGGATCGACTACTGTTTGGGGAAGGCGGTGCCCGGATTCTGGTGTCCGTCAGCCCTGAACACCAATCCGCCTGGGAAGCCTACCTGGCTGAGAACCTGGCGGGTTACTGGCAACCCCTCGGCACGGTTCAGGGGGATACCCTCACCCTCACCACCCAAGACGGCAAGCCCCTGATTGCCGACACCGTCGCCCAACTGGCGGACATTTGGGGGAACGCCATCGCCGAACGCCTTGCCGCCTAACCGCTTGCCGCCGAACCTCCGCAGAACACCCCGACGGTATGGATTCCCTCACCGAGACAGGCCGCAGCCCCATCACCTACAGTCCGGCCCATACCCTGGTGCCCACCTACGAGTGCTTCAACCGCTGCACCTACTGCAATTTTCGGCAAAATCCGGGGGAATCCCCCTGGATTGATTTGACCCTGGTGCAGGAAACCCTCGTAGACCTGCATCGGCGGGGTGTGGCGGAGGTGCTGGTGTTGAGCGGTGAGGTGGCCCCCCACAGTCCCCGGCGAGCAGCCTGGTTTCATCACATTTATCGCCTCTGCGAACTGGCCTTGGAGGCCGGACTGTTGCCCCACACCAACGCTGGCCCCCTCAGTCGGGAGGAGATGGCCCAGTTACGGCAGGTCAATGTGTCCATGGGGCTGATGGTGGAGCAGATCACGCCTCGTCTGCTGGAAACGGTGCATCGCCATGCCCCCAGCAAACGGCCAGCGGTGCGCCTCCAGCAATTGGCTTGGGCCGGGGAGTTGGGCATTCCCTTCACCACCGGGCTGCTGCTGGGGCTGGGGGAAACCGAGGCCGACTGGGCCGACTCGCTGGGGGCCATTGCCGCCAGCCATCAACGCCATGGCCACATTCAGGAGGTCATTCTGCAACCCCACCGCCCCGGAGAGCGCCAATCCGTGAAAGGATCCGCCCTGGTGGGAACGGCGCTACGGCGGGCCGTCACCCTAGCCCGACAGATCTTGCCGCCAGACATTACCCTCCAAATTCCCCCCAACTTGGTCAGCCGGGACGACCTGCTGGCCTGCCTTGCCGCCGGAGTGCGGGACTTGGGTGGCCTCAGCCCCCTGGACGAAGTCAACCCCGACTATGATCACCCCACTGCCGAAGCCCTACAGCGGCTCATCCGTCCCGGCGGCTGGTCATTGCAGCCCCGCCTGCCGGTCTATCCCCAGTACGACGGCTGGTTATCGCCCTCCCTACAACGCCTGGTTCAGGACTGGCGGCAGCGGGGGCAGGATTCTGTCGCGAAATCTAACAAACACCTTGATTTTTCCCGAAATCGCCCAGACCCTAGGCCATAATGGGCAGCAGCGGTTTCTCCTTGGGACCAAACGCCTCCTAGGGTGGGGCGCATGATAGCCTGCCATCGGCAGGAACGCACCCCCGCTTGCCAGAGTTTCATCCCTTTATCCCCTTACGCCATGCGAGCTACCTCTTTACTGCGCCACGGCCTCCTCTTTCCGGCCACGGTTTTGCTCATCGCCGGAACCGGTCTGCGCGTCCAAGCCCAACAAATGTATGCCCCCATTCCCCTGCCCGCCTCTCGGGAAATCAGCGATACCCTCTCTAATCGCGATATTCCGACGGGCTTTGGCGGCTTCGCTAGAGACTATACCGTGCAACTAGAAGCCGGGGATCAGGTGGCCATTGACGCTATTTCCGAAGCCTTCGATACTATGGTTGCCCTGATCGGTGAAGACGGCACCACCATCAGCGAAAACGACGACGGCCCCGACGGTACCACCAACTCCCTGCTCTTCGCCCGCATCACCCAATCCGGCACCTACACCGTGCGGATTCGGGCCTATGCCGGACAAGGATCTGGCCCCTTTCGCCTCAAGGTCGCTCGTCTGCGCGAAGTGCCCTAGGTAGCCCCGGCGGGAATGGTCTGCTGTGGTCAGATGAGTCCCAGCCTCGATCTCCTCCCGGTACGGCCTAGGCCGGGGGGAGGCTTCCCCAGACCGCAACGATCTAGCCCTGAGTATCCCGCTATATTTTTTGCCCAAACGATCTTGTCAGAGGGGACACTGGCTTGCTATCGTATGTAAGCGCTGAAAAACAGCCCAGCCGGGATAGCTCAGTTGGTAGAGCAGAGGACTGAAAATCCTCGTGTCGGCGGTTCAAGCCCGCCTCCTGGCATTCCAAAAAGACCACTCGTTCTCTAGAACTGGGTGGTCTTTTTG
>JAYKHF010000043.1:0-11976 GCA_035285305.1 Leptolyngbya sp.
GTTGACTGACAAAAGATTCTGCATCGGGCGCGAAAACCGCGCCCCTACCGTATTGGGTTCATGTAGGGGGCAGGTCTCCTGACCCTTTGACGGACGTGGCTTCTCGCAAGTTTTGTCAGTCAACCAGGGTCACAAGACGTTTCTGTTAGCGAATCGAGGGCGCTATCCACGAGCATTTGAGTCGCCTTGAGGGTGTGCAAAGATGAGTATTTATGCCGATTTATGTTTCCTGAGAAGACCTGAGGAGAAAGTTTACATCGCGTCAATGAATCTTTCGTTGACGACAAAATTTTTGGTCTCATCAAGATTTTGTCACGATTTCAGGGGTCTTTGGAGCCGTAGCTCCCCTTCAGACTGGGATATTTGGCCCCATCTCAACATATTTCATTAAATTACTTAATAAAAATCCCATGAAGGAGATGATAGGATTTTCCTAACTAGACCATAAGCTTTTCTTCATTATTGCTCATCGTTGTTTCTGGAGTGTGTAACTATGTCTGACACCTTTGTTGGGATCAAGCCCGAAACCCGCAATCATAAAGGCTTCTTTGTCCAGGATGGGGACTACAACCTCGTCAGCATTGATGCCTCTGGGTGGGCCTTAATTTGTGTGGACGATGCCGTATGCCACTACGTCGATCCGGATAATCTCTTGATTCCCCAAGACCAGGATTAGTCAAACCCTACGTTCTGATCTAGGTCGGCCAGACCTAAATTCTCTAAGAATAAATACCTAATATCTGGAGAAGTTGTCCCGCCGATTGTGATCCTCACCTGGTTAAATCGTATCGACTAAGGCTTCATCGAACCAGACTTCATCGAACCAGTCTTCGGGTGTGATTCCCCAGAGGCGATAGACTTTTGAAAAAGCTGTACATGACTAACGGGGCTGGTTCTTGGCGGAATCAGCCTGTTTTTTGGGAGGGCTAACCCGATCCTCCGCCCTGGCCCCCGGCCAGCGGGTTCCCATTTCGGTGGCGGCAGACCACAGGAGATACAACACCAAGATCGCGATTCCGCCGAGGAAGGGTAAGACATCATCAGGCATAGACTCAGCCGGGATCAGAGGTTTGCAGATACACTGGGAACACCCTAAACACACCGATGCTATTTTGACCGATTCGCCATGAAGGACATGATTTCGCGCACGATTAGCTGGATTTTAGTCATCGATCTGGGGCTGGTGCTCATCACCTTCGCCTGGTTTATGGTGGCGGTGGTGGGGCGCAGCATGAACCTCGACCTGGGCCTCGACCTGTGGTATTCCCTCTGGAATCCGCTGATTTTGCCCGCCATCAGTGTGCTGATGGCCGGGGCCATTGCCAGCGGGATTGTCGGGTGGATCGGGCGCAAATTCGGCTCCGACCCGACCCCCTAGGCCAGGGCTGGAGGTCAATCCTAGACCGTTGGCCAGGGCTTGGGTTGGGCTTAGGCGAGCACGGGCGCTGACTTAATCGCGAAGATGCGCTCGATGGTCTCCTCCACGGATCGATCAGGGGTAGAGGCTCCCGAGGTAATGCCTACCACAATCGGGCCATCGGGGAGCCAGGGGTCGGTGATGGCCATGTCGCCATGGAGAATCTTATGTTCGATGCGGTTGCCAGGGCCGATGCGGCTGGCGCTATCGATGTGGTAGGCGGGAATGTTGCGCTCCACCGCAATTTCTTGCAGGTGGGTGGTATTGGAAGAGTTGTAGCCGCCAATCACCACCATCACGTCTAGGGTCTCATCCACCAGCTTGAACATGGCATCTTGGCGTTCCTGGGTGGCGTCGCAGATGGTATTGAAACTGAGGAAATGATCGTTGAGGGCTTGGGGGCCATACTTTTTCAGCAGGGTGTGCTCAAGCAGTTTGCCAATTTGCTCGGTTTCACCCTTCAGCATGGTGGTTTGATTGGCAATGCCGATGCGCTCTAGATCGGTGTCCGGGTCAAACCCGGCGGAGCAAGCCTTGCCGAATTTTGCCATGAACTCCTCACGGTTGCCACCATTCAGGATGTAGTTGGCGACATAGTCTGCCTGGTCAAGGTTGAGAACAACCAAGTATTTACCGGCAAAGGAACTGGTAGCCACGGTTTCTTCATGGTTGTATTTGCCATGAATAATCGAGGTGTGGTCTTTTTTCTTGTGTTTTTCCACGGTGTTCCACACCTTGGACACCCAAGGACAGGTGGTATCCACAATGGTGCAGCCCTTATCGTTCAGTAACTGCATTTCCTGAACGCTCGCCCCAAAGGCGGGGAGGATCACCACATCGCCTTGCCCCACTACCGAGAAGTCTTTCTCGCCATTGTTAACCTCAATGAAGGCCACCTTCATCTCCTTGAGGCGCTGGTTGACGCTGGGGTTGTGGATGATTTCGTTCGTAATCCAAATCTGTTCGGTGGGGAAGTGCTGCCGGGTTTCGTAGGCCATGGCTACGGCTCGCTCCACCCCCCAACAAAACCCAAAGGCCTCCGCTAGCTTAATGGTGACATCACCCCGGATCAGCGTATAGTTCAAGGCCCGAATTTCCTGGATCAGGCCACTGTTATACTCGCTCTGCATTTGGCCCGCCACCTCATCCCCATGGCCAAAGCCTTGGCGGAAATAGTTTTCGGAATGGTGCAGGGAGCGCTTGAAGGCCTTCGTATCCATTGGTATTCCCCAGAATGGCGACACGTTACCTAGAATAACGGGTTGTGCACCGGGTTTTGGCAGGTTCAGGCTAGGAAAATCTCTATGGTTAAGGCAAGGGCAACGCCCTAAATCACCCTGAGGCCCTGGTTGGCTGACACAAGATTCTGCACCGGGCGCGGAAACCGTGCCCCTACCGCATTCGGGCCATGTAGGGGTCAGGTCTCCTGACCCTTTGACCGATACGGGTTCTAGTCCCCCTAGTCCCCCTAGTCCCCCTAGTCCCCCTAGCCCCCCTAGCCCCCCGAAATCGGGAGGGATCGGACTTCAAAGTCCCCCGGAATTGGGGGATGGAGGAGGCCACAATGGGGGAGATGAGGTCACACAGGACTTATGTGGACGTCGTAGAGAGGGGGGTGAGGTCGTCAAATTGACTAAACCGATCTAGCCCCGCCCCGCCTGCCTAGGAAAGACTATTGTTAGAGGTCTGTTTCTGGAGGTGTTCTTTCCATTGCCCAGCGGTGGTGCCACTATGGGCATCTAAAACGGTATCCGGGGGAAGTTTTGCGAGCAAACCTAGGGCATGGTTACGCATTTTCTGCATTTTCTCGGGTAGCCTTTCCCGCTCATAGATGGTGGCCAAATCGAGGTATGCCTTCACAAAGTTATGATCGAGATAAATAATCTTTCGCAGGTATTCCTTGGCTGTTTCTACTTCGTTTTCATCCTCAGCAATTTGGGCTAATAAATAGTAAATATCCGTATTCATTGGCTGGCGCTGAAGCACCTTTTGGCACAGTCGTTTGGCTTGGTCATAGCGACCGAGATTGGCGTAGGCGTGGGCTGCAATGCTATGGGCCGCTTCGCAGTGGGGAGAGGTTTTGAGGATGGCTTCAGTGCGCTCAATGGCACGGGTATAGGCCTCTTGTTTCAGCAGTGTTTCGGCCTCCTCAAGGGCAGATTCCAATTCAGGATCTGGCCCTGCATTGGCGGGGGGCCAGGGGCGTGATCTAGCGGTGGTCGCGTCGGGTTGAGACCTAGCCGCAGAGGCTGAGCGAGAGGCGGTTCGGGAGGGGGATCGGGGGGCGGGGCGATGGGCGGCGGGCGGAGAAGCCCCACGGCGGGGGGATGCGGCGGCGGGGGAGGAGGGGGCCGAGGACGAGACGGCAGCGGGGGATGCGGCGACGGACGGCGGGGGTGAGGGCGTGGGGTAGCCTTGGGATCGCCAGGGCATTTGTTTTTGGTAAACGATGGATTCAGGAAAGCTAATCAGGTGAAACTGGGTCGTGTCCTGGGCATAAAGCTCGGTGTGCCCTGTGATTAGGTAGCCGTCGGGAACGAGGGTTTGGTGGAACTTGTGGATGATTTGACCGATGGCCCGCTCGTCTAGGTAAATAAACACATTGCGGCACAGGATCAGATCGACCTCATGGAGACGACTGGCCTGGTTGGGGAAGGGATCTTGCAGGAGATTGCCGTATTGAAACGTGACATATTGCCGCAGGGTATCGCTAATTTGAAAAAACTGCTGGCGGGGCTGAAAATATCGCTGCTGAACGGTGGCCGGCACCTGGCGAAAAGACCAGCTTCCATAGACTCCTTTGCGCGCATGATTCACCGCCGCTTGACTAATATCCGAACCAATTAGCATGACATCCCACTGCATCCAGGGTAATTGCAGTTCGTCGAGCACAATTGCGATGGAATAGAGTTCCTCTCCGGTGGAACAACCCGCACTCCAAATGCGCAACCGAGGCCGAGTGCCTTGCTGATCCGCCTCCCGCCGCTTCCGCTGAATGAGGTTGGGCAATAGGTTTTCTCGCAGCAGCCGATACTGATTTTTATCTCGGAAGAAGTAACTTTCGTTAATGGTCAGGATGGCATACAACTCCTGCCATTCCGAGAGACCACTGGGGCCAGGGGAGGCCGGGGGCTGGGTGATCTCCTGGACCAGCCGTTGGTAGTAGCCATTCAGGGAGGCAAGGCCGAGGGCTCTGGCGCGCTGCCAGAGTTTTTCCGACAGGGTTTTATAGTCCTGAGGACGCACTTGAATCCCAGAATGGGACGCAATGAGGCGACTAATTTGTTGTAGGGTCGAAGTCTCGTCCATGGTCTAAACCCTGACTGTGAGGGGCTACATCGGTGGTGCAAGCACGGTGTTCTTAGATAGGCCTAATCATAGAGGGTTCCTGGGTCATCCCCTAGGGCTCATGGCAGGCATTCTCTCCCTGGGCGCTGGGGCGGGGCTATTTCATTCCTGCCCCGCTTAGTTCATATCGCTGGCATCAAAGGTAATGGCATCCCGGTCGTGGGCAGGGTTGGTGAGAATGAGCTGCCCCAGATTAACGTGCCACAGGTTGGTTTTCTTGAAGTTGGCCCCCGCCAGTTGGGCAAAGTCTAGGCAGGCTTCCGATAGGTTGGCCCGGAAAAGATTGGCATTTTCGAGGGAGGCGTGGCTGAGATTGGCGAGGCGCAACACCGCTTCCCGCAGGTCAGCTTCGCTGAGGTCGGTGCCCTGGAGGGTGGCCCGAAAGAGGTTGGTGCCCACACAACTGGCGCGGTGCAAATTGGCCCTGGCCATGTTGGCCCCCATCAGGCTGGCGCTACTCAGGTTTGCCCTCGCCAGGTCGGCATTACATAGATTGGAGTAGTAGAAGGTGGTTCTCACCAGGTTAGCGGCATGCATGATGGCCTCCCGCATGTCTACTTCGTAGAAGTTAGACTCGCCCAAGTCCGCCGCTGTCAGCAGGGTTTCCTGCATATCGGCCTTATAGAAGTGGGAGTAGCGCAGGTTGGCATCCGTCAGGTTGGCGGTGTAGAGATTGGTCTTGTAGAAGTCCACCATGCTGAGGTTGGCCCCGGTGAGGTCGGCCATACAGAGGTCGCAGCGGTATAGGGTGGAGGACTCGAAGTTGGCCTGGGTAAAAATGCTTTCCCTCAAGTTCGCTTCATAAAAATTAGCATGGCGGAAGTCAATACCCGGGAGATTACGCTTGGCGAGGTCGGCCCCTTGGAAGTCTGGACGCACCTCGGGATTGTCAATCCGCCATGCGTTCCAGGCTTCAACCCCCTTGTCTAGGATGCTTAGATGCTCGGTGTTAGCCATTCGCTAATACTCCTTGTATCAACGCAGGGGGCCAGCGAGGGCATCCATGCGCGGGTGACGATGCCAAGAGGCACGATAATCTTCAGGTGACAGCCGTTTCCAGGCTTGAAAACGGGCGGATGACGGACAGAGGTGCGGTGGTGGAAGGGGTTTTGGCGGCGTTCTAGGGCTGATGCTAGGCCGGGAGGTCGGATTGCCCCTCGTTCCTAGGGATAGGACTCGAGGGAGTGATCCATACCAGGCCCCCACCCATGATGATAGATCGATCTGTCTATTTCCAAGTTTCCCCTGATCCCTGAAGGGGTAACGGGGTAGTCACATATCTATGCATTTAAAGCTGTCACAGCATCGCCATGGCCTCGCCATGGAGCCGCCATAGAAGGCGATTACCGTAGGGACAGTCCATCGTAAGACTGACTTGAAGAACCTGCCATGACCAACGCTGACTCTGAACGCGCTGCCCGCCCGATGGGTACCGCCATTAAATCGCTCTCGCTGCTGCTGCTGGGGGCTGGGGTCGCCACCGCTGGCCCTGAGATTGTAGCGACCCTGGGATCTGTGGTGCAGCGGCCCGCCGTCGCCTTCCCTAGCCAGACCGAAGCCCCCGCCCTAGCCCAGCGCAGTAGTGCCCCCGCCCCGGCGCTCTCCAATCCCAACCTGATCGCCGACATCGTGCGCGAGGTGGGGCCAGCGGTGGTTCGCATCGATGCCTCCCGTACGGTGCAGACGGGCCTACCGCCCCAGTTTCAAGATCCCATGTTTCGCCAGTTTTTCGGCAATGCTCTCCCCCCCGCCGGGGAGCAAATTCAGGAAGGGGTGGGTTCCGGCTTCATCACCACCGCCGACGGCCAAATTATCACCAACGCCCATGTGGTTGCCGGGGCGGATCGGGTACAGGTTACCCTCAAGGATGGCCGCACCTTTAGCGGCGAGGTGATGGGGGTAGACGCGGTGACGGATATCGCCGTGATTAAAATTGATGCCCAGAACCTGCCCACGGCGCGCCTCAGTAATTCTGACCAAATCCAGCCCGGGGAATGGGCCATTGCCATTGGCAACCCCCTGGGGCTGGATAGCACCGTGACGGCGGGGATTATTAGCGCCACGGGCCGCACCAGCCGCGAGGTGGGGGTGCCCGATAAGCGGGTGGATTTCATCCAAACCGATGCCGCCATTAACCCCGGCAACTCCGGTGGCCCCCTGCTGAACCTGAAGGGCGAGGTGATCGGCGTCAATACGGCCATCATTCAGGGAGCCCAGGGGCTCGGGTTCGCCATCCCCGTCAACACGGTGCAGCGGATCAGCACCCAGCTCATCCAAAATGGCCGGGTGGAACATGCCTACCTCGGCATTCAAATGGTCTCCCTGTCTCCGGCGGTGAAGGACAACATCAACGCCAACCCGAACAGCCCCTTCCGCGTGGAGGATACGGAGGGCGTCTTGGTGGCGCAGGTGGTTCCCAACTCCCCGGCGGCCCAAGCCGGACTGCAAGGTGGCGATGTGATTACCGCCATCGAAGGCCAGCCCGTGAAGGACGGTTCCGAAGTGCAGCGGGTGGTCGAGCAAGCCACCGTGGGCCAACCCCTCACCCTCACCCTGCGCCGCAACGGGGACGCCCAAACCATCACCGTGCGCCCCGGCAACTTGCCTACCCCCTAACCCCCTCCCGGCGGCGACGGCGATTTATCCCGGGGACAGACGCGGCCCGAGGATGCCGTTAGGATAAAGGTCTAGCCCAAACCCGCCCCCTGGAGGGGGCTGAGCCCTGATGTCTCCGTCGTTAACCGAAACCCTGCTGGCCCCCCTGGGGGGCAACCCCCTGGCGGGCTTGGCCCAGGCCGATGATCTGTGGCGGCGCTACCGCACCGGGAATGTGCCCCCCTCGGCGGTGATGCAGACCTGCCCTGATCCCCTGGGGGAGGTGGAGTGGGATGTGGTGATTTGCGGCGGCACCCTGGGGGTACTGCTGGCGGCGGGGCTCGCCCAGTTGGGCTGGCGGGTAGCGTTGATCGAGCGGGGTCTACTGCGGGGGCGCGATCAGGAATGGAACATCTCCCGGCGAGAACTGGGGGCCTTGGTGGATCTGGGCCTCCTCACCGCCGCAGAACTGGAACCGGCCATCGCCTCGGAGTACAACCCAGCCCGGATTCAGTTTGGGGAGAGCGATCCGCTGTGGGTTCGGGATGTACTGAACGTCGGCGTAGACCCGGTGGCCCTGCTGGAGATGCTGAAGCAAAAATTCCTGGCGGCGGGCGGAAAACTCCTAGAAAATACCGCCTTTGCCGGGGCTGTGGTGCATCCCGACGGGGTGCAGGTTCAGGCAGGGCCTGGGTTCAAAACGCGGCTGATGGTCGATGCCATGGGGCATTTTTCCCCGGTGGCACGGCAGGCCAGGGGCAACCAGCGGCCCGATGCCGTATGTCTGGTGGTGGGCACCTGCGCCGAGGGGTTCCCAGCCAACGACAGCGGCGATTTAATCGTATCCTTTACCCCGATTCGGCATCAGTGCCAGTATTTTTGGGAAGCCTTTCCGGCCCGGGATGGCCGCACCACGTACCTGTTCACCTACGTGGATGCCGACCCTCGGCGAACCAGCCTGACGGAATTGTTTGAGGAATACTGGACCCTGCTGCCGGAGTATCAGCAGGTCAGTCTGGATGACCTCACGGTGAAGCGGGCGCTGTTTGGCTTTTTTCCCTGCTACCGTCACAGCCCCCTACGCTATCCCTGGGGCCGTGCCCTGGCCGTGGGCGACAGCAGCGGCCACCAGTCTCCCCTCAGTTTTGGCGGCTTTGGGGCCATGATGCGCCACCTCCAGCGGCTGACCCAGGGGATCCACGACGCCCTCGCGAGCGACTGTCTCGGGGCCACCGCCCTCGGCCAGCTTCAGCCCTACCAGCCCAACCTATCCGTCACCTGGTTATTCCAAAAATCGATGAGTGTGGGCATGGATCAAACCCTGCCCGAACACCAGATCAATACGCTACTCGCCACGATTTTTACCGACATGGCCAGCCTCGGAGACGCCACCCTCAAGCCCTTTCTGCAAGATGTGGTGCAGTTTCCGGCCCTAGCCAAAACCCTGCTGGTGACGGGGCTGAAGCATCCGGCCCTGGTGGCGCAAATTATTCCCCATGTGGGGCTACCGATCTTGGTAGACTGGCTACGGCACTACGGTAGTCTGGCGGGATACAGTGCCCTCGCCCCCCTAGTCCAGAACCTCAAGTCCGCTGCGGATGCGTGTCCCCCGGTTCAGCGATACTATATCCATCGCTGGATAGAGGCGCTTTCCTACGGTAGCGGCCAAGACTATCACGGATAGTCCCTCCCTTGCCCCCCGGTGAATACCTCCGTAAAAACCGCTGGTCTGGCGTGCCCCGATGAAGAAACCGTTGTTTAAGCGGGCTGTCCCGAAGTTCTCGTGCTTCCTAGACTGAATCACCCATTGATGTAAATGGCCCATTGATGACTCAACCGACTCAGATTCGCGAACATCTAGCCCAGGAACTTCGGAAAGCCCCCGATCAGGTGGACTTGGCTAAGGCCGCCCTCTACATTGCCCAGGAAGAATACCCTGATCTCGATATTGCCGACCATTTAGAGGTGTTGGATCACATGGCAGAGGCCCTGCAACGGCGTCTGCCGGAAACGGCCTATCCCCTGAAGGTGATCCGCACCATCAACCAGTTTTTGTTTGAAGAACTGAACTTTCGCGGCAATAGCGACGATTACTACGACCCCCGCAATAGCTTTCTCAACGATGTCCTACACCGCCGTATGGGGATTCCCATCACCCTAGCCCTGGTGTACCTAGAACTGGCCAAACGCATTGGCTTCCCCATGGCGGGGGTGGGTATGCCGGGGCATTTTTTGATTCGGCCCACGGTGGCGGAGATGGCGATTTTTGTCGATCCCTTTCACCGGGGCGAGGTGCTGTTCGAGCAGGACTGCCGAGATCGGTTTCAGCAGATATTTGGCGATGGGAGAGCGTTGCAGTCTGACCACCTCAGCCAGATTTCCCCCACCGCCTTTGTGGTGCGGATGCTAACTAACCTCAAAATGATTTACCTGAAACAGCGAAACGTGCCCAAGGCCCTGGAGGCGATTAATCGGATTTTGTTGATCTACCCCGCCGCCGTGGGCGAATGGCGCGATCGCGGCCTGATTCATTACCAACAGGGCCACCTCGACCAAGCCCTCCTAGATCTCGAACGCTACCTCTACGAAAGCCCCGACGCCAGCGACGCCTACGAAATTCGCCGCGTTCTCCAACAAATTGACCAGACGCAGGACGATTAATGGCCCAGCCCCTGGGGTCTGTATCTATCCACCCTGGATCCCCTGACCGCTGAGGGCGCTGTCGCCGTCGTCAACCAGTCATCCACCCCAGCGGCATGAAATTTAAGTTTAAAAAGTGTGCGTTGGCGACGAAATGGATATATTAGAGGCTGATTTCTTTCCTCCAGGGTGCCCCTTCGTTCCATCGTTACAGTTTCGTCGTTACTTAAGGTGTGGCTTTGACCATGGCCAGCGCAGCGAACATTCCCTACTTCCCCGAAAGCGATCACTACTTGGTGCAGTCGCTCCAGCATCTCAGTGATCGGGAGTTGGTGAGTCTTTTTCAGCGGCATCCCGAGGCTGGGCGTTATTTCACGGCCATCTTCTGCCGCTATAACCCCATGGTCTATACCCTGATTCGCCACTCGGCCCGGTCTCCAGTGCAGGCGGATTATCTATTTGCCCTCACCTGGCGGCACATTCTGCACGAACTCAACGGGCTAGACTGCCCCACCGCCGAGGCCACCGAGGACAGCCAAAAGCCCTTTACCCTTCAGAACTGGCTCGTGAACGTCACTGCCCTGTGTATTAACCATGCGGTCATTCCTGAGGTGGAGTCGATTCACTATTCCCTAGCCCAGGCATCGCCGCCCTTCTGGTGTTACCTAGAACAGGCCCTAGATCAGTTGCCCCCCCTAGAACGGTTGGTGCTGGTGCTCGCCCTGACCTTCCGCTGGAGCGAGGCGCGGATTGTGGCCTACCTGCGGGCCGAGGGAGAAAAAATCACGACCGCCGATGTCCGGCAAACCCTCGACCAAGCCTATCAACACCTTGAGGAGGTGCTGCCGGAAGACATCCGCATCATTTACCTCAATTATCAGGCTCCCCCAACCACCGAGGAATCTGAGGCCGATCCCCTAGGCGATGACCTGCTAGAGGGGGTCTTTGACTGGCCCGAGGCGATGGCCGACGCCCTGACTCCGTCCATCGCGGCCCCCACCCGCCGCCCCTGAGAGGAACGTCATGATCCTGCGGCCATTGAGCTTATGCATCGTAACAGCGATCCTGCTGGGGGGAGGCCCGATCTGGGCCTCTAACCTCAACCAGCAGCTTGATATTCAGCCCCGCAACGCCACCCAAGGATCCGCCCGTGATGTGGCCGACCAATGGGCACAGTTAGGCCACCAGCAGGCCGTTGACGGCGACCTAGCCGGGGCCACCCAATCCTGGCGCGAAGCCGTGGCCATCTATGCCCTGCTGGGTGACACCCAGGCCCAAGCCCAAATCTACAGCGCCCTGGGTAACGCCTTTGTGGTGCTGGGGCAATATCCAGAGGCCGAGATGGCCTTTCAGCGGCGGGTGGGCACCGCCCGCGTGAACAACGATCCCATCGGGGTAGTGTTTGGTTTAAATAATCTGGGGTCGCTGCACCTCAGCCTGGGCCACCTAGACACCGCCCAAACCTACTTTGAGGAAGCCCTGACCACCGCCCAGCCCACCCGCGACGCCAACGCCATCGGCCTCTCCCTCAGCAATTTGGGGTTATTGGCCCTGCGGCGGGAGCAGTGGGAACAGGCCATTCTCCTCCTAGAACCGGCGGCCAACTATCGACTCCAGGGCGGCGATACCGTCGGCGAAGCCAACACCTCAAACCATCTGGGAGAGGCCTACCTAGCCGTCGGCAGAACCGCCAACGCCATTGGGGCCTTTCGGGTGGGGCTGCGGCTGGGGGAAGAGGGGGGCGATCGCGCCACCCAACTCCGCGCCATCGATGGGCTACTGACCCTCTACTTTGGCCGAGGGGACTTCACTACGGCCCAGCCCTTCCTCGAACGCCGTGCGGCCCTCACCCTCAGCAACCCCAACCCCGACGTGCAAACCGTGATCACCCTGCGCTGGCTGGGAGACTATTACCGCGCCACCGGAGCCACGGACAACGCCAGAACCGCCTATAGCCAAGGACTAGCCCTCGCCCG
>JAYKHF010000044.1:0-4661 GCA_035285305.1 Leptolyngbya sp.
GACGAATCTAGGTTCTGGCAAGTTTTGTCAGTCAACCAGGTTAGACCCATAGAAACAGTCTCATTCCTAGGTTTCTGGCGACTCCCCTGCCTCCTAACGCGGCATGTCACCGTCGCCTTTGCCTAGGCAAGGGGGGCGTCGTCAGGGTCAGCCTCCTGGAGTTGGGAGCGGTGGGCAAAGGCGGTACAGTGGCCCTCAGGGCTGACCGCCATTCCGTACAGGGGCGAGGCGGTGCTGCGACAGCGTCCGTTTTGCCAGTGGCGGCAGCGTTGGCAGCTATCGGGCCGTTCCGGGCGATCTTCAGGGTGGACATGTCGCCAGAGATCCCGCTGGCTCAGGCCCTGGATCACCAGGTTGTCTCCCTGCCAGCGGGCCTGGATCAGTCCGGTATCGGCTAGGGTGCGCCAACGGGGATCGGCGGTGAGGCCGTCGGGAAGCCGCAGCAGCACGCTGTCGTCTGCGACGGTGATTTCACCTTCAAAGAGGGGATCGGGGGCGGCGGGCTGTAAAAATCGGTCGCCGATGGGAAAATCTACCCCCTTGCCCACGGAGGGAAGATGAAGCTGGTAGCGGGTTTGCAGTTCTTCAAGGGCCGCCAGGTCGGCTAGGCGGCTGGGGGAACCATGGACAAAGGCCACGTGCTGGGGGCGCAGGTTGTGAATCAGTTGGGTGGTTCCCACCGCGTCGCTGTGGGTGGTGAGCAGGTAGGGCTCGATTTGGATGCGGCCTGTGGCTAGGGCGGGGGCCAGGGTTTGCAGCCAGGGGAGGGAAGATTCGGCCTCGGCCCCAGCCATCATGGCCAGGGGATCCGCCCAGGGTTCGGGCAACAGCACCGTCCAGGGCCGATGGGAGGCTTGGCCATAGGCACTGAGATCGGCCCCACGATCACCCAGGACAATGGCCGGGGCCTCGTCGGTGGGCAACTCGCCGGGGGCTAGCCGCCGCAGGCGGGGGCGCACCCGTTCGTCCCAGAAGAGGGGTTGGTGGCGCGCAAAGTTTTGAACGCTGCTGGGTAGATAGGGCAGCAAGTCTAGGTAGCGATCGCAGCCCGCCGCCACGGTGGCATCCACCCAAACCGTCACATCCTTACCCGTGAACTGGTGATGACTGCGCAGGAGCATGGCCAATTCCTGCCCCTGCCCCAGGGTGGGAACCGGCAGCAACACCGACCGCCCCGCCTGAAGGCGGTCGTAGATAAGCTGAGCCAACTGGTTTTCCTGCTGTCGCCGATGGGGATGGCGCGCTGTGCCCGCACTGCCCTCAATAATCAGCACATCCGGTCTTAGCCCCCGCAGCGCTTCCAGCGGGAGGCCATCCACCAGCCGCGAGTTGGAGATAAAAAAGTCGCCCGCATAGAAAATCGTGTAGGTGCGTTGGGGCGCGGTGTAGGTCAACAGCACACCGGCGGCACCGGGCAAATGCCCCGCTGGCCACAGTTGAACCGTGAGATCATCGGTGAGCTGGAGCGGCGTTTCCCAGGGCAGGGCTTGGCAGAGATGAACCGGCACCTGATCTGGACGATCTAGCCAGTTGAGGGACAACAGTTGGGCCGTGACCTCACTGGCATAGATGGGCACCTGGGGGAAGGCCCGGTGAAAATCTAGCAAGCCACGGGCATGATCGCGGTGGGCATGGCTACACAGGAGCAAATCCGCCCGCGCCACCCGATCCCGCGCCGCCTCCAACCCCTCTAGGCTGGCCAGACCGCAATCCAGCAGAACCCGCCGTGGCCCCAGGTTGACCTCTAGGCAAACGCCCTCGCCTCGGTGGCCCACCCCAAAGGCAAAGCAGGATAATTCACTCACGGATCGCGATACCGCCTCGACCCCGACACCACCCGCCGGGGCTAGTGAGCAGACCCATTACCGTGGTAGCTATCCGTGTTGTAGAAGCCGTTTTTGGTGCCAAAGAACAGAGTGGCCACCACAAACAGCCCCGTCAAAACCGCTAAAACGAGTTTGATATCCATGGAAAATCCGTAAAAACAGGTCTCTATAACATGCGCTAACGTGCGCTTAGCCAAGGCCCACCGCAATCTCGCTAGCCCTGTCCATTACCAGGGTTAACCCTTTCGGCATCACCCTGGACACAGACTATCCTAGCAAGCTTGCCAGGAAAGCCAAGGTAACGGAGCCAATGTAACGGTTTTTGACATGCCCCAAGGTCGGGAGGCCCCCAGCGGAGGAAACCGGCGGGGCACCGGCGGGGCTATTTCGGTGGGCCTTTTGGAGTCGCGGCGAGGTGGGCTTGGAGATCCCGCTGGACTTGCTGGTAGAGGGTATCTGAGTCGCCCCGTAGACCGATGATGCCATAGACCTGAACAGCCTCCTGCTCGCGCCCAGCAACGAGGTGTAGGCCGTGGTCAACGGCAATCACGTCCTCCTGCACCAGGTCATAGAGGGGGCGGGTAATCAAGAGATCCGTCCCGACGACCTTGGTCAGCCCTTCAATCCGGCTGGCCACGTTGACGGTATCGCCGATGGCGGTGTATTCCAGCCGCTGGGGCGATCCCACATTCCCCACCACCAGATCGCCATAGCTGATGCCAATGCCGTTAAACAGGGGGGGCAACCCTTCGGCCTGGAGCCGCTGACGCAGATCGGCGAGGGCCGTGCGGATGCCGAGGGCTGCTCGGACGGCGCAGATCGCATCTTGCTTCGCTCCCTGGGAGGTGGGTGCGCCAAATTCGGCCATCACGGCATCGCCGATGAATTTATCGATGGTGCCCCGTTCTGCCAGGATGGGGGCCACGATGTCATTGAGGTAGGTGTTGAGGAGGTGAACGGTTTGCTCGGCCCCCAGTTGGTAGGACAGGCGACTAAAGCCTCGGATATCTGAAAACAGAACCGCCGCCTGCATCTGCTGCCCCCCTCCTAGGCTGGTAAAATCCTCCGGCTGGTTCAGAATTTCCTTGGCCACCGATGGCGACACGTAGCGTTCTAGGGTGCGGCGAAGGCGTTGTTCCTCCAGGCGATCCCCCGTGGCCCCGGTGGCGATGTAGGCAAGGCCGCCCATGCCGAGGCAGGCCACCGGGATCGCCAGGGGGATAATCTGGCCCGGTGGCCCCATCATCAGCAGATAGGCGGTGCCTCCCCACAGGGTAATGGCTACGCTAAACCCGATCAGCCGAGGAATCGGCTGACTGAACCGATAGCCTAACCCCAGGCCAACGCCACCGATGATCAGCCCAGTGATCAGCCCCCGCAGCAGGGCATTCCCCAAGGGCTGATTGAGGGTGCGTCCCTCGATCATGGCGGTGATGGTTTGGGCATGGACCTCTGGCCCCGGCATCTCGTTGTCGAAGGGGGTGCGATGGAAGTCTTGGAGCGAAACCGCCGTGGGGCCAATCAGCACAATTTTGCCAGCCACCTGATCGCGATAGCGTTCCCAGTTCTCCGGCTCCAGCACGTTGGTGAAGGGAATCGTCGGGATGGTGCCCCCAGGCCCATAGAAAAAGAACTGTTCACTCGGCCATTGGGGATTCGCCACGCCCGCCCCTTGCAGGGTCGCGCTGGCAAAGGAGGGCAGGGTATCTCTAAAGTCGTGGGACTGACGCAGGGCCGATAAGACCACGTCTGGGGCGAGGCGCAGTTGGCCATCGCTATCGGCCTGGATATTGATCAAGCCCTGGCGAAAGTTGCCCTGGAACTTCGGGGTTAACAGCGTCGCAAAGCCCCCCCAATCCAAGTTGGAGGACTCGTAGAGAGCAGCCAGCACCACCCGGTCTCCCCATTTCGCCAGGGTGGCCTCCAGGGCGGCATCGTCCGCTGGGCCGTAGAGGCTAGCATCGAGGAATAGCACATCCACCGCCACCGTCCGGGCTCCCGCCTCCATCAGCCGATCAATGGCGGTGGCATAGGCCTGACGCTGCCAGGGCCAAGCTTCGATGGGAGCCAGGTAGGGGTAGCGTTCCGGGCTGGCGGTATAGGCCCCGCCCTGGCTGAGGGAGTATTCATCAATGGCCAAAATCACCACATCGGAGGGGGGCGCAAGAGGCCCCCTCAGCCGCCACAGCACCAACTGTCCATAGCCCTCTGTGCGCATAATCCAGGGGTGTTGGGAAGCCAGGGCAATGGCTCCGAACACGGCGGCGCTGATCATGAGCCCGTGCCCTAGCTGCGAAAATAGCCGACTCGACTTCGCCACTCGCCCCTCCCGTTGAACCCGGTCGATCGTTGAATCTGGTTGTTTGAATCGAGTTTGAATCTAGCTTGAATGTAGGGCTTGTCTGCCCCGCCTGGGGCCAAATCAACGGATTAATTTAGGTTCATTGCGGCGTCTTAATTGAAGCGTCCGCTGGGCCGATCAGCCCTAGGGCCAAATCAGGGTGAAGTCCATCACAAAATTGGGCAGCACCGGATCGCCGGGGAGGGTGTCTGGGCGCTGAAAGACCTGCCTAGGCTGATCGGGGTGATAGGTATACACGCGCTGCTGTTCGGGGTCAATCAACCAACCCAACTGGGCACCCTGGGCGAGGTATTCTTCCAGTTTGGCTTGCAGGGTGGGTAGCTCGTCGCTGGGGGATTTCAGTTCCAGGACAAAATCGGGGCAGAGGGGGGCAAAGCGGCGGCGCTGTTCTGGGGAGAGGCGTTCCCAGCGGGCTTGTTCCACCCAGGCGGCATCGGGAGACCGAATCGCACCATTGGGCAGGGTAAATCCGG